>NZ_JBIFFO010000001.1:0-314160 GCF_043557115.1 Sulfitobacter sp. 1A13679
TACCGTGGTCAACGTGGCCGATCGTGCCGATGTTGACGTGCGGTTTGGTGCGTTCAAACTTTGCCTTTGCCATGGTGGCGCCCTTTTAATTGAGGGGCCCCAACGGGGACCCGAACCCTATCTGGCGGGCGATGTATTGGGTTCGAGCGGTAAAATCAAGCGAGACTTGCGTCTTGGCGCCACTTAAAGCCCACCGTGGGCCTGCCGCATCGGTCGGGCGCGCCCCGGCTATGGCCTATTTATCCTCGGGCTCCCCGGCGGGGGACAGGGCTGTGCCGCCGTTGAACCACCCCTCTTCGCGGTTTTGCTTAACCAGATAGGTCTCAATCGCCTTGGCCGCGTTCTGGCTGAGGTTCTTCAGCTGCTCTTCGGCGGATTTGGTATAGCCCGAGCCCACCACCGGCCCCTGATCGAGGGATTCGAAGACAGTGATCTGATGCGGTTCGGGGTTCAGCTTCTTGTTCTTGGCGTCATCCCAGACCGTCAGGTTGAGGATCAGGATCGATTTGGGGGCAAAGACCAGCGGGATGCCCGGCTGGGCCAGCACGTAGCCCTCGACGCTGATGCCGAAGTGATAGAGCCGCTCGCCCTCGTAGCGATCAAAGCGTTCGGCGGTGGCGGCGCGCACGGCCTCGGCCAGTTCTTCCTTGCTCACCTCGCGGCTGAGCGGCCCCTTCTGCGCCTTGGGGGCCACCACGATATTGTGGTGCAGATTGAAATCCCCCAGCGGGGTCGGCGCCTTGTCGAGGTCGGATGCCCCGTTGCAGGCGGCCAGCGTCGCGACGAAGGTCAACAGGGCAAGAACTCTCAGCATGGGCGATCCCTCAGGGGTGTTAAGGTTTCGAAAAGGGGTAGCCGATGGGCCCAAGGGGCGCAATCATTTGCCGCAGTTGCGCAGCCCCCGGGCCGGTCTATCTTGGACACAGAGTGAGGACAGCAAGATGACCCAAGCCCGCCCCCTGCCCGTTCGCGTGCCGCTCGTTACCGAGCCTGTCGGCATGCTCGGCAGCCTGCAGATGGCGCGGCGCAACGTGCTGAGAATCATTCCCAAGATTGCCACGACACAGCCCATGGTCTCGGGCAAGACCGGCAAGCGCTGGCATATGGTGATGGACCCCGGCGCGATCCGGCAAATCCTCCTTAACCGGCTGGAGGATTACCCCAAGTCCGACGTCACCAAGAACCTGCTGCGCCCGGCCATCGGCGAGTCGCTTTTCATCGCCGAGGGCGCGCATTGGCGCTGGCAGCGCCGCGCCGCCGCCCCCGTCTTTTCGCAGCGCAACGTGCGCAACCTCGCCCCCGTCATGAGCGCCGCCGCCGCCCGCTCGGCCGAGCGCATCGCCGAAGCCGGGCCGCGCGCGGTCAACATGCTCGACGAGATGGTGACGACGACCTTCGAAGTGATCGGCGACGTGACTTTCTCGGGCGACGGCACCTTCGACCGCGACAAGGTGCATGGCGCCATCGACGACTATATCGCCCAGGCTGGCAAGATCAGCCTTTTCGACATCCTCGGCTTGCCCGACTGGCTGCCGCGCCCGGGGCGGATGATGTCCGGTCAGGCGCTGAAGCAGATGAAGGCCATGGCAGATCAGGCGATCGAGGCGCGGGTTGCGCGCGGCCATGACGGTACGCCCGACCTGCTGGACCTGCTTTTGGACGGCGAAGACCCCAAGACCAAACGCCAGATGAACACCGGCGAGCTGCGCGACAACCTGCTGACCTTCATCGTCGCGGGCCATGAGACCACGGCGCTGACGCTGGCGTGGTCGATGTACTTGATGGGCTTCGACCCCGAGATGCAGGAACGCGCCCGCGCCGAAGTGCGCGAGGTGCTTCAGGGCCGCGCCTGCACCGGCGAGGATGTGGACCAATTGCCCTTGGTGCGGATGATCATAGACGAGGCGCTGCGCCTTTACCCCGCTGCCGGGATCATTTCCCGCACGGCGCAAAAGCACGACACGCTTTGCGACCGCGAAATCCGCCCCGGCGACACGGTGATGATCCCGATCTACGCGCTTGGCCGGAACGAATTGCTTTGGGACGATCCGAATGCCTTCCGCCCCGAACGCTTTGCCGATCGCAAGGCGATCGACCGCTACGCCTATCTGCCCTTTGGGGACGGTCCCCGCATCTGCATCGGTGCGAGCTTTGCTCTGCAGGAGGCGGTGATCATCCTTGCAACGCTGCTGGGGCGGTTCAAGTTCACGCCGGTGCCGGGCAAGGATCCTGAGCCGGTGATGATCCTGACCCTGCGCCCCGAGGGCGGCGTCTGGATGACCGCCGAGCCGCTGGACTGACCGCGCCCCGAGGGGCGCGGGTGTTTCACGTGAACTTGTTGTCGCGCGGGAAGCCGCGGGGGGCCATGCGGCCCGAGCTTGCGCGCTTGCCGGTCCATTCCGCCAGATCGGCCTCGGTCCGCGTGCGGCCCGCCGGGTCCTGCCAAGTGAGACCCGCCTCGCGCGTGAAGGTGATGGCATCCGACAGGCCGCCGTCCTTGAACTTCTGCAGCCGCACGCCCTTGCCCCGGCCCATCTCGGGCAGCTCATCAAGGCCAAAGACCAGCACCTTGCGGTTCTCGCCCACGGTGGCAACGCTATCGCCCGACACCGGATGACAGACCAGCGCCGAGACGCCTTCGCCACGCACGTTGAGCACCTGTTTGCCGCTGCGGGTCTGGGCCACGACGTCATCCTCGGGCACCACGAAACCATCGCCTGCCGTCGAGGCAACCAACAGCTTGCGCCCCGGCTGGTGGATAAAGAGTGACACGATCTGCACTTCGTTGGGCAGATCAACCATCAGACGCAAAGGCTCGCCCATGCCGCGCCCGCCGGGCAGATTGGCGGCGGAGACGGTGTAGAACCGCCCGTTCGAGCCGAAGACCAGCAGCCGGTCCGTCGTCTCGGCATGGAAGATAAAGCGCGGGCCGTCGCCGTCCTTAAACTTCAATTCGCGGTTCAGATCGATATGGCCGGTCATGGCGCGGATCCAGCCCATCTGGCTGCAGACCACGGTGATCGGCTCGCGGTCGATCATCGCCTCGATCGGCACGTCTTCGACCTCTCCGGCGGTGTCGAACTCGGTCAGACGCTGGCCGCGCTTCACGCCGTCGATCACCCAATCCTTGCCGAACTGCTTTTTCGTCGCGCGCAACTGCTCGGCGATGGTGGACCATTGCAAGTCCTCGCTTTCCAGCAGGTCTTCGAGCCCCGCACGCTCGGTCATCAGCGCGTCACGCTCGGCGACCAGCGCGTCTTCTTCCAGACGCCGCAAGGACCGCAGCCGCATGTTGAGAATCGCCTCGGCCTGCACGTCCGAGAGCCCGTTCTCGCGGCCCGCGTAGCTGTGCGGGATCGCGCGGGTCTCACCACTTTCAGCCAGCACGCCGGTGGCTTCGGCCTCGGCATCCGCGATGACCGCCAGTTTCGACACATCGACCCCCGCCAAGGGCGAGACATAGGCGGATTCGTCCATCGCGCGGCTCAGCGTATCCTGATGCGCGCGGCTCCAATCCTCGTACATCAACGCGGCCTTGGGGTCTTCGTCGTAGCGGATGATCTCGATCACCCGGTCGAGGTTCAAAAACGCCGTGATCAGGCCCTGCAACACCTCAAGCCGGTGGTCGATCTTGTCCATCCGGTGCCGAGAACGGCGTTGCAGCACCTCACGACGGTGGTCGAGGAACGCGCGCAGCACTTCCTTGAGCGAGCAGACCTTGGGCGTCTGCCCGTCGATCAGCACGTTCATGTTGAGCGAGAATCGCACCTCCAGATCGGAGTTGCGGAACAGCATGCCCATCAGCACGTTCGGATCGACGTTCTTCGAGCGCGGCTCAATGATCATGCGGATGTCTTCGGCGGATTCGTCGCGGACATCGGCAAGAATCGGGATCTTCTTGGTCTGGATCAGTTCGGCGATCTTTTCGATCAGCTTGGATTTCTGAACCTGATAGGGAATCTCGGTGACGACGATCTGCCACGCGCCACGGCCCAGATCCTCGACCTCCCAACGGCAGCGAAGCCGGAAGGAGCCGCGACCTGTGCGATAGGCATTGGCGATGTTTTCGGGCGGCTCGACGATGATGCCGCCGGTGGGGAAATCCGGGCCGGGGACGTAGTTCAAGAGTGTGTCGTCGCGCGCGTCCGGCGTCTTGATCAAGTGGATACAGGCGTCGCACAACTCGGCGATGTTATGCGGCGGGATGTTCGTGGCCATGCCCACGGCGATGCCTGAGGAGCCATTGGCCAAAAGGTTCGGGAACTGCGCGGGCAGCACAGCAGGCTCGGTCAGCGTGCCATCGTAGTTTTCGCGGAAATCGACGGCATTCTCGTTCAGCCCTTCGAGCATCGCCTCGGCCACGGCTGTCATCCGCGCTTCGGTATAGCGCGAGGCCGCAGGGTTATCGCCGTCGATGTTGCCAAAGTTGCCCTGCCCGTCGACCAGCGGGTAGCGCACGTTGAAATCCTGCGCCAGACGCGCCATCGCGTCGTAGATCGCGGCATCGCCATGCGGGTGATAGTTACCCATCACGTCGCCCGAAATCTTCGCCGATTTGCGGAAGCCCCCGGTGGACGACAGCCGCAACTCGCGCATCGCGTAGAGGATGCGCCGGTGCACCGGCTTCAGCCCGTCGCGCGCATCGGGCAGCGCCCGGTGCATGATCGTGCTCAGCGCATAGGTCAGGTAACGATCCCCCAAGGCGCGGCGCAGCGGCTCGGACAGGTCATTCGGGTCGAGTTCTGGGGGTGTGCTTGTGTCTGACATGACGGGTCTTTTAGCCAAGCACGCCAGAGCGGGCAAGCGACAGATTACCCACAACCGACTCGGGAAAATGGCCGCTTGCACGGTTTCAAGTGAGAAAAAAGCAATACTTTCCGGCTATGCGAATTCTTGCCAATCGGAAATGAACCATTCGCGAAGTTTCGCGTTGGTCTCTCAACAGCAACATGGTTTGACACGGGACGAGGAACAGCAAAAATGAAACGGTTCATCTTTTTGACATTTGGTTTCATGGGCTGGGCATTCTACGAGATGAGCGGCGGTGCCGACTTCGTGCCGGCAGGCTCGCAAACGGCCAGTGCCGAAGCGGCTGAGGCGGCCCTGATCGCCAGCGCCACCCCCTCTTCCAACCATGTCACTGCCACTGCCGCGAACGCGGCCCGCAAGGCGGAAAGCCCGATCACCCCCTTCGCCGAACGGACCCCTGCGCGTGATACCACAGCGACCCGCGTGGCGCTGAACCTTACGACGCTGAGCGACCTGCCGCTGGCCAATGACGGGATGGTGCAAAAAGCCGTGGCCACCCCCGCGAACCGCGCCGGGGCGAAAGTGGTGAAGGCCAAGGCCGTCAGCACCCCCAAAGTGGAAAAGGCCGCTTACACGACGACAAGCGCCAATGCGCCCGCTGTCATCCCGAGCCTGATCGACGGCGCTGACAGTGGCGCGACCTTTGTCAGCACGACCCAGGCCGACATCCGCGAAGTCAACGGCACCCGCGTCAATGTACGCGGCGGTCCGGGCACCAACTTCGGCGTGGTCGGTAAGCTCGGCAAAGGCGATGCTGTCGAAGTGATCGAAGACAATGGCGCAGGCTGGGTGCGTTTCCGCAGCGTCGACGGCAGCGAATCCGGCTGGATGGCCGACTTCCTGCTCAACAACGGCTAACTTGCCAATCCCATAGCATCGCGCGATGAAGGGCCTTTCGAACGAAGGGCCCTTTGCATGTCTGCGACCCGCTCCATCCTCATCACCGGCTGTTCCAGCGGCATCGGTTATGCCGCCGCGCAGGGTATGCGCGCCCGTGGCTGGCGCGTTTTCGCTGCCTGCCGCCAACAAGCGGATTGCGACCGGTTGCAAGCCGAAGGCTTCGGCGCGCCCCGCCTCGATTACACCGATGAGGCCAGCATCCAAGCGGCGCTTGCCCATGTGCTGGACCAAACCGGCGGCACGCTCGACGCGCTGTTCAACAACGGTGCCCACGCCACGCCCGGGTTGGTCGAAGACCTGCCCACCGATGCCCTGCGCGAGATATTCGAGGCGAATTTCTTTGGCTGGCACAGCCTGACCCGCGCGGTGATCCCGGTGATGCGCAAGCAGGGGCATGGGCGGATCGTGCAATGTTCCTCGGTGCTTGGCATGGTGGCGATGCCGTGGCGCGGGGCGTATAACTCCACGAAATTCGCCCTTGAAGGGCTGACCGACACCCTACGGCTTGAGATGCGCGGCACCGGGGTCGCGGTGATCCTGATCGAACCCGGCCCCGTCACCTCGAAACTGCGGACCAAGGCCATCCCGCGTTTCGAGCGCTGGATCGACTGGCAAAACAGCCCCCGCGCGGCGGCGTATGAAAGCACCATGCGCCCCCGGCTTTATGACGACAGCGGCAAGAAGGACCGCTTCGAACTCCCGCCCGAGGCGGTGGTCGAGAAGCTGGTCCACGCCGTCGAATCCCCCCGACCCCGCCCGCGCTATTTCGTCACAACCCCAACGCATATCGGCGGTGTTTTACGGCGTATCCTGCCGACGCGCGCGTTGGACTGGGTCACCAGCCGCTGATTTTGGTTGCGCGGCTGCACGGTGCCGCTACATCTCAGGCCAACGAAAGGACAGCCCATGCCAAATGATCCGTTTTTCGTGATCGTCCTGATCTCTGTCGTGGCGGTCGCCGTTGTGCTCCTGATGGGGCTGGGCGGCTTTGCCACCGGGGGCAAATTTAACAAACGCAACGCCAACAAGCTGATGCGCTGGCGGATCATCGCGCAGTTCATCGCCGTGCTGCTGATCCTTGCCTATGTCTATTTCCGAGGGGGCACGATCTGATGGTTGTACTGAACAAGATTTACACCCGCACCGGGGACAAGGGCACCACCGCCCTTGGCAATGGCGACCGTGTCGCCAAACATGACGCGCGGGTCGAGGCCTATGGCACCTCGGATGAGTTGAACTGCTTCGTGGGGGTGGCCCGGCTTGAGGCTAAGGGCGCCACGGATGAAGCGCTCGCGCGCATTCAAAACGATCTTTTCGATCTGGGCGCCGACCTTTGCCGCCCCGATATGGAAGCCGATAAGGATGCGGAATACCCGCCCCTGCGGGTCACTCAAGAACAGGTCGACCGGCTGGAGCGTGAGATCGACGTGATGAATTCCGAGTTGGAGCCGCTGCGCAGCTTCATCCTGCCCGGCGGGCGCGCGCTGGCCGCGCATCTGCATGTCTGCCGCACCGTGGCGCGCCGCGCCGAGCGGCTGGCGGTGCTGCTGGCTGAGCAAACGGCGGTGAACCCCGCCTGCGTGACCTATCTGAACCGGCTGAGCGATTGGTTCTTCGTCGCCGCGCGGATGGCCAATAACGCAGGCAAGGAAGACGTGCTTTGGGTGCCGGGGGCGAACCGGGCGTAAAATAGCGCTAACAGACGAAAAACCGGGAAAACGCCGCGTTCAAAACTGCCAACCTGCCGATTTTGGCCTGTTTTGATCCGATCCGCTTCGTTACACCCGTCTGGAGAATTAGGGAGACCGGGCCACCAGCCCGCGTCGCAAACTGAGGAGAGAGACCGCTCATGAAGGTACTGGTGCCTGTCAAACGCGTGATCGACTATAACGTGAAAGTTCGTGTCAAAGCGGACGGATCGGGTGTTGATCTTGCCAATGTGAAAATGTCGATGAACCCCTTCGACGAAATCGCCGTCGAACAGGCGATTCGTCTGAAGGAAGCCGGTCAGGCTGAAGAGGTCGTCGCCGTCTCCATCGGTGTGAAGCAAGCGCAGGAAACGCTGCGCACCGCCCTCGCCATGGGTGCCGACCGCGCGATCCTCGTGGTGGCCTCGGACGATGTGCACAAGGACATTGAACCGCTGGCCGTGGCCAAGATCCTTAAAGCCGTGGTCGACGAAGAGCAGCCGAGCCTCGTGCTCTGCGGCAAGCAGGCGATCGACAACGACATGAACGCCACCGGGCAAATGCTCTCGGCGCTGATGGGCTGGTCGCAGGCCACCTTTGCTTCCGACATCGCCATCGAAGGCGACAAGGCGAAAGTCACCCGCGAAGTCGATGGCGGCCTGCAGACCATCGAAGTTACCATGCCGACCGTGGTCACCGTGGACCTGCGCCTGAACGAGCCGCGCTACGCCTCGCTGCCCAACATCATGAAGGCCAAGAAAAAGCCGCTGGATGAGAAGACCGCCGAGGACTACGGCGTCGACGTCTCCAACCGCTTGGAAATCGTGAAGACCGAAGAGCCCGCGGAACGCGCCGCTGGCATCAAGGTCGG
Source organism: Sulfitobacter sp. 1A13679 (assembly GCF_043557115.1). NCBI lineage: Bacteria > Pseudomonadati > Pseudomonadota > Alphaproteobacteria > Rhodobacterales > Roseobacteraceae > Sulfitobacter > Sulfitobacter sp. 1A13679. Next base: position 8,269 of record NZ_JBIFFO010000001.1, read on the forward strand.
CTCGGTCGACGAGCTTGTGGCGAAACTCAAAGAAGCGGGGGCTGTGTAATGGCTGTTCTTCTGATTGCAGAGATTTCCGACGGCGAACTGTCGATGGACGCAACCGCCAAGGCGGTGACCGCGGCCAAGCAACTGGGCGACGTGACCATTCTGGCGGCGGGCAGCTCTGCTGCGGCGGCTGGCGAAGCGGCGGCCAAGATCGATGGCGTCTCCAAGGTGCTGGTCGCCGAGGACGAGATGCTGGGCCACCGTCTGGCCGAAGCCACCGCGGCGCTGATCGTCAGCCTGGCCGGTGACTACGACCACATCGTCGCGCCTGCGACCACGGATGCCAAGAACATCATGCCCCGCGTCGCGGCCCTGCTCGACGTCATGGTGATCTCGGACGCTTCCGGCGTTGTCGATGCCGACACCTTTGAGCGCCCGATCTACGCGGGCAACGCGGTGCAGACCGTGAAGTCCAACGACGCCAAGAAAGTCATCACCTTCCGCACATCGACCTTCGATGCTGCCGGTGACGGCGGGTCCGCCTCGGTCGAGACCATTTCGGCAGCCGAGAACCCCGGCCTGTCCACATGGGTCGAAGACAAGGTCGCCGAATCGGACCGCCCCGAGCTGACAAGCGCGGGCGTGGTGGTTTCCGGTGGCCGTGGTGTCGGCTCCGAAGAGGACTTCGCCCTGATCGAGAAACTGGCCGACAAACTGGGCGCCGCCGTTGGCGCGTCCCGCGCGGCGGTGGATTCGGGCTACGCTCCGAACGACTGGCAAGTTGGCCAGACTGGCAAAGTTGTCGCCCCTGACCTCTATGTCGCGGTTGGCATCTCGGGTGCGATCCAGCACCTTGCCGGGATGAAAGACTCCAAGATCATCGTCGCGATCAACAAAGACGAAGAATCGCCGATCTTCCAAGTTGCCGACTACGGCCTTGTGGCAGACCTCTTCGACGCGGTGCCGGAACTGATTGAAAAGCTGTAAGGCTTCTCATATGAGACACCAAAGGCCCGCCGCTCTCGGCGGGCCTTTTTCGTGCGTGCCCCTACCGGGAGCGTCAGGACATGCTTTGCAGCGCATCGGTCAAAGCGGCGGCGGCAGAGGCATGGGCCATCGGGCCCAGCATTTCCGACGCGGCCTGCGCCTCGAATTCACTGACCACCATGCCAGCAGTCGGTGCCCCTGAGGGGTCTTTTGGAGTGACGACCTCGATCTTGGCCGTGGCGTGCTGGGCCACCGCGTCCAACATTTCTCGTGTCACGAACAGCGGATCATGGCCCAGCTCTCCCAGCGGCTGCGCTGCTGTTGCGACCGGCGGGCGGTCAGCCAGCCAAAGCAGCAGCGTGCGCCCCTGTATCTGCCCCAACATCAAGCGCATGCGTGCCATCCACGCCTGCTGAAGCTCCGCGCGCACCGCTTCGAACCGTTCGGGCGAGACCTGCATGAGGTGCGTCAGCATGTGCCGGTTGAAGTGGAACTGCGAGAAATCGACTTCGCGGTAGATCGTCTGCAACAGCGCGGAGGCCCCGACGAAACGGTCGTTCCGACGCCGGTGCACGGAATAGAAACGGTTGGTCATGTTCTGCGCCCCCATGACCTGAACCACCGTCACATCTGCCTGCGAGGCGGCCTGTGCAACGAAAGGGTCATGGGCAAAGGCGTCGATCCCCGCATTGGGAAAGCCGAAGTTCACGCAGGTCTTGCTGATCTCGGCCTCGACCCGCGCGGGAAACGGCTCTTCAATGAATTTTCCATAAGTCTCCGTCCCGCCGAGAAAGGCGATATAGGGCGCCTCCAACCTGCGGCGCGGGCCGCGAAACATCAGCTTCGACGTGCCGTAGCGGCATGGCAAATAGTCCAGAGGCGCTGGCCCCACTGCATCATAGGTCATCGAACCCACCTTTTTGTTCACCCAAAGCCAGATTGCACAGCAGGGGCTGCGATTCTGTTAACGGGCGAATTTGTCGTGAGATTTCGTAAACAGCTGCCCTTGCGGCACCCCCGCCACGCGCCCTATTGTGCGCCGAACTCAAGCAAAGGACAGGCCATGGACATCCAGACAATCGGTATCGTGGGAGCGGGGCAAATGGGCAATGGGATCGCCCATGTCATGGCGCTGGCAGGCTACGACGTGCTGCTGAACGATGTCAGCGCCGATGCGCTGGCCAAAGCGATGAAAACCGTGACCGGCAATATGGACCGCCAAGTCAGCCGCGAGAAGATCACCGCCGCCGACCGGGACGCCGCCATGGCGCGGATCACCACAACGCAGACGCTGAGCGATCTGGGCCAAAGCGATCTGGTGATCGAAGCCGCGACCGAGCGCGAAACGGTGAAACAGGCGATCTTTGAAGACCTGATCCCGCATTTGAAACCGACGACGATCCTGACCTCGAACACTTCCTCGATCTCGATCACCCGCCTTGCCAGCCGCACAGACCGGCCCGAGAAATTCATGGGCTTTCACTTCATGAACCCTGTGCCGGTGATGCAGCTGGTCGAATTGATCCGCGGCATCGCCACGGACAGCGAGACCTATGACGCTTGCAAAGCCGTGGTGGACCGTTTGGGCAAGACCGCCGCCTCGGCCGAGGATTTTCCCGCCTTCATCGTGAACCGCATCCTGATGCCAATGATCAACGAGGCGGTCTATACGCTTTACGAAGGGGTCGGCAACGTCGAGTCGATCGACAGTTCGATGAAGCTGGGGGCGAACCATCCGATGGGGCCGCTGGAGCTTGCGGACTTTATTGGCCTGGACACCTGCCTTGCCATTATGAACGTTCTGCATGACGGGTTGGCGGATACGAAATATCGCCCCTGCCCGCTGCTGACCAAATATGTCGAAGCCGGTTGGTTGGGCCGCAAGACGCAGCGCGGGTTCTATGATTACCGGGGCGAAAAGCCCGTTCCGACGCGCTGAGTTGCGAGGGTGTTGGGGGCTCTGCCCCCATCGCGCCCGAGGCGCGATTCCCCCGAGGGTATTTTTAAAAGGATGAAGTTTAGTTGGTGAGCGCCAGAGTATGGGCGCGCAGCCAGGCCATGAAGCCGCGCGGGTCGTCGGCCCAGCGGTCGATCTCTTCGCGGGCGAGTGGATGGCCGACGATGGGACCTTGGGGTTTGTCGCAGGCGTGAGCGATTTCATGCAGCAAGAGCCCTTGGCGCAGCATCGGGCTGAGCCTGTTGGCAATCTGATAGGCGCGGCTGTTCTGGCCCGGGAAGCGCATCGGCACCACCTGCGCACCGGAACGGCGGATCATCTTGGCGGTGAAGACGTTCCATTCCGCTTCGACCGCCGGGCCCCACCAGCTTTCCGAAGCCGCGACGACGCCGGAGGGGAAGAGCGCCACGACGCCGCCTTCTTTGAGGTGGGCCATGGCCTTGGCGCGCATTTCCACGCCTTTGCGCTGCGCATCCGGGTCATGTGGGAAGGGCACCGGGATCATGTAGCTGCCTGCCACCTCGTCGATGGAGGTGAGCAGCGACCGGGTGAGAATACGGTAATCGGGGCGCACGCGGCCGATGAGATCGGCGAAAATCATACCGTCGACCATGCCGTGGGGGTGGTTTGCCACGACCACGACGGGCCCTTCTTTCGGGATGCGGTCCAGCTGCTCTTGCGGGGTTGTGAGGTCGATGCCCATCGTGTCGAGCGCCGCGCGCCAAAAGGCTTGGCCCGAGGGGGTGCCGCGTTGTTCGAACTTGCGGATCAGCCGCAGGATTTTGAGCTTGCCGGTGAAAAGCTCCATCGCGGAGATCACCCGCGCCTTCCATGGGTCATCGAAAGTCGAGGCATAGGACAGGCTGCGGCGGTCGTATTTGGTGAAGGTCACCGTGCCGTCGGCTGTCTGGGCCGGCTCGGCCGCGATGTTTTGCACGTCTTCCATGGGGTCGGCGGATCCTTTTTCCCGCTTGGCGGGCCTAAAACCCTTCGCCGAACTTATCCGCCACGAGGGCGGTTAAAGCTTCGGCCAAGGCCTCGGCATCGGGGCCGGAGGTTTGGACATCGATGGTGGTGCCGCGCGACGCGCCGAGCATCAATAGCCCCATGATACTGTCGCCCGAGGCCGACATGCCATCCTTGCTGACTTCGGCACGGGCATCAAACGCCTCGACCACCTCGACCAATTTGGCGGAGGCGCGCGCGTGCAGGCCTTTTTCGTTAACGATCTTTAAAGAAAATTCGGGCATGACGTCCTGGGGCCTTCTAACCTGCGCTGACATTCTGGCTGTCGATATACTTCTTACCAGCTTCGAGCGCGGCACGCACGGCATCGGGCACATCCATATGCCGCGATTTGGCGAGTTTGATCAGCATGGGCAGGTTCGCGCCGTAGATGATCCGGCGGTTTTCCGGTCGGCAGGCCAAGAGGCTGAGGTTCGAGGGGGAACCGCCAAAAAGATCGGTGACAACCACCACACCGGCGCCTTGGTCCACCGCATCGGCGGCGCCGCAAATCTCGCGTTCTTTGTCTGCGCGGTCATGGTCGGCTTCGATGGCGATGGCGCGCACGCCGAATTGGGATCCAACGACATGTTCGATGGCGGCAAGATATTCTTGCGCCAGCCCCCCATGTGCGACGATGACGATCCCGATCACGGCTTGTTTCCTTCACGATGCTGACGGTCCAGCTCTCGGTGCCTAATTGACACCTGCCAGCTCTGCTCTGCAAGGCGCAAAGCGTGATCTTCGGCCATGGCGACAGAGCGGTGTTGCCCGCCCGTGCAGCCGAAGGCGATGGAGATATGGGATTTGCCCTCTTCGCGGTAGGCGGGCAGCAGCAGCAGGCTGAGGTCAAGCACCTTGTCGGCGAAATCGGCGTAGCGTTTGTCCCCCGCCACATGGGCCGCGACGGAAGGGTCGCGCCCGTCGCTGCTGCGCAATTCGGGCACCCAATAGGGATTGTTCAGAAAGCGGCAGTCGTGCACCACATCAACGCCGCGCGGAAGGCCCCGTTTGTAGGAAAAGCTCTGTACCGAGACCGTGAGTTGGCGCTGCCCGCCGGGGGCGAACCATTGCTCGACCTCGGCGCGCAACTCGTGGACGTTCAGCGTTGTCGTATCGATCAGCACGTCGGCACGGGCGCGGATCGGGTGGAGCAATTCCTGCTCGCGCGCGATCCCGTCGACGGGGCGGTCAGCCGGGGCCAGCGGGTGGCGGCGGCGGGTTTCGGAAAAGCGTTGCAGCAGCACATCGGGGGCGCAGTCGAGATAGAGCAGTTCCGCGCGCCACCCCGGTTCAGCCGTCAGGCGGCCCATCAGCTCCAGCACGCCTTCGGTGGAAAAGTCCCGGTTGCGGGCGTCGATCCCCAAGGCCACCGATTGCGCATCGCCGGGGCGGTCAAGCAGCGCGGGCAGCAGCCGCAGCGGCAGGTTGTCGATCGCCTCAAACCCCGCATCTTCAAGCACGTTGAGCGCAGAGGACCGCCCGGCGCCCGAAGGGCCGGTGACAAGGACCAACCGCCGGGGGGCGGGGTCTGTTGATGAGGTCTGACTGATCAATTCGGTTCTTCCACATCTGACATATACAGATGAATTGCTGCCGCAAAATGAGCGCTATCGCATTTGTGAAAACAGGGCAACGTGACACCCCGTAGCATATGGCTGTGCCCTTCGGGAAGGCGCTGGTCTTCGGTGCGGGCCAGATCGACGACAAGGGCCAGCGGCACGGGGCCGTGATCTTCGGCCCGCAGAATGCCGACATAGCGCGCCTCGATCAGGCCGCGGATCGGCTCGGGGGCGCTGGCGATCACCTGATCCCCGTCGCGCATGATATCGGTGCGATCATCGGCCACCAGCTTGGCACCGAGAGCGATCAGTTGCAGGGCGAGGGCCGATTTGCCCGCGCCGGACGGGCCAAGGATCAGCACCCCGCGCCCATTGATCGCCACGCAGCTGGCGTGGAGGTTTTCGCGCTCGACGGTCATATCAGGCCCCGCGCCCGGGATCTAGGTGGGCAGCCCCACGACAAAACGCGCGCCCAAGGGTTCGGAGGTAATGTCGGCCTCGGTCGGGCGGATGTTCTCGGCCCAGATCACGCCGCCATGGGCCTCGACGATCTGTTTCGAGATCGCGAGGCCGAGGCCGGAGTTGTTTCCGAAATGCTCTTCCGGGCGCTGCGAGTAGAAGCGCTTAAAGATCTTGCCAAGCGCCTGTTCGGGAATGCCGGGGCCGGTATCTTCGACCACGATCAACACGCGATTGGCACGTTTGCGGGCCCAGACCCGGATCGCGTCGCCGTCTTCGCAAAAGGAAATCGCGTTGGTGATCAGGTTCACGAAGACCTGCGCCAAACGGGCTTCCAACCCATGCACGGTGATCGGCGCAGCGGGGAGATCGGTGATGAAATCGATGCCTTTGGATTTCGCATCTTCGCCGAGGTACTGGCCCAGATTGCCCAGCATTTGCAGCAGGTCGAAGGGCTCTTCCTCTTCCTTGACCAGTTCGGAATCGAGCCGCGAGGCATTGGAAATGTCGCTCACCAAACGGTCGAGGCGGCGTACGTCATGTTCGATCACATCCAGCAGTTTCTCGCGCTGGTCGTCGCGCTTGACCATCCGCAGCGTGCCCACGGCAGAGCGGAGAGAGGCGAGCGGGTTCTTGATCTCATGCGCAACATCGGCGGCGAATTGTTCGTTGCCGTCGATCCGGTTGTAAAGCGCCGAGACCATGCCGCGCAGGGCGCCCGAGAGGCGGCCGATCTCATCGGGGCGCGCGGTCAGGTCGGGGATGCGGATACGGCCGGGGTTCATCTTGCGCGCGTCCTTGTCGCGGCCCAATTCGGCGGCGGCAGAGAGGTCGGCCAGCGGATTGGCGATGGTCGAGGCCAGAACGAGGCTGAGGCCGATGGAGACGAGGGTCGCGATGACGAAGATCTGCAAGACGCGCTCACGTTCGCTGCGCACAAGGCGGTCGATCTCTCCCGCCGCACTGGCCACGGCGACCACGCCGACGGGGGACTCGCCCTGCATGATGGGAGTCACCACGCTGAAAAGCGTGCCGCCTTCGATGGCGAGCGTGCCTTCCAGCCGGGTTCCGCTGGTCACGCTGGTGCCGACCATGCCGCGCAATTGCTCTTCGAGCGGCGGGGTGGCGGTGACCTCATCGGTGCTGAAGGGGGCCGAAACCCGGTCCCAAAGCCAGTTCAACCCGTCGTTCAGCAAGGTCCGCTCACCCGCCTCGGACGCGGCGAGGGCCTCGGCCACGGTGAGGCTGCCTGCGGTGCGGGCGACCAAGGTTTCCGCCGGATCATAGACAAAGACTTCGATGCCGCCGCGCAGGTCCAGCCCGTCGAGCGTGGCAGCCACATCGACGCCATCGCCGGTGGTCAGGTTCACCGGCGCGCCCGCGGGCAGTTGCGCTTCGATGACATCGGCGATCAGCTCAGTCTCAGACACCAGCGCCGCGGCGCGTTGCAGCGCCAGACTGTCGCGCGAGGAATTGAGATAGAGGATCCCCGCCACCAGAACGCTGAGCGCGATCAGGTTAAAGGTAATGATCTTGCGCGTCAGCGGCGAGGAGCGGAGCGAGAACAGCCCCCGCCGTTCACGCTTGACCCGAATTTCATCCGGCGCGGCACTGTCGGGGGTGACCCAATCATCCCCCAATACAACATCACCGTCCCTGCCAGCAGCCATGTCCCGCACAAGCTTCCTTTCGACCCGCGTTAACCGCCGGGTTTACTCTTCGTTATATCTATAGCCGATGCCGTAAAGCGTTTCGATCGCCGAGAATTCATCATCCGCACTGCGCATCTTCTTGCGCAGGCGCTTGATGTGGCTGTCGATGGTGCGGTCATCCACATAGACCTGATCATCATAGGCCACATCCATCAGTTGGTCGCGCGATTTCACGAAACCGGGGCGCTGCGCGAGGGCTTGCAGCAGCAGGAATTCGGTCACGGTCAGCGAAACGTCCTTGCCCTTCCAGCTTACCGCGTGGCGCAGCGGGTCCATCCGCAGGTCGCCGCGTTCCATCACCTTGGTCTCTTCGGTATCGCCGACCTCATTGGTCTCGACCGCGTCTTGGCGGCGCAGAAGGGCGCGGATACGCTCGACCAACAGGCGCTGGCTGAAGGGCTTTTTGACGTAATCGTCAGCCCCCATGCGCAGACCCAGCACCTCGTCGATCTCATCGTCTTTGGAGGTCAGGAAGATCACCGGCATCGCTGTTTTCTGGCGCAGACGTTGGAGCAGATCCATGCCGTCCATACGGGGCATCTTGATGTCCAGCACCGCCATATCGGGCAGTTTCTTGTTGAAGGCGTCCAGCGCCGCTTGGCCATCGTTATAGGTTTCCACTTCGAAACCTTCAGCTTCAAGAGTCATCGAAACGGATGTCAGGATGTTCCTGTCATCGTCTACCAATGCGATCTTTGACATTGCCTGCTTCCTTATGCTGCTCAATTCGTTCTTATTTTTGGAGTCAGTGATCTCCAATATTACAGATCGAATCAATCCTTAAGTGCGAATCGTGCCTCTGAGATGCACCAATTCCGTCATAATTTGGTTAGGAATGGCTAAATTGCCGCACTTTGACGGGCCCCGCCCAAGGTGAAGACCCGGCAGCATCCACTGCTTTGGGGCGGGATCTAAGCGCTCAGAAACAAAGTTTTAGATGATGGCGCTAACTGTGACAAAGCTGCCTGTTCAACCTGAAAACGCCCGTGTTAAGAGGCTTCCAAGGCCCCCGACGCCCAGGGCAATTGCGCCCGCTCGGACACGTTCTGCGCTGCTCACGCGCTACCACAGGAGACATCATATGACATTTGGACGGGTAAACCCGCAGTTCAGCCTTGAGGATCAAAAGATCAGCGGGCTTGGCGATGTCTATTACAACCTGACCGAGCCTGCGCTGGTCGAGGCGGCATTGAAACGGGGCGAAGGCAGCCTTGGCAAAGGCGGGGCCTTCCTCGTGACCACCGGCAAGTTCACGGGCCGCTCGCCCAAGGACAAACATGTGGTCAAGACCGACAGCGTGGCCGACAGCATCTGGTGGGAAAACAACGCCGAGATGTCGCCCGAGGGCTTCGACGCGCTTTACGAAGACATGCTCGCACATATGCAGGGCAAGGACTACTTCGTCCAAGACCTCGTCGGCGGGGCGGACCCCAAACATGCGATCAACGTGCGCATGGTGACCGAACTGGCATGGCACGGGCTTTTCATCCGCACCATGCTGCGCCGCCCCGATGCCGAAGCGCTGAAGGACTTCACTGCCGATTTCACCGTCATCAACTGCCCCAGCTTCCAAGCCGATCCGGCCAAGCATGACTGCCGCAGCGAGACCGTGATCGCGATGAACTTCGACCGTAAGATGATCCTCATCGGCGGCACCGAATACGCGGGCGAGAACAAGAAATCTGTCTTCACCCTGCTGAACTACCTGCTGCCGGAAAAAGGCATCATGCCGATGCACTGCTCGGCCAACCACGCCAACGGCAACCCGGTCGACACCGCCGTCTTCTTCGGCCTCTCGGGCACCGGCAAGACCACCCTCTCCGCCGATCCCGAGCGCACGCTGATCGGCGATGACGAGCATGGCTGGTCCGACAACGGCACCTTCAACTTCGAAGGCGGCTGCTATGCCAAGACCATCAACCTCAACCCCGAGGCCGAGCCGGAGATCTACGCGACGACTTCCAAATTCGGCACCGTGATCGAGAACATGGTCTTCGATCCCGATACTTTTGAACTCGACTTCGACGACGACTCGCTCACCGCCAACATGCGTGCCGCCTACCCGCTGCACTACATCTCGAACGCCAGCGAGAAGGCCGTCGGCGGCCACCCGAAAAACATCATCATGCTGACCTGCGATGCCTTCGGTGTGCTGCCTCCGATCGCGCGGCTCAGCCCGGCGCAGGCAATGTACCACTTTCTGTCGGGCTTCACGTCCAAGGTTGCGGGCACCGAGCGTGGCGTGACCGAGCCCGAGCCCACATTCTCCACCTGTTTCGGCGCCCCCTTCATGCCGCGCCGCCCCGAGGTTTACGGCAACCTGCTGCGCGAAAAGATCGCCCAGCACGGCGCCACCTGCTGGCTCGTGAACACCGGCTGGACCGGCGGCGCTTACGGCACCGGTTCGCGGATGCCGATCAAGGCAACCCGTGCCCTGCTGAGTGCCGCCCTCGAAGGGCGTCTGGCGGATGCGGAGTTCCGCAAAGACCCGAACTTCGGCTTCGATGTCCCTGTCGAGGTGAACGGCGTCGCCGACATTCTGCTCGACCCGCGCCGCACTTGGGACGACCCGGAAGCCTATGACCGTCAGGCGGCAAAACTGGTCAAGATGTTCTCGGACAACTTCGAGCAGTACCTGCCCCATATCGACGACGACGTGAAAGCCGCGGCGATCAGCTAAGCCTGTCGCCAAGGACAAAAAGAAAGGGCCGCCCCTGCTGGGCGGCCCTTTTCGCATCTCACGCTCCGTAACCCTTAGCCTGCGAAAGTCACCTTCGCATCCAAAGGCATCTCGCGCAGGAAACTATCATCGACTCCGACGATATTGACCGAGGTCGACCGATCAACCGCCGCGATCAGAGCAAAGCTTTTATCCGGATACCGCCCGGCCATCAGCAGACGTTTATAGGCCAAAGGCACCGGGGCGCCGCCCTCCTCTCGTGGGATTTCGGTGACGACCTCATCCAACCGAACCCCACAGGTCGCCTCAACCTCCCGAAAGGGGTAGTTCAGCATATTCTCAAACTCAGGCCCGCCCGGAAACAGTTTGATCGGCCGTCCTATGCTGCTGCGCGCGTTGGTCCAGCCCCACCATTGCGTGTAAAAAGATTTCTCCCCCACTTCGGTACAGATCCAGCCGTTGGGCGAGTCGCGGTAAACCAGCACATAGGGGCGCATGGCGCGAAAGGCCTCGCTCTCCAACTCACCCCGGCTCAGGCTCCACGCCTGTAGCACGGCCTGAAGCATGGCAGAGCCGCCATCCCAGATCAGCGACAGGGGCTGCTGCTGTTGGTGAAAACACCAGCCGTTCGGCTCTTCATGGGAAAGGCGCAGCATACCGTCGGCATGGCGGGTCTTGCCATCCAGCCACAGCTTGCCCCGGTCGATAATATCGCGGGCCTCGGGCAGGGCCTCGGCGCCTGCTTTGGTCAGGGAATAGCGGCGGTTCTCAATCGTGAAGAGCGGCGCGCCCATCGCCTCTTCCAACTGCTGGATATGTCGCCGTACCGTTTGCCGCGTGCTGGCCAATTCGGCGACCGCATGGCTGAGGTTCAAAGTATGCGCCAGCGTCACGAAAGAGCGCATCATCTCGAACAGAAGCGCCGGAGCGGGGTCCTTCTGCAAGGCTTGGGGCACGGGTGCGACCCGCTCAATATCCGACATATGCTGGTTCATAGGCAAGAGATGGTACATGAATCACCCGGTAACGCAACATAATCCATACAGCTAGGGTGAATTGGTTAACGCAAAGAGGCCAGAACTAGGCAATTGATCCTCAATACATTGCGGGTAGTGAATATATTGTACTCAACCTGAGGTATTGAACTATGTCCCACCCCGTAGACGTTCACGTCGGTCGTCGGCTCAAGCAGGCACGCACCCTGCGACGGCAATCCCAGACCGATGTGGCACGCGAACTCAAACTGTCGTTTCAGCAGATCCAGAAGTATGAAATCGGCTCCAACCGGATCGCCGCGAGCCGTTTGCATGAGCTGGCCCGGATACTCAACGTCACCCCCGGCTATTTCTTTGAAGGGCTGGATGACGACAAGCCCGAGGCCAGCAACGACCCCTCGCTCGACATCGTAAACGCCATCGGCTCCATCAAGGATGATGCGGTAAAGGCCCGAATTCTAACGTTTATTGAGGATGTTGCCGGCGTCACCGTCGCGCGCAAAGGCTGATCACAGCCCGTCGTTCACGCGAAACTCCGCCCGGGCCATACGGCTTACACCACCTGACCAACGGCTACGAAAGCCCGCGGCAAACTGATGCGCACCCGCTTTAAGGGCCGGTCCAAGTCACCGGCGTCTCCCACCTTCACGCGACCAGCGTTTCCGCCTTTTTCAAATCGACAGAAACCAATTGGCTCACCCCCTGCTCCGCCATGGTGACGCCAAAGAGCCGGTCCATCCGGGCCATCGTCACCGCATGGTGCGTGATGATCAGGAAGCGCGTGTCGGTCTGACGGCACATCTCATCCAGCAGATCGCAGAACCTGGTCACATTTGCGTCATCAAGCGGCGCGTCGACCTCATCCAGCACACAGATCGGCGCCGGATTGGCGAGGAAGACGGCAAAGATCAGCGCCATCGCGGTCAAGGTTTGCTCCCCGCCCGACAGCAGGCTGAGGGTACTCAGCTTCTTGCCCGGCGGCTGGCACATGATCTCCAACCCGGCTTCCAATGGATCATCGCTTTCGACCATCACAAGGTTCGCCTCACCGCCGCCGAAGAGATGGGTGAACAGCATCGAGAAATTCGCGTTCACCTGATCAAAGGCCGTCAACAGCCGCTCCCGCCCCTCGCGGTTGAGACCCGCAATGCCGCTGCGCAGGGTCTTGATCGCTTCTTCCAGATCGGCCTTCTCGGTCAGCAGCGCTTCGTGCTCTTCACGTATCTCTTTCGCATCATCCTCGGCGCGCAGGTTCACCGCGCCCAAGGAATCCCGCTGCCGCTTGTACCTGTTCACGTCCTCTTCAAGCGTTTCCACCGGCGGAACCTGATCCGTTTCGACATCGAGCGCATCGCGCAGCGCCTCAGGCGTGCTTTGCCGTTCGTCCTGAATGCGCTCTGCCGCATGGGTCACCGTTTCACGGGCGGCATCGCTGCGGGCCTCGGCCCGGGCGCGGGCCTCCCGCGCGTCCGATGCCTGCCGCTCCGCGTCGCGCTCGGCATCCGTCGCGGCTTTCAAGGCGGCCTCCGCGGCGGCCAGCGTTTCCGTAGCATGGGCGCGGCGGGCTTCGGCAGAGGTGATCGCGCCCAACAGGTCTTCCCGCTTCGCCGCGATCTCCGCCGGAACGGCGCTCGCCTCGGCCAATTCGGCCTCCGACGCGGTCTTCCGCTCGACCAATTCAGCGCTGCGCTTGCCCGCCGTTTCCAAGCGGTTCCGCCAGCCGCTGACCTCTTTCGCGACCTCTTGCAGCCGCCGTCTGCGCGCCTCGCCCTCGCGGCGCAATTCGTCATGGGCCGAGCGGCGCGACATCATGGTGATCCGCGACGCCTCGACCGTCATGCGGACATCCTCGACCGTCGCACGGGCGGCGGAGAGGTCATCCAAGCCCGCCAGCGTGCGCTCGGCGTCCATCACCTCGGCCCGCGCGGTGATCGCGGCTTCCTCATGGCGTTTCACGGCTAGGCCGAGGGATTCCAACCGGCTTTGGGCGAGGTTGCGATCCGCCTCTGCCCGGCTCAGGGCGCGGCCCGCCTCGGCGACCTGCCTGTCGGCATCGCGCCGCGCCTCGCGGGCCCGTTTGTCAGCCTCGGCCTGTTCGGCCAATTGCTGCTGGAGGGTCTCATGCGCAGCCCGCGCGGCATCGGCACGGGTGCTCGCCTGTTCCAACGTCTGTTTAAGGACTTCCAACCGGTTCAACTGCTCCAAGCGCAGCGCGGCGGCCGAGGGCGCATCTTCGGCCATGGCGCGGAAACCGTCCCACCGCCAGAGATCGCCTTCCTTCGACACCAAGCGCTGCCCCGGCTGCAACTGCGCCTGAAGCTCCGCGCCCGCGTCGGCGTTAACGAGCCCGACTTGGGCCATTCGGCGCTCTAGCACCTGCGGCACGGTGACATGCTGGGTGAGCGGGGTCACCCCGGCGGGCAGTGGCTGCGGCGCGGGGTAGCTCGGCAAATGTGCCCAGCCTGAGGGGCGATCGGCCTCTACCTCAGGCGCGCGCAGGTCATCGGCCAAGGCTGCGCCGAGCGCTTTCTCAAAGCCCTGTTCCACTTGCAGCCGGTCGAGAATCTGCCCGCCTTCGGCACTGTCACGCTCTACCAATTTCGCCAGCGCGCCAACCTCGGCGCGCAGGGCCTTGGCCTCGCCCTCCGCCTCAGAGCGCTCCGCGCGGGCCTCAGCCTCGCGCGATTGCGTGTCGGCGCGGGTCTCTTCGGCAGCCAAAAGGGCGGCATCCGCCGCCGCCGAGGCGGTGAGGGCAGCGGCTTCGGCCTTCTCAGCCGCCGCGAAATCTAGGCCGGCCTTGTCGAGGGTCGCTTGGCTTTGCGCCACCGCATCGCGGGCCTTGCGGGCCTCGGCCTCCGACTTTTCCAACGTCTTGCGGCTGTCCTGAAGCAAGCGTTCCGCCGAACTGTGGCGCGCCGCCAACCGGGCTACGTCTTCGGTCTGCTGCGAAAGATCGGCCTCGCGGGTTTGCAAGACTTCGGCTGCCTCGCGCGCGGCCTGTTCCGCCGCCGCAACCGCGCTGTCGTGACCCTTGTCCGCCTTGGTGAGATCTGCCGCTTCCTCTTCGAGGCGCGCGATCGTTTCTTCCGCGTCGCGGTTCAGCCCGCCTTCGCGTTCGATATCACGGGTCAGCTGGGCAATGCGGCCTGTCAGAGTTTCGATCAGCGACGCCGCCCGCGCCTCTTCCTCGGTCAGCGTGTCGCGCTGCGTGGTGAGACGTTGCAGAATCGCAGTCGCAATTGCCTCTTCCTCGCGCAGGGGTGGCAAGGCGGCTTCGGCTTCCTCCCGCCCTTCGGCCACGCGGCGCACCTGCGCTTCGGCCTCTGCCGTGGCGGCGAAGCGAGCACGCAATTCCTCCTCGGCCTTCGCACGCGCCTCATCGGCTTCGCGCCAGCGGCGATACAGCAGCAAGCCCTCGGCATTGCGCAATGCTTCGCCAATCTCACGATACCGCGCCGCCTGCCGGGCTTGCCGGGCCAGCGTGGCCAATTGCGCGGCCAGTTGTTCGACCACATCATCTACGCGGGCGAGGTTTTGCTCCGCCCCGTTGAGTTTCAACTCCGCCTCATGGCGGCGCTGATACAGCCCCGAGATGCCAGCGGCCTCTTCCAAAATGCGACGGCGGCTTTTTGGCTTGGCGTTAATCAACTCGGCAATCTGCCCCTGCCGTACCAAAGCGGGGCTATGCGCCCCGGTTGAGGCATCGGCGAAAAGCATTTGCACATCGCGCGCGCGCACATCCTTGCCGTTCACCTTATAGGCACTGCCCACGTCGCGGGTGATCCGGCGGACGATTTCAAGCGCGTCTTGTTCGTTAAACCCCGCAGGCGCCAACCGGTCGCTGTTGTCGAGGTGCAGCGCCACTTCGGCGAAGTTGCGTGCGGGCCGGGAGGAGGCTCCGGCGAAGATCACATCTTCCATACCGCCGCCGCGCATGGCCGTGGGGCGGTTTTCGCCCATCACCCATCGCAGCGCTTCGAGCAGGTTGGATTTGCCACAGCCGTTCGGCCCCACGACCCCGGTCAACCCATCGGAAATGACGAGGTCAGTCGGGTCTACAAAGCTTTTGAAGCCGGTTAATCTGAGTTTGGAAAAGCGCAAGTTAGCCCTGCCGTGATTGATTCTCGCCTGAGCGGCGAACTTGCCGTTTGGCATGGGTCCGAGTCAATCAAAAGCCCCAAGGGAGAGGGGGCGGTCGGCGGTTATCCACAAGATATTGTCTTGATCGGCGTGTTTGCCCACGGGGCGCCTAGTCGGAGCGGGTCGATAGCACGCTTCGCCCATTCCGCGCCCCTCGCCTCATGCGATGCCGCAATACAAAGCCCGGCCTAATCACAGTCTAGCACCCCAAGCGCCAGCGCCTGATCGCCCAGAACCTCCTTCACTTCACAGCCGGTAACCAGTGCCATCGCGCGCCCGGCCCGCGCGCGGATGGGGCCAAAGCGCGGCGCGTATTGGGTGTTTACCCGCACCGCCTCTGCCCGCTCCCCTCGAACGCGGACATCGAACACCGACCCCTCCACGGTGATCCGCTGCGCCGGCAGCCCCCGAAACTCCCGACTGGGCGCCGTACAGGCCGCGAGGCTGAATAAGACTGCAATGATGATGAGCAACCGCATGACGCAACCCTGCCCCCGCAGAGTTAACAAAAGCCTAACGCAAAAGAAAAAGCCCCGGCGGGGCCGGGGCTTTCAAAAATCTATAAGGCGCTGGCTTAGTGCAGCTTGGCTTCGACTTGAGCGATGCCATCGTCGATCAGCTTGTTGCCCTGTGCGGCGGTCATCTGCTTGGCGATCACGTCGCGCGCGGCGGCCACGGCGATGGTAACGGCATGGTCGCGGACTTCCTTCACAGCGGCGGCCTCGGCCGAGCTGATCTGGTCTTTCGCGGCGGCCATGCGACGCTCAAGCGACTTGGCCATATCCGCCCGCGCCTGTTCGGCGGCGAGACGGGCGTCTTCCTTGGCAGAAGACACGATCCGGTCCGCTTGGTCCTGCACCTCTTTCTGCTTGCGCTCGTAAGAGGCCAGCAGGGTTTGCGCTTCTTCACGCAGGGCGCGGGCTTCTTCCAGCTCGGTCTTGATGCCGTCGGCGCGTTTGTCGAGCATGCCGATCAAAAGCGTTGGCACCTTGAAGTAAATCAGGATCCCAAGGAACAGCAGGAAGGCCAGCAACACGATGAAATCGGTGTTGCGCAGCGAAAAGAAAGGCCCCGTGGCGGCAAGCGCCGGGGAAGCGGCGAGACCGGCGAGCAGGGTCGAAAGTGTCAGGCGCATGGATTTGGTCATGGCTTATCCTTTCATCCGCGCATCGACGGCGGCATCAACAGTTGCAGCATCCGCCGAGCCACCAAGGGCGGCGACGAGCGCTTCTGCGGTGTCCTTGGCAACGGTTTGTACGTTGTCCATGGCGCCCGCGCGAATTTCGGCGATGGCTTTTTCCGATTCCGCCACTTGCGCGGCAATCTCGGCATCGGCCTTGGCCATTTCGGCATCCAGATCAGCCTGCATGTCCGCTTTTGCTTGGGCCACGATCTGCTGTGCCTCGGCACGGGCGTCGATCAGGGCCTTGTCATAGGCGGCTTCGGCTTCCTGCGCCTTGACCTTGAGGTCTTCGGCAGCCGCGATGTCATTGGTGATGGTCCCTTGGCGCTCGGCCAGAACCGCACCGATACGAGGCAGAGCCACGCGCGACAGGATCAGGTAGGTGGCGATCAGCGCCAGGATCAGCCAGAAAATCTGGTTGCCCCAGTGATCGAAGTTCAGCTGCGGCATGCCCGGCGTTTCGGCAGCATGGGTCGCAATGCCGGTCGCGTCGGCCAGCCCGTCGCTGGTTGTTACAGTTGCCATCGTGGCTTCTCCTTGGAAACTTTGCCGTTACAGCCGGGCAGACACGGCGATGCGCGCCTGCCCGCTCGTAAGGATTACAGTTCCGAGAGCTTAGACAGCGAACATCAGCAGCAGAGCGACGAGGAACGAGAAGATCCCCAGAGCTTCTGCAAACGCGATGCCGATGAACAGGGTCGCTGTCTGGCTTGCGGCTGCCGAGGGGTTGCGCAGCGCGCCGGACAGGAAGTTGGCGGCAACGTTGCCGACACCCAGGGCTGCGATGCCTGTGCCGAGACCTGCGATGCCTGCGCCGATATGTGCGAGTTGACCTTCCATTGGGGTATCTCCTTACGATTGGAAGTTAAAACTTTGACGGGAAACCCCGCCGTTGTTGGGGTTGTTAGTGTGCGGGGTGCAGCGCGTCCTTGAGGTACACGCATGTCAGGATGGTGAAGACATAGGCCTGAATGAAGGCCACCAGTACTTCGAGACCGTACATCGCGGTGATCGCGACGACCGAAACGGGCGAGATGACGGCGATGGCGGCGAAACCGGCGAAAACCTTGATCACCGCGTGGCCCGCCATGACGTTACCCGCCAAACGAATGGAGTGGCTGACCGGGCGCACGAAATAGCTGATCAATTCGATGATCGCCAGCACCGGACGCAGGGCCAGAGGCGCCGAGGACACCCAAAAGAGGCTCAGGAAGGCCGCGCCGTTCTTGACGAAGCCGACGACGGTCACGGTGATGAACACCGCCAGCGCCAGCACCACGGTCACCGAGAAATGCGCGGTGGGGGTGAAGGCTGTCGGGATCAGGCCGAGGAAGTTGGCCATGACGATGAACATGAACAGGGTCATGATATAGGGGAAGAACTTCAGCCCCTCTTTGCCGCAAATGTCTTCGACCATCTTGTGGATGAAGCCGTAAGCCAGCTCAGCGACCGATTGCATGCGGCCGGGAACGACCGAGCGGCGCGCGCTGCCCAGAACGAGCATCGCGAAAGTGGCCAGAACCGCCAGCGCCATCCAGAAGGTCGCGTTGGTGATGGTGTACCAAGCAACGGAAGCATCGTCGCCAAAGAGCGGCGATACGATGAACTGGTCCATCGGGTGGAATTCCAGACCGCCTGTTTCAGCGCCGTGTGTCTCTGTTGCCATCTCAGGCTCCCTCGTCCTTGCCCGAATGGGGCGTATCCTGTTCGGCCGGTTCGGCCTGTTGTTTACCCTGGATTTCCTCAGCGGTGCGGAGCATCGTCTTCACCCCCGCCGCAAGGCCCAGCATTACAAATAGCACCATGAAGATGGGCAGCGTGCCAAAGAGCACATCCAGCCCGTATCCGATGCCGAAACCGATCCCAAGACCGGCCACAAGTTCGATCACCATCCGCCATGCCATATTGGCCTGCGAATAATGTTCATCCGCCCGGGGCTTGGGTGCGCCGCGTTCTTTCGCAGCCGCCAGTCTGGCCTCAAGCTGCTCCATCTGCTGCCGTTGGTCCGGGCTGGTCACACCAAAATCCCCTTAGGAATATCTGCTGCGGTGCTACTGTCAGGGCGGGTTAGAGTCAACAACCTTGGCCGCCGCGGGTTTTCAATAGTTTACAAGGACTTACGGGTAGCGGAGGCGACCCACACTTGAAACGGGCCCGGAAAACCCCAAGGAAATCGCGCCGAAGGTTTATTCAACTCAGCGGTTAAGTTAGCCGCAATGCCCGCTTTCGCCTGTGCGCGCCCCGCGCTATTCAGACGTATGACCCAGGACCTCGATCAGGTGTTTGCCGCCCTCGCCGACCCTACGCGTCGCGCCATCCTCGCCATGCTGCTAGAGGATGATATGGCCGTGACCGATGTCGCCGAACCCTTCGAGATGTCGCTTGCCGCGATCTCGAAGCATTTAGGCGTGCTGACAGCGGCGGGGCTGATCAGTCAGGAAAAGCGGGGGCGGGTGAAATGGTGCAAACTGGAACCGGATGCGCTGCGCGATGCGTCGGTCTGGATGCAGGGGTTCGGGCAATTCGAGCCGGTGAACCTTGATGCCTTCGAGCGTTTCTTGGAGATCGAACTGCCTGAGGGCGGCGAAGGCGAGATGCGCTCAGGGTCAGAGTAGGTGAAGGTTATATAGATAGAGTGATCCCCCCTTGCCACGAGGTAAATAAGACAAGGGGAGGATCAATCGACGGTCAGATGACGCCGAATGCGAAACGCAAAATAGCCAAAACCACGACGATCAACCCGATCAGGTAAATAATACTACGCATGGTGGTGTCCTTCACTGTTAATTCACGCCCCAACGCAGGGCGTCGCGCTAAGGTTCCACCGATTCCGCAACTTTTTGAATTTTTTATGACTTTTCTTCGCCATCCGCGCGCAGCAGCAGCGAAAGCGCGAGGATCGTCAGCAGCACACCGCCCCAGACCAGCGCCCCCGGCAGGGCATTGCCAAAGCCCAACTCCCACAGGATTACCCAGCTGGGCGTGAGATAGGTATAGGCCATAACTTTGGCCGAAGGCAGCCGCAGCGCCGCAAATTGCAGCAGAACCACCGTGGCCGCCGTGGCGAAGACCGCGACATAGAGGATGGTGATCCAGACCAAGGGGCGCAGGGCGCTCCAATCGGTCGCGCGGAGGTCTTGCCAGCCGTAAAGCCCCAAGAGCACCGTGCCCGCCAACAGGGTGCCAAAGGTGAACATCACCGCGCTTTCGCCACGGTTCAGCCGCCTTACCATGGGGGTATAGAGCGCGTGGCTGATGCAGCCGACGAAATAGATCGCCTCCCCTCGCCCGATGTCGAAGGCCAAAAGCGCCGCGAGGTCGCCGCGAAAGATCACCCAAAGCGCCCCGGCCCCGCCGATCGCCAGCGCCAGCGCCATGCGCGGCGTCATGACCTGCCGCATCAGCATCCACGCGAACCCGGCCGCCATCACCGGCACGAGGGTAAAGACCGCTGCCGCAGCCACCGGGGGCGCGGTTTTCAACCCCTCGAACATCAAGACGAAGTAAAGCGTGAAGAGCCCCGCCAGCACAAAATAGCGCCAAGGTGCTGCAAAGCCCGCCCGGCTGATATCGCCCCGCCCCCATGCCAAAGCCCCGACCAAAACCGTCGCCAAGGCAAAACGCACGGCGTTCAGCGCCGTCGGCGTGATCTCATTCGCCACCTGCGCCCCGAGCGAGAATGACCCGGCCACCAAAGCCGAGAAGCAAAGCATCGCCAGATGCCCCTGCGCCGCGGCGCTTATTCGGGACATGCGACCGCTTCCTCGGCATGTTCCTTCAGGAACCGCAGCACCGCCTGCACCTTGCTGGTGCGGTGCAGATCGACATGGGTGACCAGCCAAAGCGCACTGCCCCAATCGGGGCGCGGCGCGTGAATCTCGACCAATTGCGGATCATTGCGCCCCATGGCGGCGGGCAGGCCGCCGATCCCGGCCCCGGCCCGCAGCGCCGCCTCCAGCGCCGCACCGTTGGTGCTGCGCCATGTCACGCTTTCCTCCGGCACCGTGGCCCAGAGCCACTTGTGATAGGGCGCGCGGCTGTCGCGGTTGTCGGCGGCGATGAAACGGTGCTTGTGGTAATCCTCCGGCCCCTGCGGGATGCCGTACTGCGCCACATAGTCCCGGCTGGCATAGGCCCCCACCGCCAGCTGCGCATAGGGCTGCACCACATTGTCGGGCTGATCCGGCGCGGCCCCGGCACGGATGGCGACATGCGCCTCGCCATACTCCAGCCGGAACAAGCGGTCTCCGATCAGATAGCGCACCACAAGTTCGGGGTTCTGTCGCTGGAATTCGGTCAGCAAGGGCGCAAGCTGCGGGGCCAGAAAATCAAGCGAAGTGATCACCAACTCCCCCGAAACATCGCTGCCGCGCCCTTTGATCCGCCCCGCCAATTGGCTGAACTGGTCGTCCGTCGCCCGCGCCACCCGCAGCAGGTCCTCCCCCGCTTCGGTGGCCGTGTAGCCGCGTGCATGGCGCTGAAACAGCTTCACGCCAAGCCGCCCCTCCAGCGCGTCGATATGGCGGATCACGGTGGCATGGTGCACGCCCAGCACCTCTGCCGCGCCGCTCACGGTGCCAAGCTGGGCGACCTGATAGGCGGTCCTGATCTCATCCCAATTGTCCACTACTCACCTCGCCTTCCCGACTTGTGCATTTACGAACATGGTAACGTTCATTCTGGCAGTTGCGTTCGCGAGCACAATGGCCAATTCCATGCCATCAGATTTACCCTTGGAACAAGGATCAACACCATGGCCACATTGCGCATTGAAACCTCGGTGAACCGCGAAAACTCCGTCACCCGCCAACTGACGGACCGGATCATCACAACGCTGGACGACAGCGACGTCATCACCCGTGACATCGCCAGCGAACCCTTACCGCTGATCGATTCGACATGGGCCAGCGCCCGGGTGAAACCCGCCGAAGAGCGCACCGAGCTGGATCAAGAAGCCCTCGCCCTCTCCGACGCGCTGGTCGCCGAAGTGCAGGCCGCCGATACGATCGTCATCAGCGCGCCGATCTACAACTTCACCATTCCCGCCTCGCTGAAAGCGTGGATTGACCTGATCGCCCGCGTCGGCGTGACCTTCCGCTACACCGAAGACGGCCCCCAAGGGCTGCTGGAGGACAAACGCGTCATCGTGGCCTTCGCCTCGGGCGGGACGGGCATCGATTCCGCCGCCGATTTCGCCAGCGGCTACCTCCGCTTTGTGCTGGGCTTTCTAGGCATCACCGATGTAACCTTCGTCGCGGCAGACCAACTGGCCGTGGATGCCGAAGGCACCATCGCCCGCGCCCATGCGCAGATCGACGCGCTGCGCGACGCGGCCTAAGCGGCCCGCCCTCTCCTCCAAATCTGCCGCGTCCCCACACCGGGGGCGCGACTTTTTCGTGGCAGCCTTTCGCCAGCCACCCCACCCGGCTTGACTCGCACCCCCGCAGCGCGTAAACGCCAACCGATCTCCGGAAGCATTGCCTTCCGGTCCCGGCCTGTCGTCGGGATCGCCCCCAGTCAGCGCGTTGCGCCCACTGGGGCGTTTGTGCATTTTCGCGCGCGTCCTTACATAGGGGCAAGTGCAACCGACCCGAAAGGCCCTGTGCCCATGTTTGAGAATCTTAGCGAACGGCTCTCTGGTGTCTTTGACCGCCTGACCAAACAAGGCGCGCTCAGCGACGAGGACGTCAAAACCGCCCTGCGCGAAGTGCGCGTCGCCCTGTTGGAAGCAGACGTTTCGCTGCCCGTGGCGCGTGAATTCGTCAAGACGGTGCAGGAAAAGGCCACGGGCCAAGCGGTGACCAAATCGGTGACGCCGGGCCAGCAGGTCGTCAAGATTGTCCATGACGCGCTGATCGACGTGCTGAAAGGCGAAGGCGAACCCGGTTCGCTGAAAATCGACAGCCCGCCCGCGCCGATCTTGATGGTCGGCCTGCAGGGCGGCGGCAAAACCACCACCACCGCGAAACTCGCCAAGCGCATGAAAGACCGCGACGGCAAGCGCGTGTTGATGGCCTCGCTCGACGTGAACCGCCCCGCCGCGATGGAGCAGTTGGCGATCCTCGGCACGCAGATCGGTGTCGACACACTGCCGATCGTCAAGGGCGAAAGCCCGGTGCAAATCGCCAAACGCGCCAAAACGCAGGCCGGCTTGGGCGGCTACGACGTCTATATGCTCGACACCGCGGGCCGCCTGTCCATCGACGAAGAGTTGATGAGCCAAGTCGAAGCCGTGCGCGACGTGGCCAATCCACGTGAAACATTGCTGGTTGTCGACGGCCTGACCGGCCAAGACGCTGTGCATACGGCTGAGAATTTTGACGAGCGTATCGGCATCTCCGGCGTTGTCCTGACCCGGATGGACGGCGATGGCCGTGGCGGTGCTGCGCTCTCGATGCGGGCCGTGACCGGCAAGCCGATCAAATTCGTCGGTCTGGGCGAAAAGATGGACGCGCTTGAGACCTTTGAGCCCGAGCGCATCGCGGGCCGCATCCTCGGCATGGGCGACATCGTGGCGCTGGTCGAGAAGGCGCAGGAAACCATCGAGGCCGAACAGGCCGAGAAGATGATGAAGCGCATGGCCAAGGGTCAGTTCAATATGAACGACCTGAAGATGCAGCTTGAACAGATGATCAAGATGGGCGGCATGCAGGGCATGATGGGCATGATGCCCGGCATGGGGAAAATGGCGAAACAGGTCGAAGATGCCGGTTTCGACGACAAGATCCTCAAGCAGCAGATCGCCCTCATTCAGTCCATGACCAAGAAAGAGCGCGCCAACCCTGCTCTGCTGCAGGCCAGCCGCAAGAAGCGTATCGCCAAGGGTGCCGGCATGGAGGTCTCTGACCTCAACAAGCTGATGAAGATGCACCGCCAGATGTCCGACATGATGAAGAAGATGGGCAAGATGGGCAAAGGCGGTATGCTCAAGCAGGCCATGAAGGGCATGATGGGCAAGGGCGGCATGCCCGGCGGCATGGACCCCTCCCAGATGGACCCCAAGGCGCTGGAAGCAGCGGCCAAGCAGATGGGCGGCAAGCTGCCCGGCGGTCTGGGTGGCATGGGCGGTGGCCTCGGCGGCGGCATGGGCCTGCCCGGCGGCCTCAGCGGTTTTGGGAAGAAGAAATGACCGAGCCCCTCACAGATACCGCCGCCCGCGCCGCCGAGCTGTTGAAAGAGCACCGCGCCTCGATCGACCGGCTCGACGCGATCCTCGTCTATACGCTGGGCGAGCGGTTCAAACACACGCAGGCCGTGGGGAAACTCAAGGCCACGCACGACCTTCCCCCCTCCGATCCGGCCCGCGAAGCGGCCCAGATCGAGCGGCTCGAAGATTTGGCGGAAGCGGCGGACCTCGACCCCGTCTTCGCCAAGAAGTTCTTGAACTTCATCATCGCCGAAGTCATTCGGCACCACAAAACCCACCAAGAATAGGACGGCCTCCCGTCCCCCCAACCAACCTAAAGGATTAAACACCATGGCAATGAAAATTCGTCTCGCCCGCGGCGGCTCCAAAAAGCGCCCCTTCTACCGCATCGTGGCTGCCGACAGCCGCATGCCGCGCGATGGCCGCTTCATCGAGAAGCTGGGCACCTACAACCCGCTGCTGCCGAAAGACAGCGAAGACCGCGTGAAAATGGACGTTGAAAAGGTTCAGGAATGGATCGCCAAAGGCGCCCAGCCGACCGAGCGCGTCGTTCGCATGCTGGAAGCCGCTGGCATCCGCGAAAAGACCGAGCGTAGCAACCCCAAGAAGGGCGCACCGGGCAAGAAAGCCCAAGAGCGCGCGCAGGAGAAAGCCGACAAGGCTGCTGCCGCTGCCGAAGCTGCCAACGCCCCTGCCGAAGAAGCTTCCGCAGAATAAGCTTCGAGCGCCCGGCATGGATACATTCTCTGATGACTTCCGTGCCGGGCTGCACGACCTGATGCGATGGCGGCGCGACGTGCGCCGCTTTCGCACAGACCCGCTGGACGAGGCGCTTGTGCAAAGCTGCCTCGACAGTTTCAATCTCGCCCCCTCTGTGGGCCTGTCGGAACCCTGGCGGATCATCCGCGTTGCCTCCGACACCGCGCGCCAAGCCGCGTTTGAGAATTTCCAATCCGCCAATGCCCGCGCCCTCGCCGGATACGATGGTGAGAAGGCCGCGCTCTATGCCGGGCTCAAACTCTCGGGGATGAGCGACGCGCCCGAGCAATTGGCGATCTACTGTGATGAGAGCACCCAAAAGGGCAGCGGCCTCGGCGCGGGCACCATGCCCGAGATGCGGCGCTATTCGGTGGTGGGGGCGATCACCCACCTATGGCTCACCGCCCGCGCCCATGGCCTCGGGCTGGGCTGGGTCTCGGTGCTCGACCCGGCAAAGCTGAACCGTGACCTTGCGGTGCCAGAGGATTGGTCGCTGGTGGCCTATCTTTGCATGGGCTGGCCCGAGGAAAACAGCCTGACGCCGGAACTGGAAACCAAGGGTTGGGAGACCCGCGCGCCCCGCCTCAAGGTCGAGACCCGCTAATGAGAAAGCTACTGTTCCTTCTGTCCGTGCTCGTGCTCGGCTTTGTCCTTGGCATCCGCTATGATCGGCAGTTAATGCAGGATGAATGCAAAGCCGGGGCCGGTGAATGGACCGGGACGATCTGCGTGAATTCGGAGTTGTTGCAATGAGTGACCAAGACCTGATCTGCGTCGGTGCCATCGCGGGCGCCTATGGCGTGCGCGGCGAAGTGCGCGTGAAAAGCTACTGCGCCGTGCCCGAAGACATCGAAAACTACCGCCCGCTGAGCACCGAGGACGGCAGCCGCCAGTTCACCCTCGCCCTGCTGCACCCGGTCAAAAACGGCTTTGCCGCGCGCATCGCCGAAATCACCACCAAGGAAGAGGCAGACGATCTGCGCGGTGTCTCGCTCTTTGCCGCGCGGGATCAATTGCCGGGCCTGCCGGATGACGAATTCTACCACGCCGATCTCATCGGGCTTGAGGTCTATGACACCGGCGGAGTGCTGCTGGGGCGCGTTAAAACGGTGCAGAACCACGGGGCGGACGATCTTTTGGAACTGCAACTTGCAGGTACCTCGGCCACCACCTTCCTGCCCTTCACCAAGGCCGCCGTGCCGACGGTCGACCTTGCCTCGGGCCGGATCATCGCCGACCCGCCTTTGGGCGTGCTGCCCGAGGGCAAGGATGGCTGAGACCGGAGCCGGATGATGCCCCGCCGGATCATCCTGCATCCCGGCTTTCACAAGACCGGGACCAGTTCCGTTCAAGCCACCCTGCGCGCCAACCGCGCCCTGCTGAAACCCCATGTCGCCCTGCGCCTGCGCTGGCAGATGAAAGACCTGCTGCATGCCGCGCGCGGCTATTCCACATGGCGCGACCCGCTCACGCTGCTCAAGGCCGAATACCGCTTCGACGCCCTTCTCGATGCCCTGCCCCGGATGCCGCGCCGGACGCTGGTCCTCTCGGCCGAGGAACTGGCCGGTCACATGCCCGGACGTGGCGATCTGGCCGATTACAGCGCCGCGCCCGAACTGCTAGAGACCTTTACCCGCAGCCTGCGCCGCCGTTTCCCCCGGGCGGAAATCATGGTCTACCTCTCGACCCGCGATCCGGCGGATTGGATCGCTTCGGCCTATTGGGAGCATGTCAAAGCCTCCTCCATGACGCTCGACCTTGCCACTTTCACAGCCCGCTACGCCCCAGCGGCAGATTTGGATGGGGTGGCCGAAACGATTGCCCGGCGTCTGCCCTGCCCTGTGCATCACACGCGGCTGGAGGCCTGCCGCGACCTGCCGCTTGGACCCGCGACGCCACTCTTAGACCTTTGCGCATTGCCGCCTGAGGTCTTGGCGCAGATGACCGTGCCCCCGCCCGAGAACCAGCGCTTGCCTGCGGAACTTTTGCAGGCTCTGCTTGACGCCAACCGCCAACACGCCGATGACCCCGAGGCGCGCCGCCGCGCCAAGACCGCCCTATTGCAACAGGCAGGAACCGCATGAAACCCACCCGCTCTCACGGACGTCAAAGCGCACGCCCCAGCCTCAAACCTCGCGCCCTGATGCAAGACGCGCCCGATTACGCTGATGTCTGGCGGGCCCGGATCGTCACGCTGTTTCCCGATCTCTTCCCCGGTGTGCTGGGCGCCAGCCTGACCGGAAAGGCGCTGCACGAAGGGCGTTGGCAATTGCACACTCATGACCTGCGCGACTTTGGCATCGGCAAGCACCGCAATGTCGATGACACCCCCGCAGGCGGCGGGGCGGGCATGGTCATGCGCGCCGATGTGGTCGGCCCGGCGCTGGCGCGCGCGCAAAGCCACGCCCATGGGCGCTGGCCGATCCTCTACATGTCACCGCGCGGGCGGCGGTTCGATCAGGCCATGGCGCGCGATCTGGCAAGCTGCGCGGGCGTGACAATGCTCTGCGGGCGATTCGAGGGGGTCGACGAGCGGGTGATCGAGCATTTCGGCATCACCGAGGTTAGTCTGGGCGATTTTGTCATGACGGGGGGCGAGTTGGCCGCCCAAGCGATGATCGACGCCACCGTGCGCCTCTTGCCTGGCGTGCTGGGCAATGCCGAGAGCATCGAAGAGGAAAGCCACGCCTCGGGCCTGCTGGAACATCCGCAATATACCCGCCCCGCCGAATGGGAAGGGCGCGAGATTCCGCCCGTTTTGATGTCGGGCAACCACCGCGAGATTGCGAAATGGCGGCAGGCGCAGGCCGAAGAGCTGACCCGCAAACGCCGCCCCGACATGTGGGCCGCGTTCGAGAGTAAGGACTAAGCCGGCGCCCCGATACGGAACCCGCCCCTGCGCGGCGCGTTGATCTCCCATATCGGAGGGAGAATCCAAATGCTTGAACTTATTCTTATTCTGTTGATCGTCGCCGCCGTTGCAGCGCTCTTGGGCTTTGGCCGCGTATCGGGTGCCGCGATGACCGGGGCGAAAGTGCTGATCGGCATCGTTCTGGTGCTGTTTCTGCTCGTTGTCTTGGGCGTGATCGCCCTGGCCTGACGCGACAGCGCGCAGAGGTCTGAAACACAGAGGATCAAGGTGGCCACAGCCCCCTTGATCCTATCGCTTTTGCCCCCTATACCCCGCGCATCCGGAATCGCTTTGGCGGCTCCGGTACTTTGCGTTTTACGCAGAAAACTAAGTAATGACGACGATACCTCCGGCGGGGGGCCTTGATCAGAAACGATCGCGGCGCTGCCCGATAGAACCCGAAGCTCTGGGTCGCGACATAATTTCGTGGAATACCGCGAACATCATAGGAGAATGGTCAGATGAACCTGATCGCAGAGATCGAGGCGGAACAAGTCGCCGAACTGGGGAAAGAGATCCCCGACTTCCGTGCCGGTGATACCGTTCGTGTTGGCTTTAAAGTCACCGAAGGCACCCGCACCCGTGTGCAGAACTACGAAGGCGTCTGCATTTCGCGCAAGAACGGTCACGGCATCGCCGGGTCCTTCACCGTGCGCAAGATTTCCTTTGGCGAAGGCGTGGAGCGTGTGTTCCCGCTGCATTCGACCAACATCGACAGCATCACCGTCGTGCGCCGTGGTCGCGTGCGTCGTGCCAAGCTGTACTACCTGCGCAGCCGTCGCGGCAAATCCGCACGGATCGCCGAAAACGTCCACTACAAGCCGCTTTCCGGCGCGAACGCATAAAGGACTGGTCGATGAAAACCGATACACATCCCGAATACCACATCATCAACGTCAAGATGACCGACGGCACCGTTGTGGAAATGAAATCAACATGGGGCAAAGAAGGCGACCAGCTGTCGCTCGACATCGACCCCTCCGTGCACCCTGCCTGGACCGGCGGCACTGGCCGCATCATGGACACCGGCGGCCGCGTGTCGAAGTTCAAGAACAA
This sequence comes from Sulfitobacter sp. 1A13679, assembly GCF_043557115.1. NCBI lineage: Bacteria > Pseudomonadati > Pseudomonadota > Alphaproteobacteria > Rhodobacterales > Roseobacteraceae > Sulfitobacter > Sulfitobacter sp. 1A13679. The sequence continues at coordinate 36,810 of NZ_JBIFFO010000001.1, forward strand.
ATACGCAGGTCTGGGCTTCTAAGCCTTACCGACAGTGCGAAACAAAGGCGCGGCCCCTCGGGGGTCGCGCCTTTTGCGTTTGGGGGATGGGCAGTGGATGGAGCCGGGGCCGGGTGTGTGCGGCAAGCGGTGTGGAGGTATTTTTGAAAGGATGAAGTTAAGGGGCATGCGTGCCGGTGGGTGCCGGCGCGCATGGGGGAAGCCGGGTTAGAGGCGGCGCTCTTGTAGGGCGGCTTGGGCGCCGTAGCCGTGCAGGTGAGAAAGCACCGCGCCATAGGCGATCAGCAGATAGGCGAGCAGTTCTGTGCCCTCTTGGACGGTGGTTTTGATTTGCGGGTCATAGGCGGCACCCATGACGGCCTCCCACAGGGCACCGGTGCCGAAAACCCGCGAAAAGAAGAGCAGCAGCACCACGCCGATATAAACGAAGGTGGCGGAGCGGGTTTGTAGGTGGTGCAGCATGGGCAGCAGCGTGGTGCCGCGATTGCGCCATGCGATGAAGCTGCCCACCGCCAGTGTGACGAGGGCGGGGTAGATCCAGAACCCGTGTTGGATACGGTCGAGCGCGGCGTCATATTCGCGCAGGAACATGCAGGCGAAGAGCGTGGCCGCCAGTGTCAGATATCCCCGCATGCCCACATGTTGATAAGCGCCCATCATGAAAATCCCAGCCGCGATGGCCAGCAGGGTGTTGTGCATATGTTCGGACAGCGAGTCTTCGGTGACGCCATCGCCCAGAACGGCCGTATCGAGGTAAACCGTCACCGGCACCAGCGCCACCAGCAGGCAAACCAGCGCGAATTCCGCGATCACCATGCCCAGAGACGGCAGCACGCCGCGGGGAGTTGTTGGTTTCGATGTGGTGGGGTGGTGATCTGGCATGGGGGAGGCCTTGCTTGAGCGGTTCGTTGGGGTGCGCGGCGCGCGGTAAGGCGCGGTGTTACACGGCGCCTTAACCGGCGAAAATAGCGCAAATGTGCGCGATGTCCAAACGCGGCAGGGCTGCCACGGTCGGGCTGAACAAGCGGCCTCGCCACTTTCCAAAGGCGTGAACCCTACATATAGTGCGGCTCAACAATATCCTGTCTTGAAGGGCAGGCGCGAAGGGACAGCAGTATGGCGCATATTATCGTCGTCGGTAACGAAAAAGGCGGCGCGGGCAAATCGACCGTTTCCATGCATGTGGCGACGGCCTTGGCGCGGCTTGGCCATAAGGTCAGCGGGCTGGACCTCGACCTGCGGCAACGGACCTTTGGGCGCTATATCGAGAACCGCCGGGCCTTCATGCGCGAGTCCGGCCTGACGCTGGCCAGTCCGACGCTTTGCGAATTGCCGGATGTGGAGGCCAGCAGCCTGCGCCCCGGTGAGAACATGTATGATCACCGTCTCAGCGCCGCCGTGGCCGCGCTAGAGCCGGACAATGATTTCATTCTGATCGACTGCCCTGGCTCACACACCCGGCTCAGTCAGGTTGCCCATTCGCTGGCGGATACTTTGATCACGCCGTTGAACGACAGTTTCATCGACTTTGACCTTTTGGCCCATATCGACGCCAATGGCGAAAAGATCACCGGCCCCTCCGTCTATTCCGAGATGGTTTGGAACGCGCGGCAGCTCAGGGCGCAGGCCGGGTTGTCGGCGATCGACTGGATCGTGGTCCGCAACCGTTTGGGGGCGCAGCGCATGGTCAACAAGGAGAAGATGGAGCGCGCGATCAACAACCTCAGCAAGCGGATCGGCTTTCGCACCGCGCCGGGGTTCAATGAGCGGGTGATCTTTCGGGAGCTTTTCCCGCGCGGTCTGACCTTGCTGGACCTCAAGGATATCGGGGTGAAACAGCTCAATATCTCGAACATCGCCGCGCGGCAGGAGTTGCGTGAGCTGATCAAGGCGTTGGAATTGCCGGGCGTCAGCCCCGACTTTTGATCCTAGTGGCGCGGCAGCGGGGGCACGACCCGGCGGCGGCGCGACAGGGCGATGAGGTTCGACAGAAACAGCGCGCCTACGACGATCCCACCGCCGATCAGCGCGTAGATCCCTGGGTCTTCGCCCAGCACCGCCCAGACCAGCAGCGGCGCCAGCACAGATTCCAACAAAACGAGCAGGCCCACTTCGGCGCTTGAGATATAGCGCGGGCCAAGCGCGATGAGCCCGGCGCTGGCAGCCATGAACGCCGCGTAGAGCAGCATCTGCGGCAGTTCTGCGGTGGGCATGTGCAGCGGCTGGGCCACGGGCAGCAGCACCGCCCCGGCCAGCAGATAGGCCAATGCCACCGCCGGCACCATCGACACCGCGCGCGCGTGGCGCGCCGCTGTCAGCGCTCCGGCGAAGATGGCCGAGAGCGACAGGGCCAGCAGATCGCCCGCGCGCGAGGCATTCTCGGTCTCGCCCGAGCCGAAGGCGATCACGGCCAGCCCGGCGAGCACCGCCGCGATGGTAAAGAACATGCGCCGGCTGATCGGCTCGCCCAGAAAGACCCGGCTATAGATCGCGGCAAAGACCGGCAGCGAGGCGAGGATGAAGACCACATTCGCGACGGAGGTCAGGCGCACGGCCAGCACGAAGCCGACCCCGGCGCAGGCCACGCCGCCGATGTAGATCGCGCTCGCCCATCCGGCGCGGCTGAGGGCGCGGAAGGGGGCGGTGCCTTGGGCCAGCAGCAGGCCCGCGCCAATCGCCATGCCGACGAGGGTCACCTTCCAAAAGGCAAGCGTCAGCATCGGCGCGTCGATGACGCGCACGAAAAGCGCTTCGGGAACGATGCACATCACCCCAAGAAAGGTGAGCAGGAGGCCTTTGGTCTGATCGGTCATGCGCCATCGGTGGCGGTTTCCACAGGCTAAGTAAAGCCCCCCTGCCCCACATCCGACAGCTTGAGCAGCGCCCGCCGCAGCACCGCCGCCTCGGCAGGGTCGAGCGCATCCATCAGCGCGGCATTGTAGCGCTGCGCCACGGCGCGCAGATCGTCATAGGCCGCTTGGCCCTGCCGCGTCAGCGACAGATGCTCCACCCGCCGATCCTCTGGATCGCGGCTGCGGGTGACGAAGCGCCGCTCGGTCAAGCGGTGTACGGCGCGGCTGATCTTGGTCTTATGCATCCGCGCGCGCTGGCCGATTTCGCTTGCCGTGAGTTGCCCGTATAGGCCGAGGTGGAACAAGACCCGCCATTCGGTGCGCAGCATGCCATAGCGGCTTTTGTAGATCTGCTGAAACTCGAGCGATGACGCCTCCGCCGCTTGGTTCAGCAGGTAGGGCAGGAAAAACTGAAGCTGAAAGTCACCGTCCGCCATGCTGCGCCGCTTGTTAGTTACAAATCCAACTATTACGCTTGTAACAGATTCTGCAAGGGGGCACAGATGACCAGCCAGTCCAAGCCATCGACGATGACAACCGCGGCCACCACATCGGGCACGCATCCGGGCTATATGCCGGGTTTCGGCAATGATTTCGAAACCGAAGCCCTGCCCGGCGCCCTGCCGCAGGGCATGAACTCCCCGCAGAAATGCAACTACGGCCTCTATGGCGAACAGCTGTCCGGCACGGCTTTTACCGCGCCCTCTCATCAGAACGAGCGTACGTGGTGCTACCGCATCCGGCCCTCGGTCAAACATTCGTCGCGCTACACGCGGATCGGCCTGCCCTATTGGAAGTCCGCACCGCATCAGCCGCAGGATGTGACCAGCCTTGGCCAATACCGCTGGGATCCGGTGCCCCATTCCGACACACCACTAACTTGGCTGACCGGCATGCGCACGATGACCACGGCGGGGGATGTGAACACCCAAGTCGGCATGGCGAGCCATATCTATCTGGTGACCGAGAGCATGGTGGACAGCTATTTCTACTCCGCCGACAGCGAGCTTTTGATCGTCCCGCAGGAGGGCAGCTTGCGCTTTTGCACCGAGTTGGGCGTTATGGATATCGCCCCGCAGGAGATCGCCATCATCCCGCGCGGGCTGGTCTACCGGGTGGAGGTTCTGGACGGGCCTGCGCGCGGTTTTGTCTGCGAGAATTACGGCCAGAAGTTCCACCTGCCCGCACGCGGCCCGATCGGCGCCAACTGCATGGCGAACCCGCGTGATTTCAAAACCCCCGTGGCGGCTTTTGAGGACCGCGAGGTGCCCTCCACCGTCACCATCAAGTGGTGCGGCCAGTTCCACGAGACCCAGATCGGGCATTCACCGCTCGACGTGGTGGCATGGCACGGCAACTACGCCCCGGTAAAATACGACCTGAACACCTATTGCCCGGTGGGCGCGGTCTTGTTCGATCACCCGGACCCGTCGATCTTCACCGTGCTGACCGCGCCCTCGGGCGTGGAGGGCACCGCCAACATCGACTTCGTGCTGTTCCGCGACCGTTGGATGGTGACCGAGGATACCTTCCGCCCGCCGTGGTATCACAAGAACATCATGTCCGAGCTGATGGGCAATATCCACGGTCAGTACGACGCCAAGCCCAAGGGCTTCGTTCCCGGCGGCATGAGCCTGCACAACATGATGCTGCCGCATGGGCCGGACCGGAACGCTTTCGAGGGCGCGTCGAATGCCGAGTTGGCACCCCATAAGCTCGACAACACAATGTCCTTCATGTTCGAGACCCGCTTTCCGCAGCATCTGACCGAATTCGCCGCCCGCGAAGCGCCATTGCAGGACGATTACATCGACTGCTGGGAAAGCCTTGAGAAGAAATTCGACGGCACCCCGGGCAAGAAGTGACCGCTGTCCGCGAAAGGACCAATATGACCCTGATGACCTCTTGGGTGGAAAGCGCCAATTCGGCCACCACCGATTTCCCGCTGAACAACCTGCCCTACGGCGTCTTTTCGACCAACCGGCTTGAGGCGCGCTGCGGCGTGGCCATTGGCGATCAGATCGTGGACATGGCCGCGCTGGAGGAAGAGAGGCTGATCACCCTCGCCGAAGAGCCGGTGTTCGATGTGCCCTATTGGAACGATGTAATGGACCTTGGCCCCACGGCTTGGGCTTCCTTGCGCTCCCGGCTGATCGAACTGCTCAGCGCCGATGCGCCCGATCAGGCGGCTGTGGCGCCCCATCTGGTGCCGATGGAGGCCGCGCAGTTGCACATGCCGATGATGGTTTCCGAATACACGGATTTCTACGCGGGCAAGCATCACGCCACGAATGTCGGCACCATGTTTCGCGGGGCCGAGAACGCCCTGCCGCCGAATTGGCTGCACATCCCCATCGGCTACAATGGCCGCGCCTCCACCGTCGTCGTCTCGGGGACCGAGATCACGCGGCCCAACGGCCAGTTGAAAGCCCCCGAGGCCGAAGCGCCGCATTTCGGCCCCTGCCAGAAACTCGATATCGAGTTGGAGATGGGCGCGATCGTCGGCACCTCGACCGAGATGGGCCAGCCGATCCACATAGACGCGGCGGATGAGATGATCTTTGGCTATGTCCTGCTGAACGACTGGTCGGCGCGGGACATTCAGGCGTGGGAATACCAACCGCTCGGCCCGTTTCAGGCCAAAGCATTCGCCACCTCGATCTCCCCTTGGATCGTGACCCGCGATGCGTTGGAGCCCTTCCGCACCCCGACACCCGCGCGGGAGAAAGACCTGCTGCCCTATCTGCGCGAGAGCAAACCCGGCCTTTATGACATCGACCTGTCGGTGATGCTCCAGCCCGAGGGCGGCGAGGCCGAGGAAATCGCCCGCACCAATTATCGCGAGATGTATTACTCCGCCGCGCAGCAGTTGACGCATCATGCCTCTTCGGGCTGTGCGATGAACGCGGGCGATCTGCTCGGTTCCGGCACGATCTCCGGCCCCGAGAAATCGCAGCGCGGGTCGCTGCTGGAACTGTCATGGGGCGGCAAAGAGCCGATCACCCTCGCCGACGGCAGCACCCGCAGCTTTGTCGAAGACGGCGATACGCTGACCCTCACCGGCCACGCGCAGGGCGATGGCTTTCGCGTGGGCTTTGGCAGCTGCACCGGCAAGGTCCGCCCGGCAATCGACTTTTCCTGAACAAGCGACGCTTCCGCGCTGAAGAACCAAGACAGAAGGACAACACATGGCCAAGCAATTTGCATCCCAAGGCGACATGACCGAAAAGGAAATTTCCTTCACAGAGGTAGGCGAGGGTCTCTACGCCTTCACCGCCGAGGGCGATCCGAACTCGGGCGTGATCATCGGCGACGACAGCGTGATGATCATCGAAGCACAGGCGACACCGCGATTGGCGAATAAGGTCATCGAATGCGTCCGCTCGGTCACCGACAAACCGATCAGCCATCTGGTGCTGACCCATTACCACGCCGTGCGCGTGCTCGGGGCGTCGGCCTTCGGCGCGCCGCAAATCATCATGTCCGAAAAGGCCCGCGCCATGGTCGCCGAACGCGGCCAAGAGGATTGGGACAGCGAGTTCGAGCGTTTCCCGCGTCTGTTTGAGGGCCATGAGAGCATCCCCGGCCTGACCTACCCCACGACCACCTTTAACGGCCGCATGAGCGTCTATCTCGGCAAACGCCGGGTCGATATCATGCAGTTGGGCCGCGCCCATACGGCGGGTGATGCGGTGATCTATGTGCCCGATCAGAACGTCATGTTCACCGGCGACATCGTCGAATACCACTCCGCCTGCTACTGCGGTGATGGGCATTTTCACGACTGGCCCGGCACGCTGGAACGCATCCGCGCCTTCGACCTCGACGCCATCGCGCCGGGTCGCGGCGACGCGCTGGTGGGCCGCGAGATGGTCAATGCCGCGATCGACAGCACCGCAGACTTTGTCCGCTCCACCTACCGCCCGGCGGCCCGCGTCGCCCTGCGCGGCGGCACCTTGAAAGAGGCTTGGGACGCCGTGCGCGCCGAATGCGATCCGAAGTTCGGCGACTATGCGATCTATGAGCACTGCCTGCCCTTCAACGTCGCCCGCGCCTATGACGAGGCGCTGGACATCGACACGCCGCGCATCTGGACGGCGGCGCGCGACAAAGAGATGTGGGAGGCGCTGTCGGACTGATGTCCCTGTCCGCGCTTCTTCCTGCCCTGATTGTTCTGGCGCTGGCGCTCTGGTTCTATCTGGTCTTCGTGCTGGTGATGGAGCACCGCCGCCATGCGGCGCGCCGCAGCGGGCAGCCCTACGCCGGGCTGCGCGATGCCGCGCAGGTTTGGTCAAAGATGCTGCGCGCGCCCGAATACCGCGGTGCGCGCCGCCGGGTGGCGCTGGTGTCGCTGGCCTTGCTGGCCCTGCTGCTCTTGCGCGCCTTTCTCTGAGGATACCGCCATGGCCTATGCCTACACCCCCTTCCCCTACAGCCCCCCAGCCGGTCTGACCGCGCCCGAGCCGCGGCATCCGGTGGTGATCGTAGGCGCTGGCCCTATCGGCCTGTCGATGGCCGTGGACTTGGCCCTGCGCGGGGTCAAATCGGTCGTGCTGGATGACAACAACGTCGTCTCCCTCGGCTCTCGCGCGATCTGCTGGGCGAAACGGACGTTGGAGATTTTCGACAGGCTCGGCATCGGTGAGCGGATGCTGGAAAAGGGCGTGACGTGGAAAGTAGGCCGCCAGTTTCACGGGGAACAGGAGGTCTATAACTTCGACCTGCTGCCGGAGCCGGGGCATAAATACCCGGCCTTCGTGAACCTTCAACAATACTACGTCGAAGAGTATCTCATTGAACGCGCGCAGGAGTTCCCCGATCTGATCGACCTGCGTTTTCTCAACAAGGTCACCGATCACAAGGGCCACGCCGACCATGTTGAACTGACGGTCGAGACGCCGGATGGCCCCTACCAACTGGAAACCGACTGGTACATCGCCTGCGATGGCGCAGGCTCGGCCACGCGCAAACGGATGAACCTGCCCTTCGAGGGGCAGAGCTTTGACGAACATTTCCTCATCGCCGATGTAGAGATGGAGACTTCCCCCTTCGGCGACCATGACACGCCCGAGCGGTGGTTCTGGTTCGCCCCGCCCTTTCACAACGGCCAATCCGCGCTGCTGCACAAACAGCCCGACAACATCTACCGCATAGACCTGCAACTGGGGCCAGAGACCGACCCAAAAGCCGAGGCGACCGAAGAGAAGGTCGTGCCGCGGCTGAAGCAGATGCTCGGCGACGCGCCGTTCCGGCTGGATTGGATGAGCGTCTATAAGTTCCGCTGCGCGCGGCTGGAGAGGTTCGTGCATGATCGCGTTGTCTTTGTCGGCGACAGCGCCCATGTGGTCAGCCCCTTCGGGGCGCGGGGCGGCAATGGCGGGGTGCAGGATGTCGACAACCTTGGCTGGAAACTGGCCGCTGTGGTGCAGGGCGAAGCGCCGCCAAGCCTGATTGGGAGCTATGACTTCGAACGCGGCCATGGCGCGGATGAGAACATGCGCAACTCCGCCCGCGCGACCAATTTCATGACGCCGAAATCCCCGATCGAGACCCTGTTTCGCAACGAGGTGCTAACCCTTGCAGCAAAGCAACCTTTCGCGCGCAAACTGATTAACTCAGGCCGGCTGTCGCAGCCCTGCACGCTGGCCCATAGCCCGCTGCAAACCGCAGGCGATGCGCCCCTGCGCCCCGGCAGCGCATTGATCGACGCGCCGTTGGCCGGGCCTGCGGGGGATTGCTGGCTGTTGGGCGCGGTTCAGGGCCAGTTCACCCTGCTCGCCGTGGGCGAGATCACCGCCCCCGACCTGCCCGGCCTTGCGCGGATCGGCATCGATCAATCCCATGATGCTTACCCCTGCTTTCAGGGCAAGGCCGGCCACGCGCAGCGGCGCTATGGCAGCGGTTTCCTCTATCTGCTGCGCCCCGATGGCCATGTCTGCGCGGTCTTCGACCGGCCCGACAACGCCGCGATAGCCCGCGCCTTTGACCGTGCGAAAGGAGCCACCGCATGATCCTTGAAGACAACCTCGGCACCGAGGGCGACAGCATCTATGCCGCCCTCATGGCCGCCCACGAAGGGCTGAGCGAGGCAGAAAGCCACGCCCTCAACGCCCGATTGGTTCTGATGCTGGCCAATGAACTCGGCGACCCGGCCCGGCTTGCGGCGCTTTTCAAAGCCGCGCGCGATCTGGCCTAACCCGCCAGCCTCACAGCACTTTTCCCCCATGCCCGCGCTTGCCGGGCGGCTTTCCTGCGCTAGCTTACTGCTCAACTTCCCGCGACAGGCTTGACGCAACGCGCCTGATCGGCAGACTAAACACCCCGCGCCCACCTCAAGAGGCGACAAAAGCAGGTCAACTGCATCACCTGCCCCACCGTGCAAAGTGGGGATCCGCGATGGCCCGGCCAACGCACCAACAGAGAGGAAAATCATGGAATTTTTGACACGCACCGGAAAACCGCTGCCGCAATCCGTGCTGACATCAGCCGAGAACGCCAAGAAAGACCCCGTCAGCAGACGCGAGTTTCTGGCGATTGCGAGCGCCTTCGGGGCCACGTCCGCCACAGCCTACGGGATGCTTGGCATGGCCGCGCCCGCGCGTGCGGCGGCCCATGCCAACCTCAAGGAAGGCGGCACCGTGCGGATGCAGATGGAGGTGCGTGCCCTGAAAGACCCGCGCACCTATGACTGGTCGCAGATCGCGAACTTCAGCCGTGGCTGGCTGGAATACCTCGCCATCTGGGAGAATGATGGCACCTTCACCCCCGGCCTGCTGGAAAGCTGGGAGATCAACGACGACGCCACCGAATACACGCTGAACGTCCGCAAGGGCGTGACGTGGAACGACGGCACCGCCTTCACCGCGCAGGACGTGGCACGCAACATCGAAGGCTGGTGCGACAAGTCGCTCGAAGGCAACTCCATGGCGGGCCGTTTCGCCACGCTGGTGGATGAGGAAACCGGCAAGGCCATCGAAGGCGCGATCGAGGTGGTGGACGACCACACCGTCAAGCTCACGCTGCCCAAATCCGACATCACGCTGATCCCCGGCATGGCCGACTACCCCGCCGCCATCACGCCCGAAGGGTTCGACCCCGACACGATGCTGGAAAACCCCAAAGGCACCGGCCCCTACCTGCCTGAGTCGCTCGAAGTTGGCGTGAAAAGCGTGCTGGTCAAGAACCCCGATCACACTTGGTGGGGCACTGAAGTCTTCGGCGGGCCTTACATTGATCGCTTGGAATACATCGACTACGGCACCGACCCCTCCGCATGGATCGCCGCGGCCGAGGCCGAAGAGGTCGACGCTTTCTACTCCATGGAAGGCGAATATATCGACGTGATGAGCACGCTTGACGGCTGGGTCGAGAATGAGATCGCCACGGCGGCGACCATCGTGATCCGCCCCAACCAATTGGCCGAAGTCGATGGCATGAAACCCTATGAAGACAAGCGCGTGCGCAACGCGCTGCAACTTGCCGTCGACAATGCGGTTCTACTGGAACTGGGCTATGCCGGGCGCGGGATCGTTGCCGAGAACCACCATGTCGGCCCGATGCATCCCGAATACGCTGAAGTCGAGCCGCCCAAGACCGACCCCGAAGCCGCCCGCGCGCTGATGGAAGAGGCGGGCATGGCGGATTACGAGCATGAGCTCTTCTCGATCGACGATGCATGGCGCAAAGACACCACCGATGCCGTGGCAGCCCAACTGCGCGACGCAGGCATCAAGGTCAAACGCACCATCCTGCCCGGCTCCACCTTCTGGAACGACTGGGTGAAATATCCCTTCTCCTCCACCAACTGGAACGCGCGGCCTCTGGGCGTGCAAATCTGGGCGCTGGCCTACCGCTCGGGCGAGGCGTGGAACGAGTTCGGCTATGCCAACCCCGAATTCGACGCCTTGCTCTCTGAGGCGCTGGCCACGGCGGATGTCGAAGCACGGCGCGAGATCATGGCGAAGGGTGAGAAGATGCTGCAAGACGATGGCGTCACGATCCAGCCTTACTGGCGCTCGCTCTACAACCACACCCGCGAGGGGCTGGTGGGTGCCGCGCATCACATCGGGTTCGAATACCACCCGGCGCGGATGGCTTGGGCGGAAGAGTGATCTACCGCTAGCTAGACACGCGAAAGGGCCGCAGCGATGCGGCCCTTTTTCTTGGCGCGGCGGCGCAGTTAAACGCCGATCAACTCTTTCGCCATCATCATATGCACGCCCTTTTCACGGTTCACCGTCTGGGTGATGCGCAGATCCCCCGCCAGCGAACAGAGCACATAGGCATCCTCGCGGCTGATCCCCGCGCGTGCAGAGACCAATGCGATCATTTCGCGCAGGGCCATCTCAGCACAGCGGTCGAGGTCGGGGGCCATGCCCATGGTAATCACATGGCTCGGCGTTTCGGCCTGCGGATAGCTAAGCGCGCGGTCCTTCAACACGGTCAGACGGAAACGCCCCTGTAGCGCGGTCTCAATCGCCGTGACGCAGACTTCGCCATCGCCCTGCGCGCCATGCCCATCCCCGCAGGAAAACAGCGCCCCTTCGTTGAAGACCGGCAGGTAAAGCGTGCTGCCCGCCCCCAGTTCCTTGTTGTCAAGATTGCCCCCATGCTTGCGCGGCTCAATGGTGGCGATCCGGCCCCATTCGGGCGGCGGCGCCACGGCCATCACGCCAAAGAACGGGGCCAAGGGCAGCTCCAGCCCCCAAGGCAGCCGGGCGACGCCCCGCTCTGCATCCAGCGGGATATTGCTGTGATAGGTCTCGGGGAAATCCTGCGGCAGCGTGCCTGCCAAGGGGCGGATGAAGTTATACCCCCAGTCCTGCCGCAGCGCGACATCAAGGATTTCGACCTTCAGCACATCGCCGGGCATCGCGCCTTCGACGGCGACCGGCCCGGTCAGGATATGGCCCGGCATCGGCGGCGGGCCTGCTTTGTGGATGTCGTAGAGTTCGGGCGGGACGTGGAAGCCCTCGGGCGGCAGGCAATTGGGCGCGCCTGAGACGGTGTTGATGATCACCTCTTCCCCGCTTTGGATGGTCAGCGCGGGCGGGCGGCTGGCCTCGAAATAGCCCCAATGGCAGGTCTCGGGCGAAGATTGCAGCGTGGCGGTCATGACTGCACCCCCCGGTTGGCCAAGATGCCTTCGATCAGTTCTTGCACCCGCAGCGCTTCCTCTGGCGTGGCCAGACGGCTGGCCTTGCCCGCCATCAGCAGCGCCATGTCGTCAAGCTGCGCCTTGAGGCTGGTGGCGCGGGTGTCGGCGAGGGCGTCGCTGGTCGGCGCGAAATCCTCACCGGTCGAGACGGTATCGATGGAAAATTCCGAGATGCGGCGGCTGGCCTTCGCGCCTTTCACCGTCACCTCCTGCCGGTCCGGCTGCGCGCCGCCGACAGAGCCGAGGATCGAAACCGGTAAGCCCTCGGCATTGACCAAGCGCGCTGCCACATGGGTCTCGCAGAGCTTGTCATCGGGGTATTCCGCATGGGCCCACTGCAGGGTCAGCGGCCCCAACACCCGCTCGCTCAGGAACAGGAAATGCGAGATCACCTCGCGCGTCATGCCCCCCTCAGCGGCAAAGCGCAGCCAATCGGCATCGACCTGCCACGCGCGGGGCCAAGCCGGATAGGTCACGATGATGTCGATGCCGCAAAGATCACCGAGCGCGCCCTCACGGATCGACCGCGTCAGATCGGTCAGCGCCGCCCCCGCCGCTTGTGTGAAATTCACCGCCGCCGGAACGCCTGCGGCCTGCAACGCGGCCACCAAGGCGCGGCTCTCGGCGATGTCCACGCCTAGCGGCTTTTCGAGGAAGATCGCCTTGCCCGCCGCTGCGGCCTCAAGCGCATAGGCTTTGCGCGGCACGGGTGGGCAGGCAAGGTAAACGAGATCGACATCGGCCATCGCCTCGGACGCCGTGGCGGAGACAACCGCCTCCGGCGCGACCTCTTGCGCGGCGGCGCAGGCCGCGGGGTCGGGATCCCACATGGTGGTGACCGTGAAGTCAGGGTGCAGCACCATGTTCTCGGCCATGCGCCGCCCCATGATCCCCAATCCGATTACCGCAGTCCTGATCGTCATCTTCGTCTCCCTCGATGTGCAGCGCGATAAGACGCTGCAATCGGGAGAACTTCAACTGCTCGCGGCGCAATTGCCTCAGGCAAGGTCGGCGCGGACCAAAGGTTTGATCACACGAGCCAGTTCTTCGGGCGCAGATTGGCTTTTGAACACATCCGCGATGGTAAAGACGCAGGTGAAAGACCCTTCGAAACACAGCACCCCATTCTGCCGCGCCTTCATGCCGAAGGTGATGGATTTATTGCCGAGCCGTGTTGGGTAGGTTTCGCACATCAGCTTGTGCCGCGGGGTGACCGGGCTGCGGAAATCCATCGACAGGTTGACGAAAGGCGTGCCGATATTGCGGTCGATCTGAAGCTGAAACCAGCCATCACCGTCGAAATGCGCCTCCCACCATGCGTTGATCGCGTCCAGCGCGAAATAGGGCAGCCGCGCGGTATAGGCGATCTGCGCCGGGTCACAATCGCCCCAAGTGACATTGATCTCGTGAACGAAGTTTTCCGTGGTCATAAGGCTGCTTTCATCTGCTCAAACCCGCGCGGGGCATGGGCTATCTTCTATCCCTTCCAGCCCCATGCGCAACCCAAGCGCGGCGCGCACGCAGCAGCGCTGACGCCGGATGTTCATCTGAAACAAAGGGGGGGGGATGGTGGCGTTACCTGGATTTGAACCAGGGACCTAACGATTATGAGTCGTTCGCTCTAACCAACTGAGCTATAACGCCGTGGCGCGTCGGATAAGGCAGCTTGGCATTGGGGTCAAGGGCGAAATCTGGATGATTTCACTTTTGCCGCAGAAAACTGCTGCCTCCGCTTTAATGCGCGGGGGCCGAGACCACATCGAGCAGGGTGCGCCCGCCGTCGATGGTCATGATCTCACCCGTCATGAAGCCCGAACTTTCAGCGGCGAGGAATTGCACCGCCTCGCAAAGCTCATTCGGCCCGGCGATCCGGCCAAGCGGCGTATGCGCGCGGATGTCGTCGCGCCAATCGCGGTTTTCGGCCACGGCAGCGCGGAGGGACGCGCTCATCACCGAACCGAAAGAGATCGCATTCACCCGTATCCGACGCGGCGCCAACACCAGCGCTAGAGAGCGGGTCATCTGCTGCACCGCCGCCGAGGCGATGGCATAGCCCATCATATCCGGCTGGTGGCGCTGTGCCGCAATAGAACTGAGGTTGATGATCGACCCCACCTGCCCCTCGGTCTGGCTCTCGGCCTGTTTGATCATCCGCCGCGCCACCTGCTGTGACAGTTGCAGCGCCGTCATCAGGTTCTGCTGCATTAGTGTCTCGACCGAGCCATCCTCCACATCCAGCGGATCGGTCGGCATCACCTGCCGCGAGGCATTCACGAGGATATCGACCTGATCATAGGCGTCGATCGTGGCCGAGACGAGGTTGGCGATGGTCAGCCGCTGGCGCAGATCACCGGCAAAGACGCGGATATTGCCGTCGTCCGGCGTGTCGCCCAACTCTTCCATCAGCTTTTTCTCGTTGGAATCGGCGCACATCACATTGGCGCCCCGGTCGGCCAGATGCCGCGCGATAGCAAGGCCGATCCCGTCCGCCGCGCCGGTGATGATGGCTGTTTTACCAGAGATCGAGAATGACATCGGGATACCCCCTTAAGGCTCAGCGGCGCCGGGTCAGCGGGCGTGTGGCGTGGAACAGTTTGAACCGCGCATCGCCTCCAAGCTCGGCCACCTGAGCAAAGCGTTTCTTCAGTTCCGCCTCATAGGGCAGATGCCGGTTGGCCACCATCCACAGATCGCCCTGCCCCGAAAGGATCCGCGCGGCCGCGGCGACAAAGGCCTGACCGATCTGCGGCTCGGCAGCGCGGCCTGTGTGGAAAGGCGGGTTCATCACCACGGTATCCATCCGGTGCGGCGGCTGCCATTCGGTGGCATCCTCCCAATGGAACACGGCGCGGTCATCGGTCACGTTATGGCGCGCACATTCCAACGCCATATGCCCGGCCTCGACCAAATGCACCGTCTTCACCTTGGGCCGCGTCAGAACATGCGCTGAAAGGAACCCCCAGCCCGCCCCCAGATCGGCCACTTCGGCCCCGAGGTTATCGGGCAGCACATCCACCAAAAGCGCCGAGGCCAGATCGACCCCATCGGCAGAGAACACCCCCGGCGCGGTCCAAAAGCCGCCTTCGGTCTGGGCCGGGCCAGCCTCCCAATCGGTGAAAAAATCGCTCGCGCCCGCGTCGATCCAGTAAAGCTTGCCATGCGCCTTGGAGATCGGCCCCTGCACCGTCACCCGCGCCCGCATCTCGCGCAGGATGGAATCCGCGCCATCGGTCTTTTGCCCATCGACCACCACCGGCCCATCGCTCACAGCACAAGCTTGAGCGACCAAAGCGCGGGCCTCATGTTTGGCGCGCGGCAGACAGACGATGGCCGCAGCATAGCGCCCCTCGATCGAATGCGCCGCCTGATAGCCCCGCGCCGTCCATGCGTCATAGGCAGGTTTGAAGTCGTGAATGATCTTGCAACGCTCGGGCGGAAGACCGGCCAAATCCGCATCCACAGGGGGCTGAAAAACAGCGATCACCCCAGTTTCGGGCAGGTCTAGCCCACCGCCGTTCAGGGCCAGTTCCAGTCGCGGATCAATCACGTGTTATTCTTCTTTTTCCATGGTGCATTGCAGCGGATGCTGGTGACGCCGGGCGAAATCCATCACCTGCGCGACTTTCGTCTCCGCGATCTCGTGGCTAAAGACGCCAACCACGGCCAGCCCCTTCTTGTGAACCGTCAACATGATCTCGAACGCCTGCGCGTGGTTCAGGCCAAAGAAACGTTCCAAGACATGCACCACGAATTCCATCGGGGTGAAATCGTCGTTCAGCAACATCACCTTGTAGAGCGGCGGGCGTTTGGTCTTGGGGCGGGTCTTGGTCAGCAACTCGCTGTCGTCGTCATCCTTGGGGCCGTCGGCCATCATCCACGCGCCCGGCGCGGACCGGCCTGCGGGCTGGATCGTCCAATCTGCTTTCACGTCGTCACGGTGCATTGCTGCTCCTGCGGCTGGGGGTAGAGCTTGTTCGTCGTGCAGCCGTCTATATAACCCCTGAACCAATTTAGGAAAGAGGCAGCACATATGGGCGGGGCACTCACCACTATCGGTTTCGATGCGGATGACACATTGTGGCATAATGAACGCTACTTTGCACTCTCTCACGACCGTTTTGCAGCCCTTCTCGCCGAACATAGTGAACGCGACCACCTGATGGCCCGGCTGCTGGAGGCCGAACGGCGCAATCTGCCGCATTACGGCTATGGAATCAAAGGCTTCACCCTGTCGATGATCGAGACCGCGATCGAGGTGACAGAGGGCAAGGTCCCCGCCGAGGTGATCAGCGATCTGCTTGCCGCCGGGCGCGAGATGCTGGACCATCCCATCGAATTGCTGCCCCATGTCGAGGACGTGCTGGAAAACCTGCGCGGCAACTACCGGCTCATCGTGGTGACCAAAGGCGACCTGTTGGACCAAGAGCGAAAACTGGCCCAATCGGGCCTGCGCGACAGGTTCGACGCGGTCGAAATCGTCTCTCACAAGACCGAAACCGCCTATCGCCACATTTTTGAGCAGCATGGCCAAGGTGCCGAACGGGGGCTGATGGTTGGCAACTCGATGGCCTCCGACGTGCGCCCGATGATCGCGGCAGGCGGCTGGGGCGTCTATGTGCCTCACAACCTCACATGGGCAATGGAACATGCCGAAGCGCCAACCAATTCCCCCCGTTTCGCCGAGATCAGCGACCTCTCAGGCCTCCCAGAAACGATCGAAAAGATCGTGTCAGGGTGACTCGCCCCCGCGCCTGAGTCGCCCTGACACATCGCCGCAAATGCCGCACTGCAGGCCAATTTATGCCCAATTCTTGCCTTATTCGCGCTTATAGTGGGTTGATGTGTGCAAGCCTCTACATATTGGAGGAGAGATCCGCCCCTTTTTCCCCTATTCACTGGATTCGACGGCTTCCGCGATGCGGCGTCCTATGCTAGCCTTGAACCAATTAATAAATGGTCAGCCAGAAATCGGCGGCCTGAGGCAGTAAAAGGCAGGCAAATATGAAGGCTCGGCGCATTCAGCCGGCCCGTTACGGGCTATTTCTATTCGCAGCACTCTGGGTTCTGGTTCTCCTGCCCCTCAGCGCGATCGCTGCCCCCTACGCCGCCTATGTCATCGACGCTCGCACCGGCAAAGAAATCCACGCCGAGAATGCCGATACCCGCCTGCACCCGGCTTCCCTGACCAAGATGATGACCCTCTACATCGCCTTCCAAGCGGTCGAACGGGGGGAAATCTCTCTCGATACCCAAGTGACGATCTCGAAAAACGCGGCCTCCGAGCCGCCCAGCAAATTGGGCATGCGCCCGGGCCAAAAGATCGCCCTACGCTATCTCATCCGCGCCGCCGCCGTAAAATCCGCCAATGACGCCGCCACCGCGATCGGCGAGGCCATCGGTGGTTCTGAGGCCGCCTTCGCCCGCCGGATGAACCGCACTGCCAAACAGCTTGGCATGACGCGCACCACGTTCAAAAACATGCACGGGCTGACCGAGAGCGGCCACCTCTCCACCGCCCGCGACATGACCCGCATGGGCCGCCACCTGCTCTATGATTACCCGCAATACTACAACCTCTTCTCGCGCATCACCGCCGACGCAGGCGTGCGCAAGGTCTCCCATACAAACCGCCGGTTTCTGGGGTCCTACAAAGGGGCGGACGGCATCAAGACCGGCTACACCCGCGCCGCCGGCTTCAACCTCACCGCCTCGGCCGAACGGGGCAATGAGCGCATCATCGTGACCGTCTTCGGCGGCAAATCCACCGCCTCGCGCAACGCCAAAGTGGCCGAGCTTATGGACCTCGGCTTCCGCCGCGCGCCCTCCTCCGCGCCGCTGCGCAAACCGGTCCCGCCCGTCTACGCCGATGTGGAAACCGCCCCCGGCGCCGCAGGCAAAACGATCCGCCTCGTCGGCGCCGTCACCACCTCCAAACGCCCGCAACTGCGCCCCCGCAGCGACGTCGTGGTCGTGGCCACCGCCGCCGCGCCCGAGGCAACGAGCGTGGTCTCCAACAGCGACATCACCGCAGCGCTGCGCGAAGCGGTTGAAACGGCACCAACCCCGCCCGCCGCCGCGCCAACCCCAGAGGCCAATGAGGCCGAGGTCGTCATCGCCACCGCCAAAGTCTCCCCCCGCCCCGAACCGCGCCCCAAGGACGTGACGCTGGCGGTACAACAGGCGGTAGAGCAAGAGATCGTGACCCGCGTCTCCACCTCCGGCGGGCGCCACTGGGGCGTGAACGTGGGCCGTTTCCCCAGCCGCTACGCCGCCGAGAAGGTCCTACTGAAAACCGCACTGGCCGAAATGTCGACCCTCGATGGCACGCTGCGCAAAGTCGTGCGCCGCCCACAAGGCTTTGACGCGAACTTCCTCGGCATGTCCCGCGAAAGCGCCGACCTCGCCTGCCGCCGTCTGGCCGCGCGCAACGTCAGCTGCTTCATGATCGGCCCCAGCGAAGGCTAAACCACCACCGGGCGGCCAAAGCCCCGCCCAAACCAACTTCATCCTTTTAAAAATACCGCGGGGGAATCGCGCCCCCGGCGCGATGGGGGCAGCGCCCCCCTACCCTCTCCGCAAATGCAACGCCCGCTTACCCTGCCGCCTGCAACAGGTTCCGCGTGTATTCCGTCTGCGGATTGTCATAAAGCGCGTCGACGTCCCCATATTCCACCACGTCACCGCGTTTCATCACCATCACTTTGTGCGACATCGCCCGCACCACCTTCAGATCGTGACTGATGAAGAGATAGGCCAGCCCGTATTTCGCCTGCAAATCCCGCAGAAGATCAACGATCTGCACCTGCACGGTCATGTCCAGTGCCGAGGTCGGCTCGTCCAGAACCAGCAGTTTCGGGCGCAGCACCATGGCGCGGGCGATAGCGATGCGCTGGCGTTGACCGCCGGAAAACTCATGCGGGTAGCGGTCCATCGTGGCGGGATCGAGCCCGACCTCGGCCATCACCTCGGCCACCAATTCGCGCTTGTCCCGCCCCTTGTCGATCTTGTGGATCGCCAGCCCCTCACTGATGATCTGAAAACAGGTCATCCGCGGGCTGAGCGAGCCGAAGGGGTCCTGAAAGACGATCTGCATGTCGGCGCGCAGCCGGCGCAGCTTCTTGGTGGACCATTTGCGCAGGTCCTCGCCGCGAAAGGTCACCTCCCCTTCGGAGCCGATGAGCCGCATGATCGCCAGCGCCGCCGTGGTCTTGCCCGAGCCGCTTTCACCGACGACGCCCAGGGTCTCGCCCGCGCGGATCGACAGGCTGATGTCGTTGACCGCCTTCACATGGCCCACGGTGCGGCGCAGCAGGCCCTTCTGGATCGGGAACCAGACCTTGAGGTTGTCGGTGCGCAGCACTTCGGGCGCATCCTCGGCCACGGGCGCGGGCGCACCGGTGGGCTCGGCGCCGAGCAGTTTGCGCGTGTAGGGGTGCTGCGGATTGTCGAAAATCTCCGCCGTCGGGCCTTCCTCTACCACCAGCCCCTTTTGCATGACGAAAACCCGGTCAGCGATGCGCCGCACGATGCCAAGGTCATGGGTGATGAACAAAAGCCCCATGCCCATCTCGTCTTTCAAATCCTTCAACAGGTCGAGGATCTGCGCCTGAATGGTCACGTCGAGCGCCGTCGTCGGCTCGTCCGCGATCAGGATGTCGGGCTTGTTGGCCAGTGCCATGGCGATCATCACGCGCTGCCGCTGCCCGCCTGACAACTGGTGTGGATAGGCGCCCATGCGGCTTTCCGCGTCGTTGATGCCGACCTGCTGGAGCAGTTCCAGCACCCGCCCCCGCGCCGCCTCTCCCTGCAACCCCTGATGCAACGCCAGCGATTCCGCCAATTGCTTCTCGATCGTGTGCAGCGGGTTGAGCGAGGTCATCGGCTCTTGGAAGATGAAGGAAATGTCGTTGCCGCGCACGTCGCGCAACAGCTTGTCCTCGGCGCCGATCATCTGCTGGCCGTTGTAGGTGACCGATCCGCTCACCTCCGCACTCTCGCCCAACAGCGACACGGTCGACAGCGCCGAGACCGATTTGCCCGAGCCGCTCTCGCCCACCAGCGCCACCGTCTCGCCCCGGTTGACGGCAAAGCTCACCCCGCGCACCGCCGGGATCAGCTGCCCGTCCTGCCGGAAGGAGACTTGCAGGTCTTTGACATCCAACAATGCAGTCACGAGAAGGTCTTTCTAGGATCGAATGCGTCGCGGATGCCCTCGAAGATGAAGACCAGAAGCGACAGCATGATGGCAAAGGTGAAGAAGGCCGAGAAGGCGAGCCACGGCGCCTGAAGGTTCTGCTTGGCCTGCAGCGTCAACTCACCCAGCGAGGGGGCCGAGGACGGCAGGCCGAAGCCGAGGAAGTCGAGCGTCGCCAGCGTGGAGATCGTGCCAGTGATGATGAAGGGCAGCATGGTCAGCGTCGCCACCATGGCGTTGGGCAGCATGTGGCGCAGCATGATCGTGCCGTTGCCGACGCCGAGTGCCCGGGCCGCACGAACGTATTCGAGGTTGCGCGCACGCAGGAACTCGGCCCGCACCACGCCCACCAGCGCGGTCCACGAAAACAGCACCAGCAGCACGACCAGAAGCCAGAAACTTCGGCCAAGAATGGCGAACATGATGATGATGACGTAGAGCGACGGGGTCGAGGACCAGATCTCGATGATGCGCTGGAAAATGAGGTCGAGCCAGCCGCCGAAGAACCCCTGCACCGCGCCCGCGAGGATACCGATAAGCGAGGCCGCCCCGGTCACGATCAGGGTAAAGACCACCGACAGGCGGAAGCCGTGGATCACGCGGGCCATGACGTCGCGCTTGGTGCCATCGGTCCCCAGCCAGTTCTGCCCGTTGGGCGGCAGGGGTGCGGCACCGGGGCGGTCCACGGCGGTGTCGTAGGAATAGGGAATGACGGGCCAGAGCGCCCAACCTGTCTCGATCGCCTCGCCCTCGATCTCGCCGTCCTCGGCGTCGAGGATGTAACCCTCCGGATCGTCGAAACAGAGGTCCAGCCCGCCGGTGGCAATGAGGCATTGCACCTCGGGATCGCGGTAGGCGGCCTCAGTCTGGAAGTCGCCGCCGAAGGCGGTCTCAGGATAGAAGTTGAAGATCGGCGTGTAATATTCGCCGCGGTAGCTGACAAGGATCGGCTTGTCGTTGGCTACGAACTCGGCCAGCAGCGAAATCCCGAACAGGATCGCGAAGATCCACAGCGACCAATAGGCGCGCCGGTTCGCGGTGAAATTGCGCCAGCGGCGCTGGTTTAGCGGAGAGAGCGCCATCAGCCTTCCCTCTTCTCGAAGTCGATGCGCGGGTCGACGAGCACATACATCAGGTCCGACAGGATGCCGACGACAAGGCCGATCAGGCCGAAGATGAAGAGCGTGCCGAAGACGATCGGATAATCCCGCGCCACCGCCGCCTCAAAGCCCAAGCGCCCCAACCCGTCGAGGCTGAAGATCGTCTCGATGATGATCGACCCGCCAAAGAAGACCGAGATGAAGACCGCCGGGAAACTGGCGATCACGATCAGCATCGCGTTGCGGAAGACATGGCCGTAGAGAACCTTGCTCTCGGACAGGCCCTTGGCGCGGGCGGTGATGACATATTGCTTTTTGATCTCGTCCAGAAAGCTGTTCTTGGTCAGCAGCGTCAGCGTGGCAAAGGCCGAGATCGTGGAGGCCAGCACCGGCAGGGTGATGTGCCAGAAATAATCGGCCACCTTGCCCAAGGGACTGAGGCTGTCGAAATTATCCGAGGTCAACCCGCGCAGCGGGAAGATCTGCCAATAGGAGCCGCCGGCAAAGAGCACCAGCAACAGGATGGCGAAAAGGAACCCGGGGATCGCATAGGCCGCGATGATCGCACCCGAGGTCCATGTGTCGAACCGGCTGCCGTCGCGCACCGCCTTGCGGATGCCCAAGGGGATCGAGACCAGATGCGCGATCAGCGTCGACCAGAGCCCCAGCGTGATCGAGACCGGCAGCTTTTCCTTGATCAGGTCGATCACGCTGATGGCGCGGAAATAGCTCTCGCCGAAGTCCAGCCGCATGTAGTTCCACAGCATGTGAAAGAACCGCTCCACGGGGGGCTTGTCGAAGCCGAATTCCTTCTCCAATTCCTCGATCAACTCGGGCGGCAAGCCGCGTGCGCCGACATAGGTGCTGTCGGACCCGCGGGCCATGGTATCGACCCCGGCATCGTTGTTGCCCCCGGCGAAACCGCCGAAGACGTCACCGCCGCCCTGAATCCGGGCGATGGCCTGTTCCACCGGGCCACCGGGCACGAATTGCACCAGCGCGAAATTGACCAGCATGATGCCGAACAACGTCGGGATCACCAGCAAAAGCCGTCTGAGGATATAGGCTCCCATTTGGTCGCCTTACCGCAAGGCGCCCGAGGCGCGCAACTGCTGGGCGGCCTCTTCGTCGTACCACCAGAAATCGAGGTATCCCAAGGCATAGGGCGGGATCTCGGGGTGGTCGTATTGGTCGTAATAGGCCACCCAGTAGCTGTCGTTGTACCACGTCGGGATCATGAAGAACTCGTGCCGCAGCGCCCGGTCGAGGGCCATGAGGGCGGCGTCTTCTTCCTCGGCTGTCTCCGCATTCAAGGAGGCGTCGATGATCGCGTCCACCAGCGGGCTGGCGAGGCCTGCCGGGTTGAAGAGCGAGAATTCCGCCGCCTCGGAGCCGTAGCGCTGTGCCAGACCGGTGCCGGTGCCGAGGAAGGCGGCATAGGCGTCATAGATCATGTCGTAGTCGCGGTCGCGCTCGCGGGCGGTGTATTGCGAACTGTCCACCTTCTCGAGCCGGGCGTCGATGCCGATGGACGTGAGGTTATTCACGAAATTCTCGATGACCGCGGAGATTGTCGGCGACCCGGCGGAGTTCATCAGGAAGTTCAGCCGCAGGGGCTCGCCTGCCTCGTTCACGCGCATGCCGTTCTGCACGGTCCAGCCGGCCTCTTCCAGCAGCTTGGAGGCGCGGCGCGCGTTGCGACGGTCCAACAGGCGCGCGGGGTCGGAGCTATGCGGCACCACGGCGGGCTCGGTCAGCAACGCGTCCGGCACCAGATCGCCGAGGCTTTCCAGAAGCGCCAGCTCGGCCCCCTCGGGCGCGCCCTGCGCCATCAGCGGCGTGTCCTGCGTGAAGGAGGCGCGGTGGTTGAACAGCCCGTATTGCAGCGACTCGTTGGTCCACTCGAAGTTGAACATCAGCGCCACGGTCTCGCGTACGCGGCGGTCCTGCAGCGTCTCGCGGCCTAAGTTGAAGATGATGCCCGAAGGCGTGGGCGGCGAGCCGTCGGGCAGTTCGGCTTTGACGATGGCACCGTCGCTCACCTTGGAGAAGTCATAGCCCGTGGCCCATTTCTTGGAATCCCCCTCGGCGCGGAAGGTGTATTCGCCAGCCTTGAAGGCCTCGAAAGCCGAGGTGTCGTCGCTGAAGATTTCCAACCGGATGCGGTCGAAGTTCATGCGGCCGCGGTTGATCGGCAAGTCCTTCCCCCAGTAGTCCGGGTTGCGTTTCAGCACGATACGCTTGGTCAGATCGACGCTTTCGACCATATAGGCGCCCGATCCGGGGGGCGGGTCCATCCAACTGTCCTTGAGGGTATTGCCGGTTTCCTCGAACCAATGTTTCGGCCATGCGGGCACGCCGCCCACCGTCTCGATCAAGCTGCGGCGCGAGATGCCGTCGGCGAAGTGGAATTTGACCGTGTGATCATCCAGCGCCTCGACCTTCGGGATGCGCTTGCGCACCGCGTCGGCGTAGGACTTCAATCCCTCGTCCAGCAGCAGGTTGTGCGAAAACACGATGTCATGCGCCGTCACCGGCGTGCCGTCCGAGAACGTCGCCTCGGGGCGCATGTGGAAGGTGACCCAGGACTTGTCCTCGGGGTATTCGAGGCTTTCGCAGAGCAGGCAGTAGCTCTCGCCATAGACATCCGCCGGCAGCGGCTCGCCCGAGGGTGCCTCCCCCAACAGGCTCTCGAAACCGAAGATCGAGAACAGATGCGCGCGGCCCTTGCCGGAATAGGGGTTCATCGAATCCAGCGTGCCGACGAAGGGGATCGAGATTTCCCCGCCCTTGGGGGCATCCGGGTTCACATAGGCGAAATGCTCGAAATCCGCCGGATAGGTCAGATCGCCGTAAAAGGAATAACCGTGGCTTTTGATGATCTTCTGCTCCTGTGCCGCGGCGGCACCGGCCAGCAGGGCCGCCACCATCAGCGTCAGCGTCGCGAGCCAGAGCGGCAGGTCATCAATGACCGAAGGACGGGTCGCGGCGCGGGTCTGGGCACGGGGCATAGGTCACTCCTTGGCGTGGCGTAGTCCGGATAGGCGTCATCTAGGCTAACGCTGTGCGACGCCAAGATACAAGTTGCGAATATGTAAGGTTGCCCCGCACGGGCGGTCCACCGCAAAGCATGCCCCGCGGATTGGCGGTTTCCCCCGCCCCCACTCGCGACAATGTGTAGCCGCCGCCCCTGTATCTTCGCGGCCCGGCCCGTTTCTCGCCCTAAAGTTAACAGATTCTTCACTCAGGTTAACGATGCGTAAACTGGAGCCGAACATGAGAACCTACCCGATTCCCTTTAACGAAGAAGCCCGTCTGCGCGCCGTTTTCGATGTGCCCGGCCTCACCGCCGAGAACGAAGCTCTGTTCGACACCATTTGCGAGGCCACGCGCCGCCTGCTTGACTGTCCGATCGCGCATATCAGCGTCGTAGAGGCAGATACCCAATGGTACAAATCCGTGGTCGGCTACCCGCTGGGGCCGATGCCGAAAGATACCGGGTTTTGCAGCCATACAATCATGTCGGACGCGCCGCTGGTGGTACCAGACCTCAGCAGAGACCCCCGGTTCGCGCGTCACCCCATGGTCGCCGAGGGCGGCCCCGAGGCGCGCTATTACTGCGGTGTGCCGCTGATCCTGTCGTCGGGCCACCGCTTCGGCAGCCTGTGCGCGCTGGACCTGCAACCGCATGAGGCGCCCTCTGAGAAGCAGATCGCCCTGTTGGAAGATATGGGCCGCATGGTGGTCGCGGCCCTTGAACGCTGCCAGCCGGACGCGTCCGAGCAAAAGGCCGACAACAGCGCAGAAGCCACTTTCCTGACGCTGGTGGGCCACGAACTCCGCACCCCGCTGACGGTTCTTTTCGGCAGTCTGCGCATGTTGGAGGCCAAGGCCGAACAGGGGGTCAATCCGCTGCTGATCCGCTCGGCCCGCCGGTCTGTCGACCATCTGAGCGCCCTGATCGAGACGATCATTTCCTACAGCAATGTCAGCACCGGCGAGCTGCGCCTGAATGAGCGGAAATGCAACCTGAGCGACCTTCTGCAATCGGTCTCCGCCCTGCACTTCGCCACCACGGATGCGACGGCCAAGACCATCACGCTGCGCGACAGTCTTCCGCTTGAGGAAATGCATATCGACGGCGACCAGATCGAATTGGCGGTGACGGCACTTGTGTTGAACTCCGTCTTGCATGGCGGCAGTGAGATCGCCTTGGAGACGTTCAAGGACGCCGAGGGCAATATCGAGATTTCGATCATCGACAACGGCTCATTCGATGAGCACGTCGATCTGGCCGAGCTTTACAAACCCTTCGTCGTCGGCGGCATGATGGAGCATCGGAGCACGAAGGGCGGGCTCGGCCTTGGCCTGCCGCTGACCCGCAAACTGATCGAAATGCACGGTGGGGATTTCGAGGTGCATGTGGAAGCGGGCCAAAGCCGCGCCGTCATCCGCCTGCCCGCTTGGCGCTGCGACATCGGCGGGATTGCCGCCGCGAATGCCACCGCCCCGGTGATCGCCGCTTAGTAAAGTCGAAACGGGGCGCGCCCGATGTGGCGCCCCGCGTCCAATCACTGCCCGTCGACCATGCGGATCAGCGCGTTGATCTCATCCGCCAGCACCTCGGGGTGATCCTCGGGCGTGAAATGCTTGCCCCCTTCGATCCGGCGCAGGGGCGCATTCAGGTCTTTCGCCAACCGCTCGCCATATTCGATCTTTTGGAAGTCATCCGCAGCACCCCAAACGATCCGCGCGGGGATGTTGAGGGTGGGCAGCTTGTCCGCGATGGCTTTCGTGTCTTCCACGTCCAGCGACTGCGCCTGCCGGACAAAGGCTTCGGCCTCTCCGTGCTGCGCGTAATGCGGGGCGTGGGCGTCAAAGGCCGCCTCGGCGGCGGCGTCGGTCTCATGCCCTTTCGAGAACATCATCTTCAGCAACTGGTGGAATGAGCCATCGGGCGCATGTTTCGCCACGCCGCCGGTCTTGGCCACCGCGCTGACCAGCGGGACGGGCCACGAATCATAACTGATCGCATTGGTCAAAAGCAGCCCGCTGACCATCTCAGGGTGACGCACCGCCGCAATCTGCGCGACCCCGCCACCGAGGTCATGCGCCGCGAGGATCGCGCGCGTGATGCCCAGATCGCGCATCCAAGCGACCAGATAGTCCGCCTGTTTGGCGACCGAGATATCGCGGCCCTCGCCCTGCGGGATTGAGGCCCCATAGCCCGGCATCTCCCAAGCAAGCACCCGACGGCCCGTGATCTTGGGCGCGACATCCCGCCAAAGCGCGGGACAGGTGGGAATGCCGTGAAGCAGGATCACGGGTTCCCCCGCCCCCATCTCTTCCCACCGCATTTCGATTCCATCGACCGTGGTTTTGTGGCTTTGCATGGCGCGTCTCCTTTCGGTGTGGACGTTTCATGGCCCAACACCTCCGGGGATAAGACGTTCCGCCCCGCCCAAACGCAAAAGCCGCCCCGGAGGGCGGCTTTCTCTCACGCGATGGCGCGGGATATCAGTTGGAAACGCTTTGCAGGTAAGCGATCACGTCGGCGCGGTCTTCGACCTTACGCAGACCGGCGAAGCCCATGGTGGTGCCGGGCGCGTAGCCTTTGGGGCTTTCCAAGAAAGCGCTCAGCTCTTCCGGGGTCCAATCCCCTTCGAGCGAGGTCAGCGCGCCGGAATAGCCAAAACCGTCAACCGAGGCGATATCGCGACCGACGACACCGTCGAGGTGCGGACCAACAGCGTTGGACCCGTCGACCTTGTGGCAGGCGGCGCATTTGCGGAACACTTTCGACCCGCTGTCGGCATCGGCTTCGGCCATCACGGCTGCAAAATCGATCTCTTCGCCGCCATCGTCACCACCGGCGTCGGCCACTTCGATGACATAGGACGCTTCCCCATGTGCGTCGGCGTGGTAAATCTCTTCACCCGCCCATTTGCCCAGCAGAAGTACCAACCAGGCGCCGAATACGCCGGCTGCGATTTTGGTCAGGGTCATTGTATCGAACATGCGTCAGGGTCCATCACTTGGTATTGGCACCATGGGCGGGCCATGGTTCTTGGCATCGTTGCCCGCGTATCTATTGCTTTCCCTTGGCGCAGGCAAGGTGTAGTTACCGCGACCAATTGCCCTTCTCCGCGCCTTTTGCAGCAGGATACGATCCATGACCGCCCAGACCACGCCGCGCATCGCCTTCCAAGGGGCCCTTGGCGCCTATAGTCACGAGGCCTGCCTTCAGGCCTGCCCCGACATGGAACCGGTGCCCTGCCAATCGTTCGAAGGCGTGATCCGGGCCGTAAACGAGGGCCGCGCGGAACTGGCCATGCTACCGGTCGAGAACACGACCTATGGCCGGGTGGCCGACATTCACCGCCTGTTGCCGGAAAGCGGGCTGCATATCATCGGCGAAGCCTTCGTGCGGGTGCGCATCGCCCTGATGGCCCGCCCCGGCGTGGCATTGGAAGACATCAAACATGTCCGCGCGCATCTGGTGCTTTTGCCGCAGGCGCGCAGCTTTTTGCAGCAGCATGGCATCACCTCTGAGCCCGCCGCCGATTCCGCCGGGGCCGCCGCCGAACTGGCCGCGACCGAGGGCAGCACCGATGGCGTGCTGGCAGGCGAGGTCGCGGCAGAGATCAACGGCCTCACCGTGCTGGCCCGCGATATTGAGGATATGGACCATAACACCACCCGCTTTCTGCTGATGGCGCCCAAGATCGACCTTTCGCGCCGGGCCGAGCGGATGCTGACCACCTTTGTCTTTGAGGTGCGCAACATCCCCGCCGCGCTTTACAAAGCGATGGGGGGCTTTGCGACCAATGGCGTCAACATGACCAAACTGGAAAGCTATATGGTCGGCGGGTCGTTCACCGCGACGCAGTTCTACGCCGATATCGAAGGTCATCCCGAAGACCCGGCGGTGAAACGCGCGCTGGATGAACTGGGGTATTTCACCAACAAGCTGGAAATTCTCGGCGCCTACCCCGCCCATCCCGGCCGGGGCGCGCCGACCGGGATGTGAGGCGGGGCGCGCAGGCTCAGACCTTGACGCCGCCGGCGTAGCGCTCTTCCATTCCACGGGCATATTCCGCCACGCGGTCTTTGTATTTCTTGGTCAATGTCGTCTTGGCCAGTTTCAGCGATTGCACCCAAAGCCGCGCCGAAAGGGTCAGCGGTTTGACCTCAAGCGCCACCAGAACCCGCGTGCTGTTGCGCGACAGGGGCATCAGTTCAAAGGACATCTGCCCCGCCAACCCCTGCGACATGCTGTCGATCACCATCTCGTTGGGCCGGTCAAAGGTCACCATCTCAAGCGTCAACTCGCGCCGCTTTCCGCGCAGGGGGAAGACCGCCTTCCATGTCATCCCGACGCCGGGCTGATGCAGGGCATCGGCGCGCTGCACCTCGGCCCCGCGCCGCATCGCCGCCCGCTCAAAGCTTTCAAAATCGCACAACATGTCAAAGACCGCCTCGATCGGCGCTTCGACGTCTTCTTTGGTGGAGAATTTCATTCGGTCCGTTCCAATTCTTCTGCTCGCATTTGCCACCCCCGCCGCTTTGACCGGGCCCGTAAGGACGGTGTATTAGGTCAGTGTATCCGCAAGCCAGTTTTCCAGCAAGAAATGCGCGATGGCACCGCGACGGGCGGGCAAGAGGCGCGGGTGGCTTCCGGCGAAAACATCCATCATCTCTTCGCGGGTGACCCAAAGCGCGTCTTCAATCTCAACCGGATCGATGGTCAACTCCCGGCTCAGCGCCTCGCCTGCGCAGCCCAGCATCAGAGACGCCGGAAAGGGCCATGGCTGGCTGGAGAGGTAACTCACCGCGCCGACCGGCACGCCCGCTTCTTCAAAAACCTCCCGCCGCACGGCGGCCTCTACCGTTTCGCCCGGCTCGACAAAGCCAGCCAGCAGCGAATATATCCCCTCGGGCCAACCGGGGGAACGGCCCATGAGCACGGAGTTGCCGTGGGTGATCAACATGATAACAACCGGATCGGTGCGCGGAAAATGCGCGCCGCCGCAGTCGGGGCAGACCCGCTGCCAGCCGCCCTGCGCCAGATCGGTGGCACTGCCACAGCGCGCGCAATAGCGGTGGGTCTCGTGCCAGCCGAGGATCGCCTTGCCGCTGGCGGCCAGTTCGGCATCGCGCGGATCGAGCCATGTCATCACCCTGCGCAACTCGGCAAAGGCCATGTCATCGCCCAACAGTGGATGGCGCTGTTCGCTGGGGTCAAGGAACGCGCCCAGTTGCGATTGATCCAGATCGGGGGGTTCCCAGCCCGAGATATCCACCGCAAAGCGCGGCGCCCCATCCTCGCGCCCCAGCAAGATCGCCGTGCCTTCGGCCTCTTGCAAGACGGGGTGATCCATCGCCAATCGCGCCAAAGCGGCGGGGCGTTCGGGCGCGATCAGCGGCTTGCCGCGCCAAAAGACCACCGCCCGGGCCGCCGGGTCGGCGCGCAGCTGCGCCAAGGCTTCCGGATTGCCACGTATCTCCCCCGCCCGATCAAGGGCCGAGCCTCCAAAGGTTACCGTCTCCGCGTGACGCATGGCGCTCTCCCGATACAGGCCCGATACAGGCTTTTGGCGTTTTGCCCAGCCATGCCACGGCGCATGCGAGAATGGCAATCCCAAGCCCCCTTGCCAGATCGGTTGAAATCTGGTCATATCAAAACATCTTTAAGTTGCAAAATTTAACGAGTACTTACCTTTTCGGTGAACAGGCGCAGCACATATGCCTCGACCGGTGTCGTTCCCCCTGAGGGTGGCATCCCGGCCGAGGCACGTCTGCGCATACTGGCCACGACGGACCTGCATATGCAGATCGTGGGGCATGACTATGTGGGCGACCGTTCGGTGGGCCATCACGGGCTGGCCGGAATCGCCACCTTGATCCGCACCGCCCGGGCAGAGGCGGCGGAACAGGGGGCCGCCTGTATCCTGCTCGACAATGGCGATCTGTTGCAGGGCAATGCCTTGGGCGATCAACTGGCGCAGATGCCGGTCACCCATACGCATCCGCTCGTCGCCTGTGTGAACCATCTGCATTATGACGGTCTGGGCTTGGGCAATCACGACCTTGACCATGGGCTGCCCTATCTGCGCGCTGTGGCCGGGGCGCTGGACATGCCGTTGATCTCGACCAATCTGCATCTGACCGACCCCGGCCCGCTGCGCCGTTGGGCCGTCGTCTCGTGTCTGCTGCCTGCCGTTGCGGGGCATCCCTCTTCTCGGCTGCGGGTGGGCCTGCTTTCGGTCCTGCCGGGCCGAACCGCGATCTGGAACCGCGAGGTTTTGGAGAATGAGGCCGAGATCACCTGCCCGCTCGAAAGCCTGCGTGCTGCCGCCCAAACGCTGCGGGCGGAGGGGGCCGACCTGACCGTGTTGCTGGCCCATATGGGCATTGCCCAGAAAGAAGAGATCACCGCCGAGGAAGACATTTGCGCGCTCGCCCAGATCGAAGGCATCAATGCGGTGATCACCGGCCACACCCACCTTCGTTTTCCCGGAGAGGATCATGGCCCGCGTGACGGGGTCGACACGCAGACGGGCACGCTATCCGACCGCCCTGCTGCGATGCCGGGGTTTGGCGGGTCTGACTTGGCGGTGCTGGATCTGGCCCTTCAACGGGACGCGCGAGGGGCCTGGACGGTTTCGGGTCATGAAAGCCACCTGCGCGACAACAGCGCGCAAACTCTGGCCGACCCAATGGTGCTAAGGGCCGCGCGGGTCAGCCACATCGGCGTGCGCAGGCATCTGAAGGAGGTGGTCGGCCATACCGACACCGCGCTGCACAACTACTTTGCCCTCGCCATGCCCACCCCCATCGATGCACTCAGCGCCCGCGCGCAGGCCGAGGTGATCCGCCAAGGCGTCGCGGGCACGGCGGACAGCGAACTCCCAATCCTCGCGGCCACGGCAGCACATACGGCAGGCGGGCGCGGTGGACCGGGGCATTTCCTGCATATTCCGCCGGGCGCGGTGCAACGCCGACATATCGCCGGGCTGGTCCCCTATCAAAATGCGATCTGGGCGCTGCGCCTCACCGGTGCCGACTTGCGGCGGCGGCTGGAGAAAGCGGCGGAGGTGTTTGCGCCGCTCGGCAGTGCCGATGGTCCGTTACTCGATCCCTGCCGCCCGCCATTCCACTGTGACACGATCTTTGGCGTCAGCTATGCAATAGACCCACGTCGCCCCCGCGGCAGGCGGATCACTGCGCTGTCATGGCAAGGGGCACCGGTGAGACCAGACCAGAAGTTTCTACTCGCGACCAGCCAGTTCCGCGCGGCGGGGGGCGGCGGGTTTGACCGCACGGCGAAGGATGACGTCGCCCTGCGCAGCCCGCTCCCGCTGGCAGACGCGCTGATTGCCGCTCTCGCTACGCCGCAGGCGTGCCCATGGTCCGACGCGCCGCCATGGCTCTTCGATGCGGCGGGGGCGCAGGCGGTTCTCTATACCTCGCCCGAGGCCCTGCCCTTCTTACAAGACATCGCCCATCTGTCGCCCACCCCGCGCGGCATGACCGCCTCGGGCTTCGCCCAAATCGCGATCCGCTTGTGAGGCTTGCACTTCGCTCCATGCCCTCCTATATGGGCCTTGAGAGGTTGGTGCGGGCAAGCGCCTCGCCAACCCGGTCAGATCCGGAAGGAAGCAGCCGTAACGAGCCCCGCTTGGGTCGTTATCAGCCTCTCACCACCGTCGCATTGCGCAGCAATGCGACGCCCCGGCAGTCGCTTCGCAGAAGCGATGAGAGGGGTAGCTTCTCTTAATAAATGATGCATTCGAGAGGCGAGATGCCCCGCCCGTGGGGACCACGGGCACCACCTCACAACCGATCCGCCTCAAACGTATCGCAGGCCGCAATCTGGCCACTCTCAAACCCGCGCTCAAACCAACGCGCGCGCTGCTCTGACGTCCCATGGGTGAAAGTATGCGGCTGCGGCACCTGACCGGCCTGCCGCTGCAGATGATCGTCCCCGATCATCCGCGCAGCATTCAGCGCCTCTTCAAGGTCACCCTTCTCCATCAGTCCTTCGACGTTCGAGGCCCAGATGCCCGAGAAACAATCGGCCATCAGTTCAAGCCGCACGGTCAGGGCATTCGCCTCAACCTCGGAAGACTGCTGCCGCATCCGGGCCACCTGCGGCAGAACGCCGATCTCGTTCTGGACATGGTGCGCGACCTCATGGGCAATCACATAGGCCGCCGCGAAATCGCCCCCGGCACCAAGGCGCTGGTCCAACGTGCGGAAAAACGCGGTGTCGAGATAGGCCATATTGTCCGCCGGACAGTAAAACGGCCCCGTCGCGCCCGAGGCCCCGCCGCAGGCGCTTTGCGTCACATTCTCAAAGACCACAAGCTTGGGCGGCGTATAGGTTTCACCCAGCTGTTCTTGGAAAATACGGCTCCAGACCTGCTCGGTCGTGGTGAGCACACGGGCGGCGAAATCGACCTGCGGGTCTTCGCTGTCGCTCAACGGGCGGGACTGTTGGACCTGACCGCCGCCTTGGCCGGTCAACAGCGGCGTCACGTCGATGCCGGTGAAATAGCCGATGGCCATTACTGCCAAGACGCCGACCAACCCAAGCCCCCCCGCCTTGCCGGCCTTTCCACTGCGTCGGATGACATTCTTGCTCCGCCCAATTCCACCCAACCGCATGAACCGTCCCTCGTTTTGTCAAAGCCTATTGCCACATGAACGCGCAAGGCGCAGTTTGGTTCAATGAGTGATAAGAATGACCTAGCCGAAGACCGCACCGACTGGGCCGAGGACCGCACGATTCTCGCCAATGAACGCACCTTTGCGGGCTGGATGCGCACCGGCATGGCCGCCGTCGCCGTGGCCATCGGTCTGCGCGCCGTTTTCGGTGAGTTCGAGCCGACATGGGTGGCGAAAGCCGTGGCCTCGGTCTTCATCTTAGCCGCGCTCTACGTCTATTGGGCCGCGCAGGCGTCGGCGGCGAAAACCCAAAGGCGGCTGAGCGACCATCACGCCAATGCCCAGCCCAACAGCCGCATGAAGGTTCTGGCGGCGATCCTCGCCTTTGCCTCAGCCGGGGTCGGCGCGATCCTCTGGATGCTCTGAGCTTTCCGCAAGCACGGTAGACGCCACGGCGCGGAGCGCATAGTTTACGGCCTTGACCGAATCCGATCTGGGGCACCATGACAGATACATCCGCCTACCGCGTTCTGGCCCGCAAATACCGGCCCGAAACCTTTGCCGATCTCGTTGGCCAAGACGCCATGGTGCGCACGCTGAAAAACGCCTTCGCCGCCGACCGGATCGCGCAGGCCTTTGTGATGACCGGCATTCGCGGCACCGGCAAGACGACGACGGCGCGGATCATCGCCAAGGGGATGAACTGCATCGGGCCGGACGGCAACGGCGGGCCGACGACTGACCCCTGCGGCGTTTGCGAACATTGCACCGCCATCATGGAAGGCCGCCATGTCGACGTGATGGAGATGGACGCGGCATCGAACACCGGCGTCGCCAACATCCGCGAGATCATCGATTCGGTGCATTACCGCGCCGCCTCGGCCCGGTACAAAGTCTATATCATCGACGAAGTGCACATGCTCTCGACCGGGGCGTTCAACGCGCTGCTTAAGACGCTGGAAGAGCCGCCGGAACACGTCAAATTCATCTTCGCCACCACCGAGATCCGCAAGGTGCCGGTGACGGTTCTGTCGCGCTGCCAGCGGTTCGACCTGCGCCGGATCGAGCCCGAGGTGATGATCGCGCTCCTGCGCAAGATCGCCACCGCCGAGAGTGCCGAGATCACCGATGACGCGCTGGCGCTGATCACCCGCGCCGCCGAAGGCTCGGCCCGCGACGCCACCTCGCTGCTGGACCAAGCGATCAGCCACGGCGCAGGCGAGACCGGGGCCGAACAGGTGCGCGCCATGCTGGGGCTGGCGGACCGTGGCCGAGTGCTGGACCTCTTTGACATGGTGCTGCGCGGCGATGCAGGTGCCGCGCTGACCGAGCTTTCGGCGCAATATGCCGATGGGGCCGACCCGATGGCGGTGCTGCGCGATCTGGCCGAGATCACCCATTGGGTCTCGGTCGTGAAGATCACGCCCGATGCCGCCGAAGATCCCACCATCGCCCCCGAGGAACGCGCCCGCGGCCAGCAGATGGCCGAGACCCTACCGATGCGCGTGTTGACGCGGCTCTGGCAGATGCTGCTCAAGGCATTGGACGAGGTCGCAGCCGCGCCTAACGCGATGATGGCCGCCGAAATGGCCGTGATCCGCCTCACCCATGTGGCCGATCTGCCCTCGCCCGAGGAACTGGTGCGCAAGCTGCAAAACAGCAGCCCGCCCCCGGCCCCCGGCCCCGTAGGCGGCGGCAACGGCGGGGGCAATGGCGCCGCCCAGGGCAGCACCGGCGCGCAAGCCGTGCAACAGGCGCAGCAGCGGATGGCCTCCAACCCCGGCCCGCAGGGGCAGACCACGGCACTGGCGCAAGACCTCAACGCTGCGCTGGCGCGTTTCCCGACATTCGAACATGTGGTCGAACTGATCCGCGTGAACCGCGACGTGAAACTGCTGGTCGAGGTCGAGACCTGCGTGCAGCTTGCCGCCTACCAGCCGGGCCGCATCGAGTTTGTCCCCACCGACGACGCGCCGCGCGATCTGGCGCAGCGGCTGGGGCAGAAACTGCAACTCTGGACCGGCAACCGCTGGGCCGTCTCACTGGTGAACGAGGGCGGGGCCGAGACCATCGCGCAGGTCCGCGACGCGCGTGAACTGGCGCTGAAAAAACAGGCCGAGGACCACCCGATGATGCAGGCGGTGCTGGCGCAGTTTCCCAAGGCCCGGATCACCGCGATCCGCACCCCAGAAGACATCGCCGCCGCCGCCACGGCAGAGGCGCTGCCCGAAGTCGAAGACGAATGGGATCCGTTCGAGGACGGTTGATCCCCCGGCCCCCGCGCCACATATAAACGACAACGCAACAAGGAGACCCAGATGCTCAAGGGATTAGGCGGCCTCGGCGATATGGCCGGGATGATGAAAAAAGCGCAGGAAATGCAGGGTAAAATGGCCGAACTGCAAGAGGAGATGCACAACATCACCGTCGAAGGTGAATCAGGTGCGGGCCTCGTTAAGGCGACATGCTCCGCCAAGGGCGAGCTGAAGGGTCTCGACATCGACCCGTCGATCTTCAACAAAGACGAAAAGGAAGTGGTCGAAGACCTGATCCTCGCCGCCATCAAAGATGCGCAGAGCAAAGCCTCGGAACGTGCGCAGGCCGAGATGAGCAAGCTGACCGATGGCATGGGCCTTCCCGCGGGCATGAAACTGCCCTTCTGATCCCGGTGGGGCGGGCCGGTCCCGCCCCTCTTTCAACGCCCATAGGTGCCATTCTTGAGCTCTACCCGCGATATTGACGCCCTGATCGAGCTGATGGCGAAACTGCCCGGCCTTGGCCCCCGCTCGGCCCGGCGGGCAGTGCTGCACCTGATCCGCAAACGCGCGCTTTTGCTGACGCCCCTGTCCGACTTGATGCAGACCGTCGCCGCCACGGCACGCGAATGTCTGAACTGCGGCAACGTCGGCACCGCCGACATCTGCGATATCTGCACCTCCGAAAAACGCGCGAACGGAGAGCTTTGCGTGGTCGAAGACGTGGCCGACCTCTGGGCGATGGAACGCTCTGGCGTGTTCAAAGGGCGCTATCATGTGCTGGGCGGCACGCTCTCGGCGCTTGACGCCATTGGCCCGCAGGAATTGCGCATCCCCCGTTTGGTGGACCGGATCGACACCGAGGGCGTAACGGAAGTGATCCTCGCGCTCAATGCCACGATCGACGGGCAGACCACGGCGCATTACATCGCGGATCAATTGGAAGACCGCGTGCGGCTGACGTCGCTCGCCCAAGGTGTGCCGATCGGCGGGGAGTTGGATTACCTCGACGACGGGACGATCACCGCCGCGATGCAGGCGCGCAAGTCGCTTTAACCCCCAGAATCAAAGCGGGCCGCCCGCTCCTCCCAAAGCAGACGGCCCTTTTCCGGGGCGACGCAGATCGTGCTGTCAGAGCACGATCACATCAAGCGGCGGAAATCCGTTGAACCCGACCGAACTGTACGAGCTTGTGTAGGCTCCGCAAGCACGAATCATCACTTTGTCGCCATCGCGCAGGGCCAGAGGCAAATGGATCGGGCGTTTTTCATAGAGAATATCCGCCGAATCGCAGGATGGGCCGGCCAAAACGCAGGGTCCGGTCTCTTCCCCGTCATGCGGTGTGACGATCTGATAGCGAATCGCTTCGCCCTCAGTTTCCGCCAGACCCGAGAAACGACCGATATCCAGATAGACCCAGCGGTGCAGATCGTCCGCGGATTTACGGCTGACCAGCATGACTTCGGCGGCGATATGCCCCGCCTCCGCCACCAGACCACGGCCCGGCTCTGCCATCACCTGCGGGACATCGCCAAAGCGGGCTTTGACGGCGCGCATCACAGCGGCAGCATAAGCGCGGGGGCCCTCGATATCCTCACCATAGAAGGCCGGGAAACCGCCGCCGAGGTTCAGCAGTTGCAGGTCATGGCCATCGGCACGCGCGGCGTGCCATAGCGGCGCGACTTGATCCAACACCGGGTTCCAGAACTCCGCCTTGCGGGTCTGCGAGCCGACGTGGAACGACAGGCCAAATGGCACAAGACCCACGGCCACCGCATGGTTCACAAGCGCAGGCAGCGCCGAACCGGCACAGCCGAACTTCCGGCTGAGCGGCCAGTCGGCCATGGAGTTTTCAACGATCAGCCGCAGATAGACCCGCGCGCCGGGCGCATGGGCGGCGATCTTGTCCAACTCGGCTTCGCTGTCGGCTGCGAACAGGGTCACCCCCGCCGAATGGGCGAAAGCGATGTCCGAAGCGCGTTTGATGGTGTTGCCGAAAGAGATGTTCCCGGGCTTCGCCCCTTGGCTCAGGCACAGCTCAATCTCGGCCCGCGAGGCCGCGTCGAAGCCGGAGCCTTTCTTGACCAGCAGACGAATGATCTCGGGGGCCGGGTTCGCCTTGACCGCGTAGTGGATATGCGCGTCGCCCAAGCCCTTGTGCAGCGCGTCATATTGCGCGGCCACGCGGTCACGGCTGATCACAAGCGTCGGCTTGTCAAAGCTGTTGGCGGCGATATAGGCCGCAGCCGGGTCGGCGTGAAAGGACGGTGCGGCGCGCAGGGCGCCGGGTACTGTAGCATTCATGGTCATCTCCAAAGAGCAGGTGGGGCTGGTTCCCCGCGTGTCGTTTCAAGAGACGTTACCGTCGCTACATAAACGCGGGTCAGTCAGAGTGGGAACTGACCGGCCAGAGGCGCGTGCGTTGGCGTCTGTAACGCGCCACATACGCCGTTTTTGGATTCGTACAAGGGGTAAAATTGCCCCTACGGCAAATTGTTAGTTTTCCTCGTCTTCCCAATCGCTGCCGATGGGATCGCGGTCTCTTTTCCGTTCTTCTTTGATCATATTCTTGGCTTCCCGCTCTTCTTCGGGGTCGGTTTCTTCGGGGTCGCTCTCGGCGGCTTCGGTCTCGGCCATGGCGAGGACGAACCACATCGGGAAGTGGTCCGACCCGATCTTGTCCAAGCGGTCCATCTCTAGCAGACGAAACTGCGGATCGTGGAAAAGGTGGTCCAAAGGCCAGCGCATCCAAGGCATTGTTGCACTGAATGTGTTGTACATGCCGCGCCCCACCCGCGGGTCCAAAAGGCCCGAAAGCCGCTGAAAGCGCCGGGTCGTGGTCGACCAAGCCACATCGTTCAGATCCCCCGAGACCACGGCGGGCAGCGGGTCCTTCTCAGCCTCGATACCGACCAAGGCGATCTCACTATCGCGCCCTTTGGTGTCATGTTCGATCACGGGCGGTTCGGGGTGGACGACGTAGAGGCGGAAATCCTCCCCCACCGGCAGGTGAACACGGGCGCGGATGGAGGGCACCTCTTCGGTGACCAACTCGCGCACCTCGACCTCCGACAGCGGCAGTTTCGACATGAGGCAAAGCCCATAGCCATTGTCGAGCGGCACGTCGACGCGATGCTCGTAGTTCTTACCCAGACCGTCATCCAGCGCGTTGATCCACGCCTGATCCACCTCGATCGCCATGAAGATATCTGGCACCCGCGCCTCGGCCAATGCGATCAGCTTGCCATAGTCGCGGTTGGACATTTTGACATTGGCGGCCAGCAGGCTGAAATGCCGGTCCGTCGCGCGGCGCAACTCGGGCGAGGCCGCCAAGGATTGCTTGCGCCACAGCGGGGTGAACTTGGTGATGTAAAGTGCGTGAAGCGCGGCGACACCCAGCATCAACGCGATCCCGGCCATGCCCGAGGGTGTCGTCACCCCCTGCGACAGTGCGAACCCGATTGCCAGCAACAGTGCCAAGCCGAGGAATTGTTCCCGAGGAAAGGCCAGCCCGCGGATCGCCCCGAAGGGCAATTTGCTCAGCGGCAGCAGGCTGCCCAGTATCAGCACCCCCGCCAGTCCCCAGATCACCAAGTCCAATGCCGTTTCCAAATCCATCCCCCGGCGCGCCACGCCTTTTCTACAAAGCAAAACAGGGCGCCGGAATACCCGACGCCCTGTCATTCTAACACATCTTTACGGCGAAAGTTCCTTTCGCCACACCGCTTTGAGGGGGCTTAGCCCTTGGCTTTGTCTTCGTCCTCATCGTCTTCATCGGTGCTGTCGGGCAGCGAGAAGAAGCTGTCGGCGTCAGAGTAATCGCCCTTGGTGTGGCTCTCTTCTTCCTCGTCATCCGTGGTGTTGCCGGAGAGGGTGAAGGTTTCCAGCCCTTCAATGGCCGTGGGGATTTTCGGCTCGCTGTCCATGCCGAGGCTCTGCTCGGTCGAAACCAGCTTGCGGCGTTCGTCGTCGTTCATCACCTCGCCCGCGGCGGCCTTTTTCGCGGCAGCCTTTTGCACGGCGGCGTCAAGCTCGGACTGTTTGCACAGGCCCAGCGCGACCGGGTCGATCGGTTGGATGTTGGCGATGTTCCAATGCGTGCGCTCGCGAATCGCTTGGATCGTCGGCTTTGTGGTGCCCACCAGTTTGCTGACCTGACCGTCGGACAGTTCGGGGTGGAACTTGACCAGCCACAGGATCGACGCCGGGCGGTCCTGACGTTTGCTGAGCGGAGTATAGCGCGGGCCGCGGCGTTTCTCTTCGCCTTCGGCGGCGGCGTTGAACTTGAGCTTCAGCTTGTGCAGCGGGTTGTCCTGCGCCGCGTCGATCTCTTCCTGCGTCAGCTGGTTGTTGGCAACCGGATCAAAACCCTTCACCCCCTGCGCCACGTCGCCATCGGCGATGCCCTGCACTTCGAGTTCATGCATGCCGACGAAATCGGCGATCTGCTTGAAGCTGATGGTGGTGTTGTCCACGAGCCAGACGGCGGTGGCTTTGGCCATAATCGGTTTTGCCATTTCACTCTCCTAAAAACGCAATTTTCCCGTCGCCTGAAAGGCTGTCCTGCTTGGCAGAACGGTCTCCATTGTCGGGGAAGTTGGCGGCTGTATACTGGCTCAAACGTCATAAGGGAAGACCCAATGCGGCCACTGCGCGCCTGTCTGCTGATCCTCGGGCTGATCGCCCCCACCGCCACGCTGGCCGAAGGGGAGCGTTCGGGTGAATTTGACTACTACGTCATGTCCCTGTCATGGTCACCCAATTGGTGCGAATTGACCGGCGACGCGCGGCAATCTCCGCAATGCGACGCCGCGAAAGACCACGGTTGGACCCTACATGGCCTCTGGCCCCAGTTCACACGGGGATACCCGTCCTATTGCCAAAGTGGCCGTCGCCCGCCCAGCCGCGCCCAGACCGGGGCGATGGCCGATATCATGGGCACCGGTGGCTTAGCATGGCACCAGTGGAAGAAACACGGTTCTTGCAGCGGGTTGG
The DNA here is from genome assembly GCF_043557115.1 of Sulfitobacter sp. 1A13679. NCBI lineage: Bacteria > Pseudomonadati > Pseudomonadota > Alphaproteobacteria > Rhodobacterales > Roseobacteraceae > Sulfitobacter > Sulfitobacter sp. 1A13679. The sequence goes on from NZ_JBIFFO010000001.1 coordinate 77,033, forward strand.
ACCCAGCGGATTACTTTGCCCTCTCGCGGGAGGCCTATGCCCGCATCAAGCGCCCCGAGGTCTTTCGCAAGCTCGACCGTACCGTGTCCCTCCCCGCCGCGGTGGTGGAAGAAGCCTTCCTCAAAGCGAACCCGAACCTGACCGCGCGGGGGATCACCATCACCTGCAAGCAAGGGCACATCCAAGAGGCCCGCATCTGCCTGTCCCGCGAGCTTGAGTTCATCCCCTGCGGGCCGGACGTTCGGCGGGACTGCACGCTTGATAACGCGCTGTTCACCCCTCTGCGCTAGACCCAACCGGGCCGATAGTCTGGCGAAAGCGGGAGAGGCGTAATTTCCTCCCCCGCATTCAATGCCTTTCGGCTCTCTCTCCAACACGGGTGGTCAGCGTCCCGGCCACCCGTGCCTTCAGTAAACGAATTACTGGTTAACAATCCGTTACTGTCTCAAGTTTTACTGATCTTCTCCGCCTTGCAGTTCACCGCCCACCTTCAGGACGATCTTGCCGATATGGCCGCTGGCTTCCATCCGGCGGTGCGCGTCATTCGCCTCGGACAGGTCATAGGTGCTGTCCATCACCGGCGCGACGCGGCCCTGCTCCAACAGGGGCCAGACATTCTGCAAAAGCTCCTCTGCAATCCGCGCCTTGGCCAAATCGCTCTGTGGGCGCAGGGTCGATCCGGTCATGGTCAGGCGGCGGGTCATCAGCGTGACGAAGTTCACCTCTTGCTTGGCCCCTTGCAGAAACGCGATTTGCACCAGCCTGCCGTCCTCGGCCAAAGCCTTGAGGTTGCGGTTAATATAGCTGCCGCCCACCATGTCGAGGATCACATCCGCGCCGCCCTCGGCCTGCACGACATCGACGAAATCCGTATCCCGGTAGTTGATCGCCACCTCGGCCCCCAGCTTCATACAGGCCGCGCATTTGCTATCGGTGCCCGCGGTCACGAAAACCCGCCCGCCCAAGATGCGCGCCAGTTGGATCGCCGTGGTGCCGATCCCGGAAGAGCCGCCGTGGATCAGCACTTTCTCCCCGGCCTTCAGCCCACCGCGCATAAAAAGGTTCGACCAGACGGTAAAGAAGGTCTCAGGCAGGCAGGCGGCCTCTTTCAGCCCCATGCCTTCGGGAATGGGCAGGCAATGCGCCGCGGGGGTGGCGACATATTCGGCATAGCCGCCGCCGGGCAGCAGGGCGCAGACCAAATCGCCCGGGGCCAGCGTCGTCACCCCCGGCCCGACTTCGACCACCTCGCCCGAGGCCTCCAACCCCGGCAGATCGCTGGCGGTGGCGGGCGGCGCGTAGCGGCCCGCGCGTTGCAGCGCATCGGGGCGGTTCACCCCGGCATAGGCGACCTTGATGATGACCTGACCGTGTTTCGGCTGGGGCCGCGGGCGGGTGGTGCCTTGCAGAACGTCCGGACCGCCGGGTTCGGTGATTTCGATTGCACGCATGGTCTCTGTCATGTCTGAAGTATCCTCGGGTCTGGTTTCGCCGCAGCCTAACGGGCGGCCCCGGGGCGTGCACCCGGAATTTGAGACCCGACGGAAGAGGGAGAGGCGGATGCGCGGGCAAGGCAGGTTCAAATGGCATAAGGCCGCGCGGCTTTACGCAGGGGAGCGCGAATTGCCCCGCGCGCCCGAAGGCCAGCACAACAGCTTCCGCGCCCTGCCCGCCACTCCGGCCTTCGACGCGCTGGCCGCCCTCACCACAGCGATCACCCAGCAGGCCCCCTTTTGCCTCAGCGACCGCCCCCTGCCCGATGGCATCTCCTGCCCGCCCGCGGCCTTTCTCACCCTCACCGGCGGCGCGTCGGGGCGGCCCAAGGCGGTCCGCCGCAGCCAAGCCTCTTGGATCGCCAGTTTTGAGGTCAATACCGACCGTTTCGCCCTTACCCCCCGCGACAGCGTCGCCGTGTTGGGGCAGCTCAGCCATTCGCTATCGCTCTATGCGGTGCTGGAAGCGCTGCATCTTGGCCTTGATGCGCATGTGCTGGCGGATCACGCCCCTCGGCGGCAGGCAGAGCGGATCGCCGAGGCCGGGGCGACGATCCTTTACGCCACGCCGACGCAGCTGCGCCTGCTTGCCCGCGCTGCCGCCGCCCCGCTGCCATCGCTGCGCTTGGTCCTTTGCGGCGGCGGCGCGCTCGATCCGGCGACCCGGGCGGCGGTGGGGCGGCTCTGCCCCCAAGCGGCAGTGCATGTTTTCTACGGCGCGGCAGAGACAAGTTTTATCACGCTGGCCGATGCCGATACGCCCGAAGGCGCGGTGGGCCGCCCCTACCCCGGTGTCGAGCTGCGGCTTATGAATGCTGAGGGTGAACCCACAACTGATGTTGGTGAGATCTGGGTGCGCAGCCCCTACCTCTTCGATGGCTACGCCCTGGGCCCCAGCGATGAGACCCGCTGGCGGGAGGGCTTCGTGACCGTGGGTGAGATGGGCGCGCTGGATGCTAAGGGCAACCTCTGGATCAAGGGGCGGCGGCAGCGCATGGTGCAGATCGCAGACCAGATGGTTTTCCCCGAAACGGTAGAGGCCGTGATCAGCGCCGAAACCGGCCTGCCCTGCGCGGTTCTGCCCCGAGACGATGCGCTGCGAGGGCAGCATCTGGTCGCGGTAGTCGAAGCCCCGGCAGGAGAGCCGCCCGCCGAAGAGATCATTGCCCATTGCCGCGCGACGCTCGGGCCCCTCACCTCCCCCCGGCGCATCTATTTCTGCTCTGACCTGCCCCTGCTGCCCTCGGGCAAGCCCGACCTGCGCGTTCTCTCGGATTGGGTGGAGGGCCAAAGGTGACCCGCGCCTATATCGTCTCGGCCTGCCGCAGCCCGGTCGTCCCGCGCGGCGGGGCGCTGGCGCATCTTTCCCTACCCGCGCTTGCCGCGCCGGTCCTTTCTGCCGCCCTCATCCGCGCGGGGCTGGACCCTGCGCAGGTCGACGAGGTGATTTGCAGCACCGCCCTCGGCCCCGGCGGCAACCCCGCGCGCAGCATCGCTTTGGCCGCGGGGCTGCCCGAACAGGTGGCAGGGCTTAGCATCGACCGGCAATGCGCGGGGGGATTGGACGCGCTGGCACTGGCGCGGCAGATGGTCCTTTCCGGTGCCACCGATATCGTCGTGGCGGGCGGGGCCGAGAGCTACTCTCGCCAGCCGCTGCGCTACCGCACCTTCGCCGATGGCCGCCCGGCTGAGGCCTATACCCAAGCGCCCTTCACCCCGTGGCCCGAACGCGACCCGGACATGGCGGAGGCCGCCGCGGCGCTTGGCCGGTCCCAAGGCATTTCCCGCGCAGCACAGGATGACTGGGCCGTGGAAAGCCATGCGAAGGCCCGCGCACAGCCCCCAACCGAAGCGGAACTGGTGCCGCTCGCAGGCGTCTCAACCGATGCCTTCACCCGCCGCCTCACCCCCGCGCTATGCAGCCGGGCCAAGGTGCTTTCCGGCGACATCACCGCTGCCAATGCCGCCGTCGCCGCCGATGCCGCGGCCTTTTGCGTCGTCGTGTCAGAGCGGGTGGCAGCAGACCTCGCCCTGCCGACAGTCGAACTCATCGCAGCGGCGACGAAGGGCAGCCGCCCCGAAGAGCCGGGACTGGCCCCATTGGTGGCCATCGGAAGCGTCTTTCGTCAAAGCGGATTGAAAGCCAACGACCTGCACCGCGCCGAGATCATGGAGGCCTATGCCGTGCAGGCCATCGCCTGCGTCACCGGCGCGGGGATCGCGCCGCGGATCGTCAACAGAGGTGGCGGCGCTTTGGCGCGCGGGCATCCGATTGGCGCATCAGGCGCGATCAATGCGGTGCGGCTTTGGCATGAGTTGGTGGCGCGGGGATCGGGCATCGGCTTGGCGGCGATTGCCGCCGCCGGGGGGATCGGCTCTGCCGCGCTGATGCGGCTGTAGCGGCCCGCCCGTGGGGAGCGGGCCAAATCGTTTAGCTGCGCGACAGCAGGCTCGCCGGGCGCGCTTTGGCCAGACCGGAGGTGATGAACCCCGCCAGCACGGCCTTGATCAGGTCACCGGGGACGAAGGCTTGGACCAGCAGGGTCGCCTCGACCAGCGTTTTGTTCAGCGTCATCATCATGCCGAAGATGCCGAAGGCATAGACCGCGAGGATGCCGCCCAGGACCGCCGACACCCCAGCCGCGAGACCCACCGGCGCGCTGCGCCACTGGTCCATGATGAAGCCGGTCACGAAAGCCCCGATCGGGAAGCCGACGAGGAAACCCACGGTCGGCGAGGCAAAGACGCCCAGACCGCCACGGCCCCCGGCCAGAAGCGGCAGACCCAGCGCCACCAGCGCCACAAACAAAAGCGCCGCAAGGCCACCGCGCCATGCGCCCAGCACCGTGCCACACAGCATGACACCCAGCGACTGCGCCGTGATTGGCACGCCGAAGCCAAGCGTGAATTTCGGAATCAGGCCCAGCGCCGCGATCAACGCGGCAAAGAGGGCGATCATGGTCAGATTGCGTTCCATTGGAAGGATCCTTGGGTTGAATTTTCCATTGCCTAGGCCACCCCCCTGCCCCGGTCAAGCATTACAGACCGCCCCGCGCGCGCAGCGCCTCGGCCACATGTTCGGCGTCATCGATGGCCAGAACAGTGAAGGGCATCACCACGCGCCAGCCCGCCCGCCTGCGCGACCGCGCGCGCCACGCCAGTGTCAGCATCTGCCCCTTGGCCGCCAGCACGGGGGTAAAGCGCACCACCAGCGCCACGGCCAACTCAAGGCTGCGCGTGCGCAGCCCGAAACGGCGCAGCGGAGCGGCGAGCCAGTGCACCACCCCCATCATATCGCTGAGCTTCGTGGTCATGGTGACGAGGTTCGCAAGCCCCACAGCGGTGACCATCCGCAGCGCGATTACAAGCCCCGCCTCCGCATCGTCGGTCAAGACATGCCACAGCAGGATCAGCCCGACGAAAGGCCAAAGCATCCACAGACGCCCCAACCCGGCCCGCAGGAAGGCCCGCCCCGGCAGGGCATAGAGCAGCAGCATCCCGGCACAGAAGAGAATTTGCCAAACCGGCTCCTCCACCCCGAAGAGCAGCAGCGTGGCCAGGCAGAGCGCCCCCAGCTTGGCCCCGGCGGGCCAGCCATGGGCGCGGGTCTCAACCGGCGAGGTCAGAGAGATCATCGCTCGCCCCCAATTCCTTCATCCGCGTCTCAAAGGCGCGCAGCACCGGGCGGGCGCTGCCTTGCTGGACGACCTCGCCGCGCTCTAGCCAGAGAACGTGATCGTATGCCGCCACCGCCGCCGGATCGTGGGTGATATGGACCAGCGTCAGCTCCAGTCCCGCCAAAACCCGTTCGAGGTGCAACCGCGTGGGGATGTCGAGCCCGGCAAAGGGTTCGTCCAACACCACCACCCGCGGCTGCATCGCCAAGACCGCCATCAGGCAAACCAACTGCCGCTGCCCTTGGGAGAGTTGGTGAATCGATGCCTGCGCCCAATGGCGCTTGTCGAATTGACCAAGAATCGCCGCCACGCCCCGCGCGGCCTCGGCCTTGGATTGGCCCATCTGCCGCAGGCCGAAGGCGATTTCCTCTTCCACGGTGGGAAAGATGATCTGATGGTCCGGGTTCTGAAACAGGATGCCCACCGCCCCGATCGCGCGGCGGCGATCGCGGGCCACATCGACCCCGGCAATCCGCACCTGCCCCTCATCAGCGGCCACCAGCCCCGATAGAACCCGCGCGAAAGAGGTCTTGCCCGAGCCATTGCGGCCCACGATGCCGATCCGCGCGGCATCGGAGCTCAGGCTCACGCCCTGCAGCACCGGCGTGCCGCCGGGGGTGTAGCTGATGCTGTCGATATCGATGAGCGGAAGGGTCGCGTTGATCATCGGGCGCCTGTGGTAAAACCGGGTGCCCCGCCCTACCACCTGCCGCGCGGGCGGGAAAGTCCGCAGCGCGCCTCAGCTTGGCGGCGTCCAACGGCCCGGCAGATCGGGGTCACCTTGCCCGCGCGGGGCCTTGATATGGCTCAACAGCCAGTTCGGCCCGGCCATCAGACGGCTCAGCGTCGGGCTTTCGCGCACATGGGATTTGAGCTTTTCGATCTGCATCACATCGTCGATGCGCCGGTCGAGGAACGACCATGTCGCCTGATGCCCCTCACTGGCATCCCCCAGCCAATAGAGCAGCGTGGCCGAATAGACCCCCGACAGCGTGGCCCGCTTGCTGTACCAATTCACATCCTCCGAGGTATCGCCAAGCGCGGTCCAAATCTTATCGCTGGTCTCCCAGATCAGCCCGGCCCCTTCGGGGGCGTGATGCGGCAGGGCGAAAAGCGTGCTGCCCCGGCGGATCGCCTCACGATCCCCGGCTTCGAGCCGCAGGCGCACCGCCTTGGCGATACGGTCCCTGAAGCGAAGCGCCGACAGATCGGCCTGCGCCAAGCCATCGACCATCTTGGCATCGCCGCGCCGGTGATAGGCCACCGCGAGATCGACCGCCCCCCGCGGGCAGACCGCACGGGCCAGCGCCGGGTCCAGACCGCTGTCCTTGATCGCGGCGTTGAAGGTCGCGGGCGACCAGCCGTCAAACGGCACATGCATCAATGCAGCATCCAGCAATTGGTCCTTTGGGTCGGCCTTGGGCGGTGTCATGGCGGGCTCCTATCGGGGCGTGATGGGGTGGACAAACGTGATATAGGCTGTTATAGGCCCATTTCCTGCAATTCCTTGCAACTTTATCCTAGAAAGGTGGTGACAACCACATGCAGGTTAGTGTTCGAGACAACAACGTCGATCAGGCCCTCCGGGCTCTGAAGAAAAAGCTCCAGCGCGAAGGCGTTTTCCGTGAAATGAAGCTCAAGCAACATTTCGAGAAACCGTCCGAGAAAAAAGCGCGCGAGAAAGCTGAAGCGATCCGCCGTGCCCGTAAGCTGGCACGCAAAAAAGCGCAACGCGAAGGTATGATGTAAATCATCCCCGCGACACGCGACAGATATAGAACCCCCGGTGCCGATGGCAGCGGGGGTTTTGTTTTGTGGGGGAGCGCAGCGGAGCCGGGCAGCGCTAGACCGCGGGAAGGCGCTCGAAATCCCTTCAATTGGGCAGTTTATGGTAGCTGCGCTTGAGAAATACCTCAGGACGGCACGACCTCAGCAAAAGCGTCAGCCCGTCTGGGCGGTCTGGCGCTGCCCGGCGGCCTTACGGCCTTGATTCCGGGCTTTCCAACTACACCGGCAGCGCCGTAGTCTTGCACACCGTCCGCAGCGCGAAACTCGACTGCATCTGTGCCACCCCCGGCAGCCGCGCCAAATGCTGACGGTGAATCCGGGCGAAATCCTCGGTATTCTCAGCAACGATCTTCAACAGGTAATCCGCCGTCCCGGCCATAAGATGACACTCCAACACGTCGGGAATGCGCGAGACCGACTTCTCGAAAGCCTCCAACACCTCTTCGGCCTGCGCCTGTAAAGTGATCTCAACAAAGACCGTCGTCGGCATATCCAACTTGCGTGGGTCCAAGAGGGCCACATAATCGCGGATATACCCTTCCTTCTCCAACCGCTGCACACGGCGGTGACAGGCCGAGGGGGATAGATGCACCACCTCGGACAGTTCGGCATTGGACATCCGCCCATTCCGCTGCAAAGCCCGCAGAACACGCCGATCAATCTCATCCAAGGCCATATGCGCAATATCTTCGCGTAAGGGTGCAACAAGACGCGATTATATTCGAAAAACGCGCGCAATGGCGACCCCAATTTCGCAGCGATATGCAGGGCGGATATGATAATCCTGTCCCACTACGGAGGAGGAGGAACCCCCATGAAAATCGGATGCCCGACAGAAATCAAACCGCAGGAATTCCGCGTCGGCCTGACGCCCCATGCCGCACAAGAAGCCATCGCCCATGGGCATGAGGTTATCGTGCAGGCGGGGGCCGGGGTCGGCGCGGGCTTCGAAGATGCGGATTACACCGCCGCCGGGGCGCGCATCATCGACACGGCCGAGGAAATCTTTGCCACAGCCGACATGATCGTCAAGGTGAAGGAGCCGCAGGCGGGCGAACGCAAGATGCTGCGCGAAGGGCAATTGCTCTTTACCTATCTGCACCTCGCGCCCGACCCGGATCAAACCCACGATCTGCTGGCCTCGGGCTGCACGGCGATTGCCTATGAAACCGTGACCGACCGCAATGGCGGCCTGCCCCTACTGGCCCCAATGTCCGAGGTCGCGGGCCGTTTGGCCCCGCAGGTCGGAGCATGGACGCTGCAAAAGGCCAATGGCGGGCGCGGCGTGCTGATGGGCGGCGTGCCCGGTGTCGGCCCGGCTAAGGTTATGGTCATCGGCGGCGGCGTCGTCGGCACCCATGCGGCCCGCATCGCCGCGGGCATGGGCGCGGATGTGACCGTGCTCGACCGCTCCCTGCCCCGGATGCGCTATCTCGATGACATCTATGGCGGCACCTTCAAAACCGCCTATGCCAGCGCGGGCAACACCATCGAACTGGCGCGTGAGGCCGATATGATCATCGGCGCGGTGCTGATCCCCGGGGCCGCGGCCCCCAAGCTGATCAGCCGCGCGCAACTGTCGGAACTCAAACCCGGCGCGGCGCTGGTCGACGTGGCCATCGACCAAGGCGGCTGCTTCGAGACTTCCAAGGCGACGACTCACCAAGACCCGGTTTATGAGGTCGACGGCATCATGCATTACTGTGTGGCCAATATGCCCGGCGCGGTGGCGCGCACCTCGACCATCGCGCTTGGCAACGCCACCATGCCCTTCATGCTGGCACTGGCCGACAAGGGCTGGAAACAGGCCTGCGCGGATGACCCGCACCTCAAGGCCGGGCTGAACGTCCACGCGGGCAAGCTGACCTATGCCGCCGTGGGCGAAGCGCTTGGGATCGACAGCATCACCGCGGATCAGGCCATCGCGGGCTGAACGTCAGCGGCCAAACAAAAGGCCCGCCAGATTGGCGGGCCTTTCCTTTTCGAAAGCAGCGCTCAGCGCGTCTTCAAAGCGTCCCGAATTTCCAACAATACATCGAGCTGCGATGGGCCGGTCTTGACCTCTGGTGCCACCTCATCCGGCTTTTCCGCAGCCGCCTTCACCCGGTTCACCATCTTCACCAGGATGAAGACCACGAAGGCGATGATGAAAAAGTTGATCACGGCCATCAGGAACGAGCCATAGGCAAAGACCGACGCCCCCGCCTCCCGCGCCTGCTCTAGCGAAGCGGTCGCGGGCACATCGCCCGACAGCACGGCATAGTTATTGGTAAAATCCACCCCGCCGGTGAAAAGCCCGATGATCGGGTTGATCAGGTCCGCCACCAGTGACGACACGATCGCCGTGAAGGCCGCGCCGATGATGATACCAACGGCCATGTCCATGACATTGCCCTTGGCGATGAAATCCTTGAATTCTTGAATCACAGTTCTGTCCCTATTCTAAGGCGCGCCGATAACCCCGCCATCACGGTCGATAGTGCGGACTGGCACATAGAACGGTCAATAAAGTTTTACGGTAAATCGCGCGTTTTATGGCCCGCGCCCGTTCAATCCCGAAAACAGACCCGCAAAAGCGCGCCCTCGGGGCTGAAATCGGTCGTCAGACGCCCGTTCAACTGCTCGGCTGCCGTGGCCATCAACATCCGCCCAAGCCCCGTGCTATCGGCCCCCGAGACGGCACCGGCATGGCCGCAGCCATTGTCGCGGCATTCCAAAAGCCAACCCTCGGCCCCCTCCTGCCGCCGTAGGGAGATTTTGATCTCCCCTGCCCGGTCCCCGACGAAGGCGTGTTTGATCGAATTGGCCACGAATTCGCTCACGATCATGCCGAGGGCTGAGGCCTGCACGGCCTGCAACTCGCCCGGCTCAGCCGCGCAAAAGATGGTAACGTGGTCCGGCGCGCTGGCGGCAAGAAGCTTGTTCAGCTGTTCGAGGTAGGAAGTGGTTTGCACCTTGCTTCGGCCACCCTGCCCCATCAACTCGCTGTGCAACGATGCCACCGCGCCGAAACGCCGTTCGACAAGGGCCAGCACATCCTTGGCGTCGGGGTCTTGCACCTTGCGTGTCGCCATGCGCAGCAATGAGGCGATGGTCTGGAACGAGTTCTTCACCCGGTGGTCCATCTCGGCGCGCAGCGCCGCTTCGATGCGGATTTTCTTGCGCAATTCCAACTGCATCATCACATGGCGCGACAGGGTTTGCAGCGCTTGGCGCTGGAAATCGTTCAAGGTCCGCGGCTTGGTATCCAGCACGCAAAGCGTGCCAATCGGCTGGCCGTTCGGCGCGACAAGATTGGCACCGGCATAGAATTTCACCCGAGGGTCGCCAACGTAAAGCGGATTGTCCGAGGTGCGCGGATCCGCCCCCATATCCGCAATCTCGGTATAGCCTTCGTCAAGAATGGCATGAGAGCAGACCGATTGATCAAGGGCCGTCTCATGCGGCTCGAACCCGACGCGCGCCTTGAACCATTGGCGCTTTTCATCAACCAGACTGATCAGAGAGACGGGCGTTTCGCAGATATTGGACGCAAGCTCGACGATATCGTCGAAATCCGCTTCGGCTTCGGTATCAAGAATATCATAGGAATAGAGCGTCTCTAGACGCTCGTCCTGCTCTGCGGGCGTGTCGGCTAAAATGGACCTTCTCCTTCCAAAGTTAACCCGCCGCGCAGCTATGGCACGACAGCGGGGGTCGGATATGGCCTGCCTTTCGGGGGGCAGATTTGGGCTGCTGAACCTCCAGCTTAGTGAAGGTTTAGCCCGCAAAGCAGCGGCGTCCACCTCGCTGCCGAATCGTTTTGCGTATAAACCCTTGATAGATGTTCAATTTCAACGCGGCTAGCCCCGCTGCCGCGTCACCCCGGCAGCGTACCGGTCAAGACATAGCGCAGAATCTCAACCACCTGAGCAGGCTCGGAGGCCACGGCGAGCGCCGCTGCGTCGACCTCTTTCAGCGCATGGCCGTGGTCGGGGCCGTGCAGGATGATCAGCGATTTGCCAAGTCCTGCGGCATAGCCCGCGTCGAAGGCCGCGTTCCACTGCTTGTACTGGTCGCCGAAACGCACCACGACGACATCCGCCTCGGCAATCGCCTTGCGGGTGCGGATCGCGTTGATCTGTGCGCCCTTACGGTCGTGCCAGAACTTGTCGTCCTCCGCGCCGAGGATCGCCACGCCGCAGTCATCAGAGGCGGCGTGGTCGGTGACGGGTGCGGTAAAGGTCACGTCGAGACCCTTGGCCCCTTCGGTGATCTGTTCGCGCCAATCGGTGTGAATTTCACCGGAGAGGTAGACTTTCATAGCTTCCGTCCTTCCTTGGTTCAGCCGCGCAGCACGCCGCCGGTGGCCTTGGTCACCTTTTCGACCACCTTAGCACCCACGGCTTCGATGTCTGCGTCTTGCAGCGTCTTGTCGCTGGGTTGCAGGCGCACGGTGATGGCGAGGGATTTCTTGCCTTCGCCGAGGCTGCCGCCGATGAACTCATCGAAAACGCGCACGTCTTCGATCAGATTCTTGTCGGCACCCTTGGCGGCATTGACCAGCGCCAGCGCCTCGACATCGGCATCGACGACAAAAGCGAAGTCACGCTCGACCGCCTGCAGGTCGCTGATCTGAAGCGCGGGGCGCGTGGCGCCGGATTTGCGCGGCAGCGGCACCTCGGCGGGGTAGAGGGTGAAGGCCATTGCCGGGCCCTTCACGTCCATCGCCGCCAGAACGCGCGGATGCACCTCGCCGAAGATACCGAGCACCTTCTTGGGGCCGAGGCAGATCTTGCCGTGACGGCCCGGATGCCACCATTCATCAGCCCCGCGCATGATCTGCACCTTGGCGGGCGCGCCGATGGCGGCCAGCACCGCCTCGGCATCGGCCTTCACGTCATAAACATCCACCGCGCGCGCCGCGCCATGCACATCGCGTGGGCCGGTGCGGCCCACCAGAAGGCCGGAAACCATGACCTGTTCTTCGCCCGGCTCCCCGCCGGAGAAGGCGGGGCCAACCTCGAACAGCGCCATGTCGGCAAAGCCGCGCGCCTGATTGCGCGCCGCGGCCTGCAAGAGGCCCGGCAGCAGGTCGGGCCGCATGTGGCTCATGTCCGATGAAATCGGGTTCTCCAGCCGCGTCGCATCGGTGCCGCCCCCAAAGAGCGCCGCCGAGGCTTGGTCGATGAAGCTGTAGCTCACGCATTCGTTGTAGCCGAGCGCCGCCGCCGTACGCCGCGCCGTCACCACCCGGCGCTGCATGGGCGAAAGCACCGGACGCGGCACGCCCGTGGTCAGGCGCGGCAGGGGCTTGCCTTCGAGCTGCGTCAGCGAGGCGATCCGGGCGACCTCTTCGACCAGATCGGCCTCGCCCTGCACGTCCGGGCGCCAGCTTGGCACCTGTGCCATGTCGCCGTCGAGCTGGAAGCCGAGCGCGGTCAGCGTCTCACGCTGGTCACTCTCAGGGATCGTCATGCCCACGAGCGACTGCACCCGCGCGGTATCGAGCTTGTAGGCGCGCGACGTGTCCGGCACCTGCCCCGCGACCACAACCTCGGAAGCCTCGCCGCCCGCGTGATCAAGGATCATCCGCGTGGCATGCTCAAGCCCCTCGGGGGTGAAGGCCGGGTCTACGCCGCGCTCGAACCGGTAGCGCGCGTCCGAATTGATCTTCAGCGCGCGGCCCGCATAGGCGATCTGCACCGGATCCCAATAGGCGCTTTCGACAAAGACGTTGACCGTGTCTTCGGTCACACCTGTTGCCTCACCGCCCATGATGCCCGCGATGCTTTCCACGCCGCTATCGTCAGAGATGACCATCTGCCCCGCTTGCAGGGTGTAGGTCTTTTCATCCAGCGCCACGATCTCTTCGCCGCCCTTGGCGCGGTGCACGCGCAGGTTGCCCGCGACCTTGTCGGCGTCGAAGACATGCAGCGGGCGGTTGCGGTCGAAGGTGAAGAAGTTGGTCACGTCCACAAGGAAGGAGATCGGACGCAGCCCAATGGCGCGCAGGCAATCCTGCAACCACTGCGGGCTGGGGCCGTTCTTCACGCCCTTGATCAGGCGACCGTAGAACACCGGGCAGCCGTCCAGCGTGTCGTCATCAATGCTGACGGAGATGGGCGAGGCAAAGCTACCCTCGACCGCATCGCAATCGCGCGGCTTGAGCTTGCCCAGACCCCGCGCGGCGAGGTCGCGCGCGATGCCGCGCACGCCGAGCGCATCGGGGCGGTTAGGCGTAATCGCGATCTCGATCACCGGGTCGACCTTCGCGGGATCATTCTCGGCCAGCCAGTCGATGAACCGGTCGCCGGGCTTGCCCGAGGGCAGCTCAATAATGCCGTCGTGCTCTTCGCTCAACTCCATCTCGCGTTCGGAGGCCATCATGCCGAAGCTCTCCACGCCGCGAATTTTGCCGACGCCGATGGTCGTGTCGATCCCCGGCACATAGACGCCCGGCTTGGCCACGACGACGGTGATCCCCGCCCGCGCGTTCGGCGCGCCGCAGATGATCTGCATGACGCCCTCGTCGGTTTCGACCTGACAGACGTTCAGCCGGTCGGCATCGGGGTGTTTCTCGGCGGATTGCACATAGCCGAGGGTAAAGTCGGCCAGCTTCGCCGCCGGATTCTCGACGCCTTCGACTTCGAGGCCGAGGTCGGTCAGGGCATAGGTGATCTCATCAATCGACGCCGTGGTGTCGAGATGGTCCTTGAGCCAGGAGAGGGTGAATTTCATGATCGTTCCCTAATTCTCGTAACGTTTGGCCAGATCGGCCATGTCGCCCATCCGATAAAGTTTGATTTCGCGGACCACCCGCAGACAAGGCTTGGCCGCAAAGAAGATCGACCCGATCAAAAAGAGCCATGTCGCGCTGGTCTGCGTGCTTTCGAAGAAAAACAGCACGGAGCCGACAACGAAACAGACAGCCGCGCAGAAATCGATAAGCGTGTAGGCAATCTCGAACTTCGCATAAAGCGCGCGAGATCGGGCGTTGTTCTCGCGGTTCTCGTGTCGAAAGAGTTTCATATCAGACATGCCTCACGCGGTGCATTTTGATGTTTTTACGGCGGTCGTCGCAGGCTCCATGCGCAGTTTAGCGCGACAACCCACCATGCAAATTCGGCTGATCCAAGCTCGCGAACCCGTAGTGCCGCAGCCAGCGCAGGTCTGAATCAAAGAACGCCCGCAGATCCGGAATACCGTATTTCAGCATCGCGATCCGGTCGATCCCCATGCCAAAGGCAAAGCCCTGCCACTCGTTCGGATCGATCCCGCCCGCCTGCAGCACCTTGGGGTGCACCATGCCGGAGCCCAACACTTCCAACCAACCGTCACCCTCGCCGATGCGCAGCTGTCCGTCGACCCAAGAACACTGGATGTCGACCTCGGCCGAAGGCTCGGTGAACGGAAAGTGTGAGGCGCGGAAGCGGGTCTTGATGCCGTCGATTTCGAAGAAGGCGGCAAAGAATTCCTCAAGCGTCCACTTGAGGTTCGCCATCGAGATATCCTTGTCGATCGCGAGACCTTCGACCTGATGGAACATCGGCGTGTGGGTCTGGTCGTAATCGGCGCGGTAGACGCCGCCGGGGCAGATGATGCGCAGCGGCGCGCCTTCGGCCTCCATCGTGCGGATCTGCACGGGCGAGGTATGGGTACGCAGCACATGGGGCGCGCGCTCGTCACCCTCGGCACGCGCCATATAGAAGGTGTCCATCTCGGCCCGCGCGGGGTGGTGGCCGGGGATGTTCAGCGCGTCGAAGTTGTACCAATCGGTGTCGATGCGCGGGCCTTCGGCGACGGAAAAGCCCATCTCGGCAAAGATCGCGGTCAGTTCTTCGGTCACTTGGCTGACCGGATGGATGCTGCCCCGACGCTGGTGCCGCGTGGGCAGGGTCACGTCGAGCCATTCGCTGCGCAGACGCTCGTCCAGCGCGGCATCGGCAAGGGCCGCCTTCTTGGCCGAGAGCGCCGAGTTGATCTCATCTTTCAGCGCGTTCAGCGCGGGGCCCGCGACCTGACGCTCCTCGGGGGTCATCTTGCCCAGCTCGCGCATTTTCAGCGCGACTTCGCCCTTTTTGCCCACGGCGGCCAGCCGGATGTCTTCCAGCGCGGATTCGTCGCCAGCATCGGCGATTTGGCTCAGGTACTTTTGCTTCAGATCGTCCATGACAGGCCCTTGGAATAATACCCCGTCCTGCTAGCCCTCTCGCCCCTCGAATGCAAGCCGTAGGGGTTGTGGCGCCTAGGGGGAACCACCACCTCTGCAAAGCGTTAGGCCGCATCCCCTCGGCGCGCTCTCCACATACGGCGCGCCCAACCTCCCCCGAAAGGAGAGACTGATGAAAATTCTGATGGTTCTGACATCGCATGACGAATTGGGCGACACCGGCAACAAGACCGGCTTCTGGCTCGAAGAATTCGCCGCCCCCTACTACGTTTTCAAAGACGCGGGCGCGGATGTGACCCTCGCCTCGCCCAAAGGCGGGCAGCCGCCGCTCGACCCCAATAGCGACAGCGAAGACGCGCAGACCGATGCCACCCGCCGGTTCAAAGACGATGACGCCGCGCAGCAGGCGCTGGCCTCGACCAAAGTGCTCGGCGATGTTGACGCGGATGGTTTCGACGCGATCTTCTACCCCGGCGGCCACGGCCCGCTGTGGGATCTCGCGAATGACGCCGACAGCAAACGCCTGATCGAAACCTTCTGGTCCACGGGCCGCCCCGTTGGCGCCGTCTGCCACGCGCCTGCCGTGTTCAAGGACACCCAAGCCGACGGCAAGCCGCTGGTCTCGGGCAAGCGCGTCACCGGTTTCACCAATACCGAGGAAGAGGGTGTTGGCCTGACCGATGTGGTGCCTTTCTTGGTCGAAGACATGCTGAAGGAAAACGGCGGCGACTACAGCAAGGGCGACGATTGGGCGTCCTATGTGCTGGTCGACGGCAAGCTGGTCACCGGCCAGAACCCAGCCTCGTCCGAGGAAGCGGCGAAAGAGATGCTGGCGCTCTTGAAGTGACGGCAGGTGGGGGCGCAAGTCCGCGCCCCCTTTCCCCCATGGGAGGAACCGCCGCTGGCCGCGCCGTGTTTTGCTCGTGAAAGGAGCCTCCGACATGGCAGATTATGACCGCAGCACCGGCGCCCCATGGAGCGCCGAAGACCTTGCACAGCTTCGCATCCTTGCGGCAGAGGGCACGGCGACCAGCGTGATCGCTGTACAACTGAACCGCAGCGAAGAGGCGATTGCGCATCGCGCAGCACAGGATGGAATCAACCTGACCGCCGCCAGCCACAATCCCTATGACCCCGACACCCTAAACCGATAGCAGAGCGCGGCCGTTTTTCTTGTGCTTTGCAATCAACCGCTTTTGCACGGGCCCCGCTGGGATCTGATGCGCGGGGGTGCCGAAGCCGTCGCCCTCAACCAAGGCGGGGAAGAGCGTCGCGAACTCCTCACGCTGCGCCTGACCGAGGGTTTTTACGGTGTCGGCATTCAGCAAAAAGCTCTCGCTCGGCGCGCCCTCGGCATGAACGATCTGGTGTTTCTCAAAGACCAAGTGGAAATACTCCACTTGTGAGACGCCCTCATCCACATGCACCCCCGGCAGTTCGGTCAACCGGATCGCGGCGACGAGCACGGCCATCGCGCCGCAGATCCGCTTGACGATGCCTGAACGCGCGACCATGCGATGCTGTCTTGAGACCATGAGGTCACGCTTGGGCAGCCCCGCGCCCAAGGCTCCGGCACTGATACGGATGGGGTAAAGCTTGGGGTTCTTCGCCAACTCCCCCGCCCCGACCGAACGGCGCAGCGCCGCGACAAGCTCCTGATAGCCGTGGCCTTGGGTCAGCACGCGCACGCCGGGGGCCAAAGCCTCGACCGGAAGATCGCCCGCCTCGGTGGTGATCAGCGTGCCGCGCGCGAAACAGGCCACCCCGGTCGAGACCAGATCGCCCTCTTCGCGCATCGTGTCGATGTCGGATTTCCACGCCAAATTTCCCAATAACCCGCCCTCGGGCAGGTCTGAGAAATCGACGGTCATGGTTGTGAAAAGATCCCCCGCAGCCGGGCTGCCCGCCAGATTGACGATGCCGGAATAGGTCACCTCAAGATCACCGGCCAAATCCCGCGAACCGGACTCCACACGGAAGGGAAACCCCTCAAGCGAGGTGGGGGTCGAGCCGCCGTTTGGATCGTCGTCCGCCGTGGTGGTGGTGTCGAAAACGGAACTGGCGGGCTGAAGGTCGATCTCCATCGTGGCGAGCGGTTTGGTCGTCTCCAGATGGTGCCAGTCATAGCCAAAGGACATCTGCGTATGCTCGCCCACCGCCGCGCCATTCGTATAGGGATCCGTTGCGTGCCACGTCAGCGTCTCGACCGAGCCATCGGCATAGGTCAGCGTGATACGCGCGCCCTCAAGATCGACGCCGCGCGAACTGGTATCGTCGCGAATACCATAGACCGTCTCATGCGGGTCTTCGTCCAACCTATTGATTACAATCCCGGGCATAAACGTCCCCACCTTTTATAAATAACTTGCCGACAAACAGCGCCAATTGCTGCGGCACCGGTGCAGATAGGCTGCACAGTGACCTGTCGTTGGGGCAGATTGTCCATGGGGGGTGAGGAGCAGGCAAGGCCGTGGCAAGGGATTATCGGGGCAAGATTGTGGCAAGGCCCGCACGGCGGCCCGAAACGCAGATCCCCCAAACGCAAAAAGCCCCGCCATCCGGCAGGGCTTTCGCAAATTCAAAGCAATCTCGGCTTAGGCCGCCAGCGCGTCCTGCGCTTGCTCGACGATCGCACCGAAGGCTTCGGGCTCGTGCACGGCCAGATCGGCCAGAACCTTGCGGTCCACTTCGATGCCAGCCAGCGTCAGACCGTTGATGAAGCGGCTGTATGTCAGCGCCTCGTCGTGGCTGCGCACGGCGGCGTTGATCCGCTGGATCCACAGCGCGCGGAAGTTGCGCTTGCGGTTCTTGCGGTCACGCGTTGCATATTGGTTGGCCTTGTCGACCGCCTGCGTGGCGACCTTGAAGACGTTCTTGCGCCGACCATAGTAGCCTTTTGCGGCTTTGATGATCTTCTTGTGACGCGCGTGGGTGACTGTACCACCTTTAACTCGGGACATCTCGGCTCTCCTTAATCAGCGGGCGTAGGGCATGAAGCCCTTGACGATCTTTGCATCGGCTTCCGACAGGGTTGTCGTGCCGCGTGCGTTACGGATGAACTTGTTGGTCCGCTTGATCATGCCGTGCTGTTTGCCGGCTTGGCTGGCGATGACCTTGCCGGTCGCCGAGACCTTGAAGCGCTTCTTGGCGCTCGATTTCGTCTTCATCTTGGGCATTTCCGTCTCCGTCTTTTGAGTTCGGTATAAACACGACTCGGCATGCCACTTGAGGCCGGTCGTGCAGGCTAAGATGCGCCGTATAGGCGCGGTCGGTCAGGGATGCAAGAGGTTTCGCACGACCCCTCAGGGCAAGAAGTCCGCCGCGACCGAGACAAAGACCTCCGGCAGGTTCTCAAAGGAATAGCGCCCCGGGTTTTCGCGCAGCGCAAAGACGATCAGCCCGCCCGCGATCAAGATCGTGATGGCCGAGGCGCGCGGCGACCGACGGTCGGTCACCGCGGACAGGATCGAGGGGATCGACAGCACCGCCAGAACGATGCCCACCACCATTGCCAAGTCAGAGTCCACGCAACATCCCCCTATCCAAGGAAAGGCTACTCTGGATCGGAGGCGTAAATCAAACGTTCGTCACAGGGGGCGACGCGCAGAATATTGGTGCTGCCCGGCACGTTGAAGGGCACACCGGCGGTGACGACGATATGATCCTCCGGCCCGGCATACCCCTCTGACAAGGCGGCCCGCGCGGCGCTCAGCACCGCCAGTTTAAACCGGTCATGCCCATCGGTGATGATGCAATTCGTGCCCCAGCTCAGCGCCAGACGGCGCGCGGTGTTGACCAGCGGCGACAGGGCGATGATCGGCACGCGGGGCCGCTCGCGGGCGGTCAGCAGGGCGGTGGTGCCCGATTGGGTAAAGCAGCAGATCGCCTTG
Source organism: Sulfitobacter sp. 1A13679 (assembly GCF_043557115.1). Lineage (NCBI taxonomy): Bacteria > Pseudomonadati > Pseudomonadota > Alphaproteobacteria > Rhodobacterales > Roseobacteraceae > Sulfitobacter > Sulfitobacter sp. 1A13679. The sequence goes on from NZ_JBIFFO010000001.1 coordinate 96,033, forward strand.
ATGTCCGTCGTCTCGGCAATCTCACGCGCGGCGGCGACGATGCCATCAGCCACGGTGGTGCGATCCGCCGTGCGCGAGGATTCGATGATCTGCGTATAGGTCGCATCGGCTTCGACCTCTTGGGCCACGTTATCCATCGTCGCCACGGCCTGCAGCGGGTAATCCCCGGCGGCGGATTCGGCGCTCAGCATCACGGCGTCAGCGCCTTCGTAAATCGCGGTCGCCACATCCGAGACTTCTGCGCGCGTCGGCATCGGGCTTTCGATCATCGATTCGAGCATCTGTGTCGCCACGATCACCGGCTTGGCCGCCGCGCGGCATTTGCGCACCAGACGTTTCTGGATCGGCGGCACATTCTGCACCGGCAGCTCCACGCCCAGATCGCCCCGCGCCACCATGATGCCGTCGCTGACATCCAAGATCGCTTCGAACCGCTCCACCGCCGCGGGCTTCTCGATCTTCGACAGCACCGCCGCCCGGCCTCTGACCAGATCGCGCGCCTCGGTCACATCCTCGGGCCGCTGGACAAAGCTGAGGGCGAGCCAGTCGACCCCCAATTCACAGACGAACTCCAGATCGGCGCGGTCTTTCTCGGAAAGCGCGGCCAGCGGCAGCAGCACGTCGGGCACGTTCACGCCCTTGCGGTTTGAGATGACACCGCCCGTCACCACTTCGCAATCGGCAAAATCCGGGCCGCAGTCGCGCACCTTGAGGCGGATCTTGCCATCATTGACCAACAGGCTCGCGCCCGGCTCAAGGGCTGCGAAAATCTCAGGATGGGGCAGGCAGACGCGGGTCGCATCGCCCGGCCTCTCGTCAAGATCAAGCCGGAAAGACGCCCCCTCTTCCAAGGTTGGCCCGTCGCCCTCGAACACGCCGACCCGCAGTTTCGGCCCCTGAAGGTCCGCCAGAATGCCGATCGCGCCGCCGGTCTCTTTCTCGATATCGCGGATGATCCGGTGTTTTTCCCGGATCTCTTCGTGGCTTCCGTGGCTCATGTTCAGGCGGAAAACATCCGCCCCGGCGTTGTGCAATGCCGCGATCACCTCTCGGGTTTCAGAGGCTGGCCCAAGCGTGGCCACGATCTTTACATTGCGCAAACGTCTCATATCTGTTCCTTCGTGTCCTATGTCCCCAGAGCGAATGTTAACGATAACATCGCCTGTTCGGTGGCCTAGCGCCCCCATGAGTGCCTGTCAAAGGTTTCATCAGAATGACGGTCCGTCGCGGTCCCGTCCAGTGATATGAGAAGGAAGCTGTCATGCCCAGCCAACAAGAGATCGAACTGCAAGCCGCCGCCTTTCGCCGGTTGCAGAAACACCTGATGGAAGATCGGACGGATGTGCAGAACATCGACATGATGAACCTCGCCGGCTTTTGCCGCAACTGCCTGTCGCGCTGGTATCAAGAGGCCGCCAACGAACGCGGGATCGAGATGGGCAAGGACGAGGCGCGCGAGTTGTTCTACGGGATGACGATGGACGAATGGAAAGCCAACTATCAGACCGATGCGAACGACAGCCAGAAAGAGGCATTCAAAACGGCCTTTGAAGAGAATGTCGGAAAGGGTTGAGCAACCCGCTTGACTGAACCCACAAAGCGGGCGTGCATCCCTGTGCGCCCGCCTTTGCCTCGGCAAAGTGTGCTCAAGGGCTTCGCCTAGAACTGATAGAGCACAAGCCAATCCGCCTTGAGCGCAGGCCGCGCGGCCCCTTCGATCTCTACCGTTGCGGCAAAGCGGGTCATCAGGTCACCCCGCCCCCGCCTTTGCGCATCGGCCAGCGTGAACCTTCCCCGAATCCGCTTGCCGGAATGCACAGGTGCCACGAAGCGCACGCTGTCGAACCCGTAGTTGATCGATGCCTTCGTTCCCGCCACCACCGGCAGCGCACCGTAAGCCATGCCCGACATCATCGATAGGGTGAGCATCCCATGCGCCACGGTGCCGCCGAAATCCGTCTTGGCCGCGCGGAGCGGTTCAACATGGATGAACTGATGGTCCTCGGTCACATCAGCAAAGGCGTCGATCCGCGCCTGATCCATCACGAACCACGGCGAGACGCCCAATTCACGGCCCACGGCGGCTTCCATTTCTGCCCGGTCAATCTCTCTGCGCATCGCAGCCTCCTCTTTGCGCCAGTCTAGCCGCGCGGGCGCTCGCTGCGAAAGCCCTTGCACCCGGCGGGACATCTCTCATGCTGGGGCCAAGCAGAGCGGAGCCGCCATGAACACCCCCATCCTTGCCCTTATCACCGTCGCCATCGCCGGGGCCGCCGTGGCCCTGCAAACCCCGATCAACGCCGCCTTGGGGCGCAACATCGGCAGCGGGGTCGCTGCGGCGGCGGTGTCCTTTGGCGTCGGCTTTGCGATCCTGTTGGGGGTCTTGCTGCTGCGCGGCGAGTTGAGCGCCCTGCCCCGCGCGACCTCGGCCTCACCCGTCTTGCTGCTGGGCGGGGTGCTGGGGGCCTTCTACGTCTGGTCGGTGCTTTGGGCGATCCCGACGCTGGGGGCGTTGACGGTGATCTCGGCGCTGATCCTCGGCCAGTTGAGCGCTGCGCTGGTGATCGATGCCACGGGGCTCTTGGGGCTGTCGGTGCAGGCCATCACCCCCACCCGCATCGCCGCCGCCGCGCTGGTGGCGGCGGGGCTGGTTTTATCGCGGTTCTGAAACTCAGATCGCGGTTTTGCGCATCTCTTCGAGATAGATTTCACGCAAACGGGGCGCAAGCTTGCCCGGCGTGCCGCTGCCGATCTTGGCCCCGTCGATCTCAACCACCGGCGTCACGAAAGCGCTGGCCGAGGTGACAAAAGCCTCATCCGCCTGCTGCGCCTCTTCGATGGTGAAGTTCCGCTCTTCCACCTGCATCTGCGCTTCGCGGGCCAGTTCCAGCACCGCCTTGCGGGTGATGCCATGCAGAATGTCGTTCGAGGTCTCGCGCGTCACGATCTTACCGTCCTTGACGATATAAGCGTTGTTCGACGTGCCTTCGGTCACGAAACCGTCTTCGACCATCCACGCGTCTTCGACACCGGCTTTCTTGGCCATCATCTTGCCCATCGACGGGTAGAGCAGCTGCACCGTTTTGATATCGCGGCGGCCCCAGCGGATGTCTTCGATGCTGATCACGCGGATGCCGTCACGGGCGGCGGGGTTGTCAGCCAACCCCGGCTTGGATTGGGTGAACAGCACCAGCGAGGGCGCGGTGGTCTCGGGGTCGGGGAAGGCGAAATCGCGGTCGCCATCCGACCCGCGCGTGACCTGAAGATAGATCAACCCGTCTTTGATATCGTTGAGACGCACCAACTCGCGGTGAATTTCCAGCAGTTCTTCGGTCGTCGCGGGCGCGCGCATGTCAAGCTCGTTCATCGAGCGGGTCAGACGCTCGGCATGGCCGTCAAAGGCGATGAGCTTGCCATCCAGCACGCTGGTCACCTCATAGACCCCATCGGCCATCAGGAAACCCCGGTCAAAGATCGAGACCTTCGCCTCATCCTCGGGCAGATATTCGCCGTTTACATAGACAGTTCGCATGGTCACCCCCAGAGCGCTGCGGCGGGGGGATGCACGCCCGCGCCGTCGAATTTCAAAGCATTGTCGCGGTCTTCGGCCAGAAGCAGCGGGCCGTCAAGGTCCACCACCTTCGCGCCTTGGGCGACCAGCGTCGCGGGCGCCATGGCCAGCGACGATCCGACCATGCAGCCCACCATGACCTCGAACCCCTCGGCCCGCGCCGCATCGCGCAGCGCCAGCGCCTCGGTCAGCCCGCCGGTCTTGTCGAGTTTGATGTTCACCACGTCGTATTTGCCCTTGAGGCCCGGCAGGCTTGCGCGGTCGTGGCAGCTTTCATCCGCGCAGACGGGCACGGGGCGGTCCATGCCCAAAAGCGCGTCGTCTTCGCCCGCGGGCAGAGGCTGTTCGACCAGCGCCACCCCAAGACGGAGCAGATGCGGGGCGAGGTCGGCATAGACCTCAGCCGACCAGCCTTCATTGGCGTCGATGATGATCGTGGCATCGGGCGCCCCGGCGCGCACCGCTTCGAGCCGCGGCATGTCATCGGGCGTGCCGAGCTTGATCTTCAGCAGTGGCCGATAGCTGTGTTTCGCCGCCTGCGCGCGCATTGCCTCGGGTTCGTCCAGCGAAAGGGTATAGGCCGTGATCTCTGGCCCCGGCGCGGTCAGCCCGGCCAATTCCCACACCCGCTTGCCTGCGCGTTTGGCCTCTAGATCCCATAGCGCGCAGTCGACCGCGTTGCGTGCGGCCCCGGCAGGCAGCAGATCATAGAGCGCTTGGCGGGTGATATCACCCGGCAGGCCGTTGATCTCAGCCGTGACCGATTCGAGGGTCTCGTCATAGCGCGCGTAGGGCACGCATTCGCCCCAGCCGGTGACGCCGCCTTCGGTCACGCGGACGGTCAGCACCTTGGCTTCGGTCCGCGAGCCGCGGCTGATGGTAAAGACCTGCGCCAGTTTGAACGTATCTGCGGTAACGTCGATCTGCATGGTCACAGCGCCGCCAGCGCATCAGCCAGTCGCGCCGCCCCTTGGCGGAAGGGATCGACCGCAGGCAGGCCAAGACGCTCTTCAACCTCGGCCAGATAGGCATCCGCCTCGGCCTCGGACATGTGGTAGGTATTGACCGAGATACCGACGACCTTGCAGTCTGGGTTCGGCACCTGCGCCAGCGTCAGCGCCATGTCGCGCACCGCTTCGAGGCTGGGCAGGCTGTATTCCGGCAGGCCGCGCATATGGGTCCGGGTCGGTTCATGGCACAGGATCAGCGCATCGGGCTGGCCGCCGTGGATCAGCGCCATGGTCACCCCGGAATAAGAGACGTGGAACAGGCTGCCCTGCCCTTCGATGATGTCCCAGTGGTCATCGTCATTGGCGGGGGTGAGATATTCCACCGACCCGGCCATGAAATCAGCGATCACGGCATCAAGCGGCACGCCTTCGCCGGTGATCAGGATGCCGGTCTGGCCGGTGGCGCGGAAGGTGCTTTTCATGCCCTTTTCGCGCATCGCCTCGTCCAGCGCGAGGGCGGTGTACATTTTCCCGACCGAGCAATCGGTGCCCACGGCCAGAACCCGTTTGCCGCTGCGTTTCTTGCCGTCGGCGATCGGGTATTCGACGCTGGGCACGCGCACGTCATGCAATGTGGTGCCGTTCGCCTCGGCAGCCGCCACCAGATCGGCTTCGTTGCGTAGCAGGTTGTGCAGGCCCGAAGCGATGTCGAAGCCCATGTTCAGCGCCTCAATCAGCACCTCTTTCCATGCCGCGCTAATTTTACCGCCACGGTTGGCGACACCGATGACCAATGTCTCGGCCCCCGCCTCACGCGCTTCGGCCAGCGTCATGTCTTGCAGACCGAGATCGGCCTTGCAGCCCTCCATGCGGAACTGGCCGACCGCGTTGTCGGGCCGCCAATCCTTGATGCCTTGTGCGACCTTGGCGGACAGAGAGTCAGGCGCGTCGCCCAGAAAGAGCAGATAGGGGGTTTTGATCATGGCAAGCCTCCGGCATTGAATTTGTCCGCATATTGCGCGCGAGAATACGCAAGTGCGTGGCGTTGTCGACGCATCTGCAAGCAAATGCGCAGCATTTCCCGCGAATTACCGCTGGCTGCGCAAAATTCGTGCGCCGCCCCGTTGGGCCGCGAAAATCACCGAAATGCTGCGGTTGCGAAAACCTCCTTGCGATTGGCGGCGCAATTTCATACCAGAATGAAGACGCATGATGAAACAAAATTACCCATAGGTGCCCCATGAGCTTTCGCATTCAGCCTGCCGCCCCTGCCCGCCCGAACCGCTGCCAATTGTTCGGCCCCGGCTCCCGCCCGGCGATCTTTGAAAAGATGGCAGCGTCGGATGCCGATGTGATCAACCTCGACCTTGAAGACAGCGTGGCACCTTCGGACAAGGACAGCGCGCGCGCCAATATCATCAAGGCGATTTCCGAGATCGACTGGGGCAACAAGACGCTTTCGGTGCGGATCAACGGGCTGGACACGCCCTATTGGTATCGTGACGTGGTGGAGCTGCTGGAGCAGGCCGGGCCGCGGCTTGATCAGATCATGATCCCAAAGGTGGGCTGCGCGGCGGATGTCTATGCCGTCGACGCGCTGGTAACGGCGGTTGAGACCGCCAAGGGCCGCGAGAAGAAGATCAGCTTTGAGGTCATCATCGAATCCGCTGCCGGTATCGCCCATGTGGAAGAGATCGCCGCCTCTTCTCCGCGTTTGCAGGCGATGTCGCTGGGGGCCGCCGATTTCGCCGCCTCCATGGGCATGCAGACCACCGGCATCGGCGGCACGCAAGAGAACTACTATATGCAGCGCGGCGAGCAGAAGCATTGGTCGGACCCGTGGCACTGGGCGCAGGCCGCCATCGTCGCCGCCTGCCGCACGCATGGTGTGCTGCCCGTCGACGGGCCTTTCGGCGATTTCTCGGACGACGAGGGTTTCCGCGCACAGGCGCGCCGCTCGGCCACGCTGGGCATGGTCGGCAAATGGGCGATCCACCCCAAGCAGGTGGCGCTGAGCAACGAGGTGTTCACGCCGTCGGAAGAGGCTGTGGCCGAGGCGCGCGAGATCCTCGCGGCGATGGAAGAGGCCAAGGCCAAGGGCGAAGGGGCCACCGTCTATAAGGGGCGGTTGGTGGATATCGCCAGCATCAAACAGGCGGAGGTGATCGTACGCCACTCCGAGATGATCTCCGGGGGCTGAGCGCTTTTGGCAAGCCGCCGGGGGCCCTGCCCCCGGACCCCCGAGGGTATTTGAAAAAGGATGAAGAGGGAGGGGCGTGGGCTTGCCTGCCTTGCAAACCCGCGTTGCAAACCCGCGCGCGGCGCTCCATATACACAGGCAACAAGCCGGAGCATGCAATGACCCAATATCTGGATTTCGAAAAACCCCTGGCCGAGATCGAAGGCAAGGCGGAAGAGCTGCGGGCGTTGGCCCGGTCCAATGAAGAGATGGACATCACCGATGAGGCCCGCGCGCTGGATAAGAAAGCCGCCGGGATGCTCGAAGACCTTTATGGCTCTTTGACGCCTTGGCGGAAATGTCAGGTGGCGCGCCATCCGGAGCGGCCCCATTGCAAGGATTATATCGAGGCGCTTTTCACCGAGTTCACGCCTTTGGCGGGGGATCGGAACTTTGCCGATGATCTGGCCGTCATGGGCGGTTTGGCGCGATTCAACGATACGCCTGTCGTGGTGATTGGCCATGAGAAGGGCAATGACACCAAGAGCCGGATTGAGCGCAATTTCGGCATGGCGCGGCCTGAGGGCTACCGCAAGGCGGTGCGGTTGATGGAACTGGCGGATAAGTTCAACCTGCCGGTGGTTACCATCGTCGACACGCCCGGCGCCTATCCCGGCAAGGGTGCCGAAGAACGCGGCCAGTCCGAGGCGATTGCCCGTTCGACGGAGAAATGTCTGCAAATCGGCGTGCCTTTGGTCAGCGTGATCGTGGGCGAAGGCGGCTCTGGCGGGGCGGTGGCATTCGCCACGGCGAACCGTGTCGCGATGTTGGAGCATTCGGTCTATTCCGTGATCACGCCCGAAGGCTGTGCGTCGATCCTGTGGAAAGACAGCGAGAAGATGCGCGAGGCCGCCGAACAGATGCGTTTGACGGCGGAAGAGCTCAAGACACTTGGTGTGATCGACCAGATCATTCCCGAGCCGATGGGCGGGGCGCACCGCCATGCCGAAGAGTCGATCAAGGCGGTGGGCAAGTCGATCGAAGCGATGCTTAAGGAACTTGATGGCAAGGACGGCAAGATGCTGGTTCAAGAGCGCCGGACCAAGTTCCTTGAGATGGGGCGGAAGGGGCTGGCGGCCTAAGCCAGCCACCGCCGAAAACGCGGATCAGGCGTGATTTGATCGAAACCGGCGGCGCGGTAGAAACCCTGCGCGCGTCGGTTTTTTGTATCCGTGCCCACGGTGACATAGCTGCATCCTTGGTTTTGGGCATGATCCAGCGCGGCCTTGACCAGTGCGCGGCCAATGCCGCGACCGCGGGCCGTGTCGCAGACGAAGAGGTGGTGCAGGTCCATCCCTCTTGCGCCGAATTGCAACTGCATCTGCGGGCAGAGCGCGGCATAGCCATGCAGGCCGGTGGCGCCTTCGGCCACCAGAAGGGTGACCCAAGGGGTTGGACCAAAACAGTCGCGCTCTAACGCGGCAAGTGTCACGGTGGCGGTGTCGCCTTGGTAAGCGGCCAATGCGTGGGCCAGATCGAGCACCATCGGCAGGTCGGATTTCACGGCGGGTCGAATGGGGGGCATGTCGTCTCTTTCTGTGATCACCACAGGGAGACAAGCAGAGCCGCGCTGTGGCGGCTTGTGGATATGGGAATGGGTGCCGCGCCGATCAGGTGCGGGGGTAATAGACTGTTGTGAGACCGGTCTTTTCCATATGCCTTTGATGCGCCGCTGCTGCCTGACTGTCAAGCCATGGGCGGGATCAGCTGGCCAGCATGCGCAGCCCTTGGGTCACATCCGAACGCACCGCCAGCCGCAGCCCCGGCTCATCGCCCGCGCGCAGGGCCGCGATGATCAGACGGTGGAAATGCGGCGGCTCGGTCCGGCGCAGGCGGCCATAGAGCGCGCGCATGGTGGGGCCGAGTTGCAGCCAGACCGTCTCTGCCATGGCGAGCATGGCGGGCGCTTGGGCGCGCAGGTAGAGCGTGCGATGAAATTCGAGATTGGTGCGGATATAGCTGACCGCATCGCGGTGGGCCACGGCCTCGGCAATATTGGTGTTGATCGTCTGCATCCGCTCGATCAGCGCCATATGGGCGCGCGGCAGGGCGCGAGAGGCAAGCTCGACCTCCAAGAGCGCGCGGAGGGCGGCCAATTCCTCGATCCGCTCGTTGCTGAGTTCGGGGGTGGAGATGCGCCCGGAGGTCGACATGGTCAGCGCCCCCTCTGCCGCCAGCCGCCGCACCGCTTCGCGGGCCGGGGTCATCGAGACCTCATATTCCTTGCCTATGCCGCGCAGGGTGAGGGCGTGGCCGGGCGGCAGATCGCCATGCATAATCCGCGCGCGCAGGCGGCGGTAGACACGATCATGGGCCAGCGGCGTGGCCTCGACAGGGCGCGGGGTCAGGTTCATGATGCGGTTGTGATCACAAACCAGCCACCCGTCAAGCGCGGCATTTTGCAGCCAAGACGCGATCACCCGTTGTCGCCAGCCTTGCGGCGATTTATCGGAGGTCAAACTGCCTTAAGGAGACGCGCCGTGACCAAACGAAACTTCATCCGTCATGTGGTCTTTTTCTCGGCCAAGGACCCCAAGGACATTCCGACGATCGTGGCGGGGCTTTGGAAACTGGCCGATATTCCGCATTCGACGACTTTCGAGATCTGCGAAAACACCCGTGTCGATGCGCTGTCGGGGGATGTGGATGTGGTCGTCTATGCCGAATTCCCGGATGCCGAGGCGCTGGCCGCCTATAAGGCGCATCCGATTTACCAAGAATCCATCGATATCGTGCGGCCCCTGCGCGATATGCGCGTGCCTGCAGACTTTTAAGGCGCGCCATGGCTGGCCCTTGCGTTCTTTTCGACACTGGCCCGCTGGGGCACGGCACGGCCTTCACCGCGCCGCGGCGGATCATCAGTGCCGATACCCCGGCTGAGGTGCCTGCGGCCTTTGCAGCACTTGAAGCGGCGCAGGAAAGCGGCGCCTGGTTGGCGGGCTATGCGAGTTATGAGTTGGGCTATCTCGGCTCGCACAAGCTGCGTGCGTTGATGCCTGCGGCGCGCGGGCTGCCCCTGCTGCGTTTTGGCGTCTTTGATGCGCCCGAGGCCTATGGTTTTGCCGAAGATGCGGGTGATGCCAGCCTGTCGGCGCTCACGCCGGATTGGGATTTTGCACAGTATCAGGCCGCCTTTGCAGAGGTGCAGGATTTCATCAGCGCGGGGGACATCTATCAGGCCAATCTGACCTTTGGGATGGAGGGGCGATATACCGGGACGCCAGCGGCGCTTTATGCCCGGCTGCGCCAGCGGCAAAGCGTGGCACATGGGGCTTTCGTCGATCTTGGCGGGCCTGTGCTGTTGTCGCGCTCGCCGGAGTTGTTCTTTGCGCTCACCGCCGAGGGACAGCTCACCGCCCGTCCGATGAAGGGCACGGCGCGGCGCGGGCGGGATGCTGCGGAGGACGCGAAGCTGTGCGCCGACCTTGCGGCTTCGGAAAAGAACATGGCCGAGAACCTGATGATCGTGGACCTTTTGCGCAACGACATCAGCCGGATCGCCGAGGTGGGCAGTGTCGAGGTGCCGAAACTGTTCGAGATCGAGACCTATGAGACCCTGCACCAGATGACCTCGCGCATCACGGCGCAGGTCTTGCCGGGAAAGCGGTTGACCGACCTTTTTCACGCGCTTTTTCCCTGCGGCTCGATCACCGGCGCCCCCAAGATCCGCGCGATGCAGATCCTGCGCGCCTTGGAGCCGGCCCCGCGCGATGCCTATTGCGGCGCGGTGGGGTGGATCGCCCCCACGGGTGCGATGCAGTTCAATGTGGCGATCCGCACGGCGACCTGTCACCCAGAGGGGCGGCTGCGGCTGAACGTGGGCGGCGGCGTGGTGCATGACAGCACGGCCGAGGATGAATATGCCGAAGCGCTGCTGAAGGCGCGTTTCGCAACGCTGGCCTAGAATCGATAGCGGTGCAGCCCGCCGCCATGGTCGCGCAGCCATTGGCGCGGCGCCTGATAATCGCCGTAGATCCGCGTGACCTCGGCCCAGAAGGCTGGGGAGTGGTTCATCTGCGCCAGATGCGCGACCTCATGGGCGGCGACGTAGTCGAGCACCTCGGGCGGGGTCATGATCAGCCGCCAAGAGAACATCAGCGCCCCGTCGCTGGAACAAGACCCCCAGCGAGAGCGCGTGTCGCGCAGGGTGATGCGGGCATAGGGCTTGCCCAGGAGCGCGGCATAGTCGTCACAAGCCCCGGCGAGGCGGTCGCGCGCCACTTCGCGCAGGTGTGCGGCCAGACGTTTGCCGATGCTATCCTCTGGGCCGGGCACAAGGATCTCTTCGGGGCCAATCCGCACACCCCTCCCCTGCCCGCCGCGGACGCGCAGCAGCTTGCCGCCCACCGGAAGCTCTGCCCCGGGGGCCACGATCACATCCTCGCCCCGCGCGGCGAGGTGTTGGCGAATCCAGTCTTGCTTGCTTTCGGCAAAGGCCAGCGCCTCACGCTCCGCCAGCCGTTTCGGCATGGTCAGGGTCACCCGTCCGTCCAATTGCGAGATGCGCAGCGAGATGCGCCGCGCGCGCGCCGAACGGCGCAGGATCAGCGGAATCGGCGGGTTGCCGGGCAGCACAGGGTCTTTCATTACCGGAGCAACGTCCCTAGATAGAGGCCAAAGCCTTTGACAGTGCCCCCCTCATATGGCACTTGGCCGGAATCATCTACACGCAACAGCAATATTATAAAGGGGTGTTTCATGCCCAACGAAGAATGGGGAACCAAGCGCCTGTGCCCCACTACGGGCAAGCGCTTCTATGACCTCAACAAGAATCCGATCATCAGCCCCTACACGGGCGAAGAGGTCGAGGTCGACAATTCCAAGTCGCGCATGATCGCGGCGGATGCCGAGGATGCGGTCACAGCCAAAGCCAAGAAGGGCGACAAGGCTGATGAAGAATCCCTGGTGGATGACGATGACGCGGTCGATGTGGATCTGGACGACGATATCCTCGATGACGACGACGATGACGATGATACCGTACCGCTTGACGACCTCGCCGACGTGGCCTCGGAAGACGAAGACTAATTTATCGGCGGCGGGGTCAATTTTCCGCTTGATCCCGCCTCCGCCAGCGCCTAGACAGCGCCACAGAACGACCCGGATCACATGATCCACGATGGGGCCTTAGCTCAGCTGGGAGAGCGCCTGCATGGCATGCAGGAGGTCAGCGGTTCGATCCCGCTAGGCTCCACCACCACCCCCCGACACAACTTACAAAAGACTTCGCCCGCGCGCATTTGCGTGGCCACGGTGAGGGCCATCCCCTGCCCGCGGGTGGGCGATCCGACGGCGCCTTATGCCACTTTATGGCGCAGCCGAGATGTGCGTTCGCAAAGTCACTACCAGCCTCACCAAATCGCCTACCCGTCCGGGCGGGCAGGCGATGGCCCGGCGCCTACGGCTTGAGTCCGGGCCGGGGTGGCAACCACTGAAATCGCCTAAAAAATCGCCCGCCGGATCAGGTTCAACCCCGCCACCATCAAGACAATCAAAGTCATCTTGCGAAACAGCACCGGATCAACACGGTCCATCACCTTGCTGCCGAGCCAAACCCCCAGCATCACCGGCAGAATCAACAGCGCCGAGAAGGGCCAGGTCTGCGCGTTCAGAACGCCCGAGCCGATATGCGCGACAAGCAGCGCCACCGCGCCCAGCCCGTAGATCACCCCTTGGATCCGCATCTGATCATGTTTCGCGGTCCCGAGCGCGGTGAGATAGGCCACCGTGGGCGGCCCCCAGATGCCGGAAATCCCCCCGACGGCCCCGGCAAATCCGCCGACCAGCGCCTCGACCTTCGTCGACCGCTGGGCCAGATGAAACTGATGTTTCGACAGTTGCAGCAGCGCGAACAGCACCACCGGCACCCCGATCATCAGCAACATCACCGTCGCAGGCACCAGCCGCACCATCTGGGCCGAAAGCACCAGCATCACACCGCCACAGACCAGAAACACCCAGAACAGCTTGATCGACCGCAACGCCGCCTGCGGCCCCTGCCGGAGCGCTTGAAAGGCATTTGCCAGAACCGTGGGCAGAATCAGCCCCGCCAAGGCCAGATCGGGCGCCATGAATGTCGTGAGACCGGAAATCAGCACCAGCGGCAGGGCAAAGCCCACCACGCCTTTGACGAAGCCACCGCAAAGACCGATTGCAAGTGCAGCATAAAATTCGAACGGGGTGAGAAAGGGGAAAATACTGTTCATACCGTTACATAGCACCCTCCTCCGGGGCCGCACGTCAAAAATGACCGCGCAAGATTAGAACAAAATGCCGCAGCGAAACGTATCTTTGTTGTGCTGCGACTGCGAAAGGTCTATGCCTGTCCCAAGCAAGAAAGGACAGCCCATGGCACATGACGGTCAGGACATGACAATGCATCGCGTAATTCTCGACGATCTGATCGGGCAGACCGGCGCGGCCCTGCCGCCGCTCGACCAGTTGCTCGAAACCGCCACCGCCGCGGTCCGCGCGCAGGTGAGCGATGGCGACCGGGTTTCGGCCAAGCTGATCGAGGCCAATCAGACCGCCGCCCACGGGCTTGCTTGGCTCGCCACCTATGTCCAAGCCCTGCGTCAGATGCAGCTTTGGGCCGAGCGGCTGCAAAGCGAGGGGCGCTTTGGCGAGGTGGAGCAACTGCTGCACCAGATCGCTTTTGGCGAATACCTCTGCCAGATCCGCGGCGGCATCCAGATGAACCAAGGGGAGATGCTGCGCCTGCAAGATCTGGGGCTGAGCGCCGAGGATGAGGCCGCGCTCGATAATCCTGCGATCACCAGCCTGACCCGCGCGGGCAACACCCAAGCCGCGCGCAGCCGTCTGGTCGAACTGATGCAGGAACGCAGCGCCGATGTGACCTTTGGCGTCAGCGGGCTGGATGAAGAGCTTGAGATGATCCGCGACCAGTTCCGCCGCTACGCGGTGGAAAAGGTCGAGCCGCACGCCCATGAATGGCACCTCAAGGACGAACTGATCCCGATGGAGGTGATCGAGGAACTGGCCGAGATGGGCGTTTTCGGCTTGACCATCCCCGAAGAATACGGCGGGCTGGGCCTGACCAAAGCGTCGATGTGCGTGGTCAGCGAAGAGCTGTCGCGCGGCTACATCGGGGTCGGCTCGCTCGGCACCCGTTCGGAAATTGCCGCTGAACTGATTCTCTGCGGCGGCACCGACGCGCAGAAAGAGAAATGGCTGCCCCGCATCGCCAGCGCCGAGACCCTGCCCACGGCGGTCTTTACCGAACCGAACACCGGCTCCGACCTCGGCAGTCTGCGCACCCGTGCGGTCAAGGACGGGGATGATTACAAGGTGACCGGCAACAAGACATGGATCACCCATGCCGCGCGCACCCATGTGATGACCCTGCTGGCGCGCACTGATCCCGAGACGACCGACCACCGCGGGTTGTCGATGTTCCTCGCCGAGAAAACGCCCGGCGATGATGCCACCCCCTTCCCCACCCCCGGCATGACTGGCGGTGAGATCGAGGTGCTGGGCTACCGCGGCATGAAGGAATATGAGCTTGGCTTCGACGGCTTTGAAGTGAAGGGTGAGAACCTCTTGGGCGGCGAAGAGGGGCGCGGCTTTAAACAGCTGATGGAGACCTTCGAGAGCGCCCGCATCCAGACCGCCGCCCGCGCCATCGGCGTGGCGCAATCGGCGCTGGATATCTCGATGCAATACGCCCAAGACCGCAAGCAGTTCGGCAAATCGCTGATCAACTTCCCCCGCGTCTCGGGCAAGCTGGCGATGATGGCGGTGGAGCTGATGGTGGCCCGGCAGCTGACCTATTACAGCGCCTTCGAGAAGGACGCCGGGCGCCGCTGCGATGTGGAGGCGGGCATGGCCAAACTGCTGGGCGCACGGGTCGCATGGGCGGCGGCCGACAACGGCTTGCAGATCCACGGCGGCAACGGTTTCGCGCTGGAGTACAAGATCAGCCGGGTGCTCTGCGACGCGCGGATCCTCAACATTTTTGAGGGCGCCGCCGAGATTCAGGCGCAGGTTATTGCCCGCCGCCTTCTGGGCTGATCTGCCGGGGTTGCAAGCGCTGCCGATGTCAGGGACATAGGCGGCGCTTCACTCCAAAGGACAGCCCATGCGCAGCTTTCTGATCCTCGCCGCCCTCAGCGCCCTGCCGCAATGCCAAGGCGATGAAACCGTCCGTGCCTATGGCGCGGGCGACAAGACATGGCATCTGGTGGAATTGGACGGCAAGCCCTTCGACGCCCGCGCTACGCTGACCTTCCCCGAGACCGGCAAGATCGCCGGGCAAGCCCCCTGCAACGCCTATAGCGCCGCGATGACGGTGCCCTACCCGTGGTTCGACACCGGCCATATCGCCGTCACCCGCCGCGCTTGCCCCGACCTTGCGGGCGAGACGGCGTTCCTCGATGCGCTGACAGAGGTGACCATCTCGGACGTGCTGGGCGACACGATGATCCTATCGGACGACAGCGGCGAACGTCTGGTTTTCAAAGCCGCCGACTAAAGGCATCGACAAAGCGCGCGCGGGCTTCCGGTAGGGGTTTGCCGCCCAAATCCCGCGCCAGATGGACGGTCAGGAAATGCCCCGTGGTCCGCAGGCCCTGCGCCACTTCGGCATCGCTGCCTGCGCCGCCGCGCAGCACGGGCGGCAGGGGCAAAAGCCGATCCGCCCACTCCCCCGCCCCCTTGGCCGAGACCGCGCGCCCGGTCTTGGGGGAGACATAGATCAGCCCCTCGGTCGCCCCCGTCACCGCGCAGGCGTCGAGGTCGAGCGCATAGCCCATTTCCTCCAAAAGGCGCAGTTCCCATTTGAGGTAAGCCAGCGGCCAGACATCGCCCTGCCCCAGCATATCGAGCAGCGCCTCGGTCCGCTGGTAAAGCGCCGGATGCGGCTCGCGTTCGGGCAGGCAAAAGGCCAAGAGCGCGGTGACCGCATTCAGCCCCGCCAGCGCCAGACGGTCCTGCATCGCCACGGCGGCGCGGCTGCGGAGCGGCTCGACGGTGAAGGCGCCGATGTGATCCTCCAGCCGCGCGCGCCATGCCACGTCAAGCTGCGCACCGGGTTGCAGGCTGGGGGCGATCTTGCGGCTGGTGCCACCACGGACGATGCCGGCGTGGCGGCCTTGGGCGGGGGTGAAGACCTCAATGATGGCGGAGGTCTCGCCATGTCGCCGCGCGCTCAGCAGGATGCCCTGATCGCGCCATTCCATCAGGCCAACCCCGGTTCGTCCAGAAGGTGCCGCCCGGCGCGATCCTCCACCTCGATCACCCAGAGGTCGGGGTCAAAGCTGCGTTGGCGGGTGACGGTAGCATCGATTTCACGCTCGTCGCCCGAGGCAAGCTCGACCCACTTCCGCTCGCCACTCATCAAGTCAAAAGAACGCTGAAACAGCACGGCCCGGCCATCAAGCGTTGCCAGCTTCACCAGCACCGCACCGCCGGTGTCATCACCATGGGCCACGACAAAAGCCGGAATGTCCTGCAACCGTAGCCGCGCGAGATAGGCATCGACCCAGAAACGCGCGGTCAGGCGGGGCATGGCTGGCCTTTACGCTCAGTCGTTGCCATCTTTGAAATCCAAGCCCATCTCGGAATAGCGCTCGGCCTCTTCCAGCCAGTTGGCGCGGACTTTCACTTGCAAGAACAGATGCACCTTGCGCCCAAGGAACTCTTCGAGCTCCTCCCGCGCGGCCTTACCCACGGCCTTGATCGTCTCACCGCGGTTGCCCAGCACGATGCCCTTGTGGCCGTCACGCACGACATAGACCAACTGGTCGATCCGGGCGGAACCGTCCTTGCGCTCTTCCCAGTTCTCGGTCTCGACCGTCAGCTGGTAGGGCAGTTCCTGATGCAGGCGCAGGGTCAATTTCTCGCGCGTGATCTCGGCGGCGATATTGCGCATCGGCAGGTCGGCGATCTGGTCCTCGGGGTAGAGCCACGGGCCTTCCGGCACCTCGCCCGCCAGCCACTCGCGCAATGTGTCGGTGCCGTGGCCGCGCTCGGCGGAGATCATGAAGGTCTCGGCAAACTCAAACCGTTGGTTCATCTTCTCGGCCAGCCCCAAGAGCACCGGCGCCTCGACCCGGTCGATCTTGTTGATCGCCAGCGCCACGCGGCGGCCCTTGGCGATGTTACCAAGCTCTTCGAGGATGCGTTCCACGCCCTCGGTCACGCCGCGGTGCGCCTCGATCAGCAGCACGATCACATCGGCATCCGCGGCCCCGCCCCAAGCGGCGGCGACCATGGCGCGGTCCAGACGGCGGCGCGGCTGGAAGAGGCCCGGCGTGTCGACGAAGACCAACTGCGCATCGCCCTCCATTGCCACGCCGCGAATGCGGGCGCGGGTGGTCTGGACCTTATGCGTCACGATCGAGACCTTGGCCCCGACCATGCGGTTCAGCAGGGTGGATTTGCCCGCGTTGGGCTCTCCGATCAGGGCGACGAATCCGGCACGGGTGGTCATGAGTTGCTCTCCAATTGCCGCAGCAGCGTGCTGGCGGCGGCCTGTTCGGCGGCGCGTTTCGACGGCGCGGTGGCGGCGGCCTCGGCCCCGTTGTCCAGCCGCGCGGTAATGGTAAAGACGGGCGCGTGATCCGGGCCGCTGCGCCCGGTCTGCACATAGCGTGGCGGGTTCAGCCCGCGCGCCTGCGCCCATTCCTGCAAAGCGGTCTTGGCGTCGCGCGCGTCTTCCTTGACGGTTTTCAGGCGGTCGCCCCAAAGCCGCAGCACGAGGTTCTTGGCGGCGTCAAAACCGCCATCCAGATAAACCGCCGCGATCACCGCCTCTATGGCGTCGCCCAGAAGCGCCTGTTTGCGCCGCCCGCCCGAGATCATCTCGGACCGACCGAGCTTGAGCACCTTGCCCAGATCAATCTCACGCGCCACATCGGCGCAGGTTTCCTTGCGCACCAATGCGTTGAAGCGCGGGGCCAACTGGCCTTCGCTGGCGCCGGGATCAAGCGCCAGCAGCGCTTCGGCCATGACAAGGCCCAGCACCCGGTCGCCCAGAAACTCCAACCGCTGGTTATCGTCGCGGTTGGCCGAGGACATGGAGGCGTGGGTCACCGCGCGCACCAGCAGCTCCGGCTTGGCAAAATGATGGCCAATCCGGGTCTCGAAGGCTTTGAGGTCTCCGCTCAGTTTCATCTGACAGCTTCGAAGAAGCGGTCGCCGCGCCATGTCCAGAAGAACAGCATCGAACGCCCGGCAGAGCTGAACATGATGCGATCCGCGCGGCCAATGAGGTTTTCGAAGGGCACGAAACCCACGCCCCCGGCGCGCTGCGCCAGACGGCTGTCAGCGGAGTTGTCGCGGTTGTCGCCCATGAAGAAGTAATGCCCCTCAGGCACGGTATAGACGCCCGTGTTGTCCGACTGCTGATTGGTGATGTTCAGGGTCGGGTAGGACACGCCATTGGGCAGGGTTTCGATCTGGCGGCTTTTCACGCAGGTCGCCCCTTGGCCCACGGGGCCGTTTTCGCAGCGCGGGCGCAGTTGTTGCGGGCCTTGGGGGGCCATGACCTCTTCAAACGTGCCCGCATCTTCGACCTCGACCGGGGTGCCGTTCAGGCTGATGACACCGTTCTTGATCTGCACCTTGTCCCCCGGCAGGCCAATCAGGCGCTTAATATAGTCGCGGCCCGAGACAGGATGACGGAAGACGACCACATCGCCGCGCTCAGGCTCGGAGCCGAAAAGACGCTCGTTATCGCCATCAAAGACACCGCAGACATCCTTGGCGTCAATCTCGATCCCGACACCGGGCAGCATCAGGCTGGGGCAAGAGGCGTAGGAATAGCCGTAGGCCATCTTGTTCACGAAGAGGAAATCACCGATCAGCAGCGTCTCTTTCATGGAGCCGGAGGGGATCCAGAAGGGCTGGAAGAACAGGGTCCGAAAGACACCGGCGATCAGCAGCGCCCAAAAGATTGTCTTGATGGTTTCGACAAAGGCGTTGCCGGTTTTTTCCTTAGCGGCCATGCGGCGCTCCTGACATATCGGTTTGGGGTTACATGCGGGGCCGTGCGGGCCAAGTCAAGTGACGCGGGGCCGGATCGCCCTGCCCCGCGTGCATATGACGCGAAACGGCGGGCTGCGCCAGCCTATGCAGCCTAATCGGCAAGAGGGCGCGCTTCGATCACCACGAAAGCCTGCGCCCAAGGGTGATCGTCGGTCAGGGTGACATGGATGATCGCCTCATGCCCCGGCGGGGTCATCGCGGCGAGACGGTCCGCGGCCCAGCCCGTCACCTCCATCACCGGCTGGCCGGTGCGCAGATTGCTGACGGCCATGTCGCGCCAAGCGATGCCCATGCGCAGCCCGGTGCCAAGCGCCTTTGAACAAGCCTCTTTCGCGGCCCAGCGTTTGGCATAGGTGCCCGCAACGTCATGACGCCGCTCTGCCTTGCGTTGCTCGACCTCGGTGAAGACTCGGTTGCGAAACCGGTCGCCGAAACGGTCGAGCGTGCCTTGGATACGCTCGATATTTGCCAGATCAGTGCCGATGCCGAGGATCATTGGGTGCCATTCTTGCCGCGTGACGGGGCCGATGGCCCTTTGCCCTCAATAGATCACGCGGCGAAAGCGAGGAAAAGCGGCAATCCGACGCGAAAACGCCGCCCCGCGGGAACGGGACGGCGTTGAATTTGCTACAAGGCGCGGCGCTTAGGCTGCGACGTGGCGGGCCTTCTCGGCTTTCGCCTCGTCGATGGCGCGCTGAACGGCGGCGCGTTGTTCGGTCAGGAATTCATAGCCGGGGCGGCCAGCAGTGGCTTTGATCGCATCGTCGTAGTTTTCGACCAATGCGGATTCGCCGTTGATGATCTCGTCATAAACAGCTTCGTTGTCGCCGGTCACTGCGTCGCGCAACTTCAGCCAACCGCGGTGAGCCGATGCGGCGGCAGAGCCTTCTTCGGATACATCCACGCCGTCGACGCCAAGCTGGCGGTGCAGTTCTGTGTGGAACTTCTCACGTTCTGCGATGCGCTGGTCGAAGAAGCCGACAAATGCCGCTTCATCCGAGACCTGTTTGCGGGACTCACGATAGCCGTCGCGGCTGTCGATCAGGCGGGTGTGCAGTTTCTTCAGCGTGTCGACATGATCGCTCATTGGTGCCTCCTTAGGTTTGTTAACCGGTCTGGCGGCCCAACGCGGCCAAGGCCGCTTTAGGTCCAGAGGGAGGCACGCTTTGAGAGATTTTCCGCCACCGGCGGGCGGCAGGTTCAGCCCTCGCGGGCCTCATCCATCAGGCGGCGCATTTCGGCAATCGCGGGTTCCAACCCGAGGAAGATCGCCTCTCCAATCAGGAAATGCCCGATGTTAAGTTCCCGCACCTCGGGGAAAGCGGCGATCGGGGTGACGGTGTCATAGGTCAGCCCGTGGCCCGCGTGCACCTCAAGCCCGAGAGAGTCGGCGAAACGCGACATCTCGCGCAGCTTGTGGAGTTCGACATCCGCCTCATCCCAACGGCCCTCGGCAAAGGCATCGCAATAGGCACCGGTGTGCAGTTCGATCACCTCTGCGCCGATGCGATTGGCGGCTTCGATCTGCGCGCGTTCTGCCGCGATGAAGATCGACACCCGGCTGCCTGCCTCGCGCAGGGGCGCGATGAAATGGGCCAGCTTGTTCTCTTCCCGGGCGACTTCCAGCCCGCCTTCGGTGGTCCGCTCTTCGCGCTTTTCGGGCACGATGCAGACCGCGTGGGGCTTATGGCGCAGGGCGATCTTTTGCATCTCATCCGTCGCGGCCATCTCGAAGTTGAGCGGGACCGACAGCACCTCCATCAAACCTTCGATATCGGCGTCGGAGATATGCCGCCGGTCTTCGCGCAGATGCGCGGTGATGCCATCGGCCCCGGCCTTTTCCGCGATCTTGGCCGCGCGCAGCGGGTCGGGATAGGCGCCGCCCCGCGCGTTACGCACAGTCGCCACATGGTCAATGTTCACGCCCAATCTCAGCTTTGGTTGATCCGCCATCTCGATTCCCCTTGCATCACTTGCCCCGACCATAGGTCGGAACTTTCGCCAACCCCATAGGGAGAAGCGGTTTTTCCCGAAAATTGATGGCGCGAAAAGATCAGTCTGCGTGGCGCTTGGCGTCGGCCTTTTGCGCCGCCTTATGTTTGAGCGCCTCGAACTTGGCTTTGATCATGCCGCGCCGCCGCTTTTGATAGGCGCGCAGCACCGGGACCGAGATGCAATAGGCGATGGAGGCGCAGATCATCCCAGGCAGGATGCCCCCGATCAGATAGGGGTAGAAGACCTGATGGAAGAACACCGTCAGCCCGGTCCAATCCATCTGGGTATCGGTAAAGATCGCGACGAAATTCTCTTTCAGATCGCGCCCGGCGTCGAGAAACTTCCCCCCGAAAGAGCGGTGCGCCGTCGGTGCCACGGGCGCGCCGAGGATCCAATGCCCGGTTTGCAGGGCCGCGATGCCGATGGGCACATAGGTCAGCGGATTGCCAAAGAAGGTAGCCATCAGCGCAGCAAGGATATTGGCCCGCATCACCCGCCCGATCAACGCGGCCACGATGAAATGCAGGCCGTAAAAGGGCGTAAAGGTGGTAAAGACCCCGGCCCAGATGCCGCGCGCGATGCGCTCGGGGCTGTCGGGCAGCCGCCGCATCCGGTGTTTGACATAGTGAAACGCACGCGTCCAACCACCGCGCGGCCACAGAAACTCGGCCAGCGCGCGCAGGGTCGGTTTCGGATCGCGGCGTTTGAAAATCAAGTCTCAGGTCCAGTATCGGCGTTTCGTCTGCGCAGGGTCAGGTGGTCTTTTCGACGGTCTTTCCCATGCTCATATTGCGGTGCCTGCTGACATCGGCGACCTCACTCTCGGCTTCGAGCGTGGACATCAGCGAATGCAGGTGACTCACGTCTCTGAGATCGACATAGACCACCAGCCGGTAAAAGTCAGGCTTGCGCTCCACAAACTCCAGATCTGAAATATTGGCCGAAGCTTCGCCGATCAAGGTACAGACCCGCCCCAGAACGCCCGCGCCATTGCCGATGGTGATGTCCAGCGCGCAGGTATAGACCGCCGGATGGCTGCCGTCATGCCAACGCAGATCGAGCCAGCGTTCGGGCTGGTCCTCATATTCCGAGAGGCGGTCACAGTCGATCGCATGGACAGTCACGCCCTTGCCCCGGAAGGTGATGCCGACGATCCGCTCACCGGGCAGCGGGGTGCAGCAGGGCGCGCGGTCAAAGCTCTGCCCCGGCTCTAGCCCCACGACCGCGCGGCGCACGTCGATCTGTTCACCCTTTTGCGGAGCGAGGTCGGGATAGACGCATTCCACCACTTCGCGGCCCGTGAGCTCCGAACTGCCAAGCCGCGCAAGCACCTCATCAGGGCCATTCAGCCGCATGTTCTTGGCCACGGTATGCAGCACCTTATCGGTGGCCTTTTTACCGACCTGCGCAAAGGCCGAACGCGCCAATTCACGGCCCAGTTTGATAAAGCGCTCGCGGTCGACCTCACGCAGGGAGCGCCGGATCGCCGACTTGGCTTTACCCGTGGTGGCAATGTCGAGCCATGTCACCTGCGGGGTCTGGCCCTGCGCGGTGGTGATCTCAATCGACTGGCCGTTTTTGATCCGGGTCCACAGCGGCACCCGCATCCCGTCGACCTTGGCCCCCACACAGGCGTTGCCGATACGGGTGTGGATCGCATAGGCGAAATCAATCGGCGTAGCCCCGCGCGGCAGTTTCACCACATCGCCTTTGGGTGTGAAGCAGAACACCTGATCGGCGTACATCTCAAGCTTCACCGCTTCGAGGAAATCCTCGTGATCGGTCTCGGCGTCGAACTGCTCGGTCAGCTGGCTGATCCACTTGGCGGGATCGACGGCAAAGGGGTTCCGGCTGCGCACCCCGTCACGGTAGGACCAATGGGCGGCGACGCCGGTCTCGGCCACGTCATGCATCTGGCGGGTGCGGATCTGCACCTCCACCCGCTTGCCGTCACGGCCCGAGACGGTGGTGTGGATCGACCGATAACCGTTGGTCTTAGGCTGGCTGATGTAATCCTTGAACCGCCCCGGCACCGCGCGCCAACGGCGATGGATCGCGCCGAGGGTGCGGTAGCAGTCCTCCTCAGAAGCGGTAATCACGCGAAAACCGTAAATGTCAGACAGGCGAGAGAAGCTCTGCTCCTTCTCCTCCATCTTTCGCCAGATCGAATAGGGTTTCTTGGCCCGGCCAAAGACTTCGGCTTCGATATCCGCCTTTTCCAACTCCACGCGCATGTCGCCCGTGATCCGCTGGATCACATCGCCAGTGTCGCGTTGCAGGGTGATGAAACGCCGGATGATCGACGCGCGCGCCTCGGGGTTGAGGACCCGAAACGCGAGGTCTTCCAACTCTTCGCGCATCCATTGCATGCCCATACGGCCCGCCAGCGGCGCATAGATGTCCATCGTCTCCCGCGCCTTTTTGATCTGCTTGTCCGGGCGCATGGATTTGATCGTGCGCATGTTGTGCAGACGGTCGGCGAGCTTGACGAGGATGACGCGCAAGTCCTTGGACATCGCCATGAAAAGCTTGCGAAAATTCTCGGCCTGCTTGGTCTCGGTCGAGTTTAGCTGAAGGTTGGTGAGCTTGGTGACACCATCGACCAATTCCGCCACTTCGCCGCCAAAGAGGCTTTGCACCTCGGCATAAGACGCTTTGGTGTCTTCGATCGTGTCGTGCAGAAGGGCGGTGATGATCGTCGCATCGTCAAGCTGCTGCTCCGTGAGGATCGCAGCGACAGCGACAGGGTGGGTGAAATAGGGTTCACCGGAATGGCGAAACTGCCCCTCATGCATCCGCGCCCCGTAGTCAAAAGCGGCGCGGATCAGGGGTTCGTTGGTACGCGGATTGTAGCCTTGAACAAGAGCGATCAGGTCGTCGGCAGTGATGTCGGCGCTGTTCATGCCATCTGCCTCATAGCCCCGGCCGGGGCGCGGGGGTTAGCCCTGCCCCTGTGCGGCCATCAACTGGCGCAGCAACATTTCTTCGGACATGCTGTCTTCTTCGGGCTTGTCCTCTTCGGCACCCATCAAAAGCGCCATGGCGTCTTCTTCGGGCTCGTCGACTTCGATCTGGCTCTGGTTGCTTTCGATCAGACGCTCGCGCAGATCATCGGCCGACTGTGTCTCTTCGGCGATCTCGCGCAAGGACACGACGGGGTTCTTGTCGTTGTCACGGTCAACGGTCAGCTGCGATCCGGCAGAGATCTCGCGGGCACGATGTGCGGCCAGCATGACGAGTTCGAAACGGTTCGGAACCTTATCCACACAATCTTCGACGGTGACGCGGGCCATGAAGCCTCCAATATCTCATTTGCTGCCAGAAGTGCCGTATTTAAGCCGCCTCGGGCAGATTTACAAGCCGTTATTGCAGCCGCCGCACCTCGGCACGATCCCGCTCAGGCAGGGCCTCAAGCAGGGCGCGCACGGGCTTTCCAAGCAGCGGATGCACCCAATTGGGGGCCACATCGGCCAGCGGCACCAAGACGAAGGCGCGGTCCTGTAGCCGGGGATGCGGCAAGATCAATTGCTCTGGCGTGCGGCCAATCTGTGCCTCCAAAGGCAACTCGCGCCATATCTTGTGGGTCTGACGGTCTGGCAACACGATATCATCACAGGCCAAAAGATCCAAATCCAAGGTCCGCTGGCCCCAGCGTTGCACCCGCTCACGGCCCATCTGCGCCTCGATCCGGTGCAAGACGCCAAGCGCGGTCTGCGGTTCCCACGGCGCTTCGAGCCAGGCGGCGGCATTCACATAGTCTGGCCCCGCCCCTGCGGGAAAGGCCGGAGTGTGATAGAATGCACTTGTGGCGCGAATCACCGCGCCGGACGTCTGCAATAGCTTTAAAGCCGATTTTAGCGTTTCCTGAGGTTTACCCACAGAAGATGCAAGGTTACCGCCGAGCGCAACCAGAAGACTATACTTTCGTATAGGGTCTCTACTGCTTAATTCCATGCCCTCGGGGTCTTGCGACATCGTTAAAAAGCCTTAGTTATGCACCCTGATGTGGGGGCATCGCCAGAGGTCACGGATTTATTAATCCGCGGCGATTACAGTTCAAACCGGGAATACGGCGAAGCCTGCCGAAAGGATAGTTTAATGTTCTACAAAGATGAGCGGTTGGCGCTTTTTATAGATGGCTCCAACCTCTACGCCGCGGCAAAGACGCTGGGCTTCGACATCGACTACAAGCTGCTGCGGCAAGAGTTCATGCGCCGCGGCAAGCTGCTGCGCGCCTTCTACTATACCGCGCTTTTGGAAAACGATGAATATTCGCCGATCCGCCCGCTTGTCGACTGGTTGAACTACAACGGCTTTTCCATGGTCACCAAACCGGCCAAGGAATACACCGACAGCATGGGCCGCCGCAAAGTCAAAGGCGACATGGACATCGAGCTGGCCGTCGATGCGATGGAACTGGCCCCGCGTGTCGATCATATCGTGATCTTCTCTGGCGATGGTGATTTCCGCCCGCTGGTGGAAAGCCTGCAACGCCAAGGCGTGCGCGTCTCCGTCGTCTCCACGATCCGCAGCCAGCCGCCGATGATCTCGGATGACCTGCGCCGCCAAGCCGACAACTTTATCGAGCTTGACGATCTGCGTGATGTGATCGGCCGCCCGCCGCGCGACCCCGCACCGCACGAATAAAAGACGCATCTCCGTTTCGCGCAGAACCATGCCGCCCCCGTGCGGCAGCGGCCTCACTGCGCGTGGCGTCTGGATGATGGGCAAACGAATACCAGGCCAGCGACTGTGGCGTCACTGGCCTGTGAAATTTCTAAAATACCCCAGGGAAGATACAATACAGCACATGAACCCATGCGTTCCCCTTGATCCCACACTACCTGCTCCCGTAGAAGTAGACGACCCCCCGAAAAAGGGGGGTAAAAGTGAGGGAAGATGCTGTTCGATGCCGCTGTACGTTTGGAAAAGCTGCAAGATGTTAGCGCGCTTTGGGATGGGATCGTAAAGACATTTCGAAAGACCGGCTTTACCCACGCCATCCACATCAGCGTGGGTGCGGATTTCAAAGACGCTCAGTTTCTGTCGACCATCCCCGACCTCTACGATGACCTCCCGCCCGAGGATGATCCATTCCTGCACCACTCGTGCAACAGTTATGATGTGCTGACGATCGGCCAAGCCTTCGTACATCTCTACCCCGATGTCACCCCGTCCGAGCATTCGCTGATCGCCCGCGCAGGGCGCGAAGGTCTGCATGCTGCCTTTGCCGTGCCGATGCGGCTGAAGGGCTCCGAACGCTTTGGCGGTTTCATCGTCGGCAACGGGATGGAGGCCGAAGAGTTCGAGCGCGCCTTCAGCGACATTGTCGAGGATCTGCGCCTCTTCTGCCTGCTGATGCACCGCCGGATCGAAGACCTGACCGGCACCGCGCCCCTGCCCCTGCCCGAGAATCCTTCGGCCTTCGACAAGCTGAGCCCGCGCGAAGCCGAAGTGGTGAACCTGCTGGCCCATGGCTACACCCGCCAGCAGACCGCGCACCGCTGCAACCTCTCTATCCACACCGTGTCGGACTATGCGAAATCCGGCTACCGCAAGCTCGGCATCCGCAACCGGGCACAAGCCGCCGCGCTGGTGCACGCCACGGCGGGCGAGCCTGCGCCCAAGTCGGACTGACGGGCTGGACGAAGCGCGCCCAAGCCCTTACCTCTGCGCCAACCGTCCGGAGATTTCGCCATGACCAAACCGCCTCTTACCCTCTACCTTGCCGCGCCGCGCGGATTCTGTGCGGGCGTGGACCGGGCGATCAAGATCGTCGAAATGGCGATCGAGAAATGGGGCGCGCCGGTCTATGTGCGCCATGAGATCGTGCATAATAAATTCGTCGTCGACGGGCTGCGCGACGAGGGCGCGGTCTTTGTCGAGGAACTCTCCGAATGCCCCGACGACCGCCCGGTGATCTTTTCCGCCCATGGCGTGCCGAAATCCGTGCCCTCGGCGGCGCAGGCGCGCAACATGATCTATGTCGATGCCACCTGCCCGCTGGTCTCCAAGGTGCATATCGAGGCGCAGCGGCATGCGGATGCGGGCCTTCAGATCATCATGATCGGCCATGCGGGCCACCCTGAAACGATCGGCACCATGGGCCAATTGCCCGAAGGCGATGTGCTGCTCGTCGAAACGCCTGAGGATGTGGCCACAGTCGCCGTGCGCGATGACGCGCGTTTGGCCTATGTCACCCAGACCACGCTCAGCGTCGATGACACCGCCGATATCGTGGCCGCGCTACAGGCGCGCTTCCCCGCCATTATCGGCCCGCATAAAGAAGACATTTGCTACGCCACGACCAACCGTCAGGAAGCGGTCAAAGCCATGGCGCCGAAATGCGACGCGATGCTGGTGGTGGGCGCGCCCAATTCCTCGAACTCAAAACGGCTGGTCGAAGTCGGCGCCCGCGCGGGCTGCGCCTATGCGCAACTGGTGCAGCGCGCGGATGACATCGATTGGCGCGCGCTGGAGGGCATCGGCAGCATCGGCATCACGGCGGGCGCATCGGCCCCCGAAGTGCTGATCAATGAGGTGATCGACGCCTTCAAAGCGCGCTATGACGTGACCACCGATCTGGTCGAAACCGCGCAGGAGAACGTGGAATTCAAAGTGCCGCGCGTTCTACGCCAACCCGCCTGATTGACCGCCGCGCGCCAGCCGCCTAAACCGCGCTGGAAACTGCCGGAGATACCCATGCCTGACCTCTACGCCTATACTGACGGTGCCTGTTCGGGCAACCCCGGCCCCGGCGGCTGGGGCGTGCTGATGCGCGCGATGGAGGGCGACCAGATCGTCAAGGAGCGCGAGTTGAAGGGCGGCGAGGCGCAGACCACTAATAACCGCATGGAGTTGATGGCCGCGATCTCGGCCTTGGAATCA
Source organism: Sulfitobacter sp. 1A13679 (assembly GCF_043557115.1). NCBI lineage: Bacteria > Pseudomonadati > Pseudomonadota > Alphaproteobacteria > Rhodobacterales > Roseobacteraceae > Sulfitobacter > Sulfitobacter sp. 1A13679. The sequence continues at coordinate 123,682 of NZ_JBIFFO010000001.1, forward strand.
CTCAGCCGCCCGACCGAGATCACGCTGGTGACTGATAGCAACTACGTCAAGAACGGCATCACCGGTTGGATCTTCGGCTGGAAAAAGAACGGTTGGAAGAACGCGGCCAAAAAGCCGGTCAAGAATGCCGAGCTTTGGCAGCGACTGGACGCTGCGAATGCGCGGCACAATGTGACGTGGAAATGGGTCAAGGGCCACGCTGGCCACCCCGAGAACGAGCGCGCCGATGAACTGGCCCGCGCGGGCATGGCCCCCTTCAAACCGGGCGGCAAGAAGTGAGCCTGCTGGCCCTGCTGGACTATGCCGCCGTGCTGGTCTTTGCCATTACCGGCGCATTGGTCGCCAGCCGGGCGCAGCTTGATATCGTGGGCTTTGCCTTTATCGCCTGCCTGACCGCCGTTGGCGGCGGCACGATCCGTGACCTTCTGCTCGACCGCAACCCGATCTTCTGGATCGAGACCCCCAGCATGTTGGGCGTGGCCATCCTGGCCGCTTTGGTGGTGTTTTTCACCGCCCACCTGCTCGAAAGTCGCTTTCGTACCTTGATCTGGCTCGACAGTCTGGCGCTTGCCGTCGCGGTCGCGGCGGGGGTTGGTGTGGCGATGGCGCAAGAGCAGTCCGCGCCAATCATCATCGTCATGGGCATGATCACCGGCTGTATGGGCGGGCTGATGCGTGATGTGGTGGTGGGGCAGCTGCCGCTGGTGCTGACCCAAGGCGAGCTTTACGCCACCGCGGCGCTCTCAGGTGCCGGCGTCGCCGTGCTGCTGGCGCCCTATTTCGATGGCACGCTCTACCCGCTGCTGGCCTGCGCCGCGACGACTTGGGTGCTGCGCGCAGGGTCGCTTTATTTTGGCTGGCACCTGCCGGTCTACAAAAGCACCCCGCCCAAAAGCTGAACGCTCGGCCTCAGCTAAGACGCGCACCCACTGCGATCTGCGCACCGCGTTGAAACACATCCGCCTCCTGCACGCCCTTGCCCGCGCGCTGTAGCCGCGTCAGCCGCACCGCCCCCTCGCCACAGGCGATGCGCAGCGCGTCCGACAGCACCTCACCCGGCGCGCCGGTGCCCTCGTCCAGCACCGAGCCGAGGACTTTCACCCGCTGGCCGTCAATCTCGAACCAGGCCCCCGGAAAGGGCGACAGCCCGCGGATCAGCCGGTCCACCTCAACCGCGGGGCGGGTCCAGTCGATGCGCGCTTCGGCCTTGTCAATCTTGGCGGCATAGGTGACGCCCTCTTCGGGCTGGGGCTGCGGCGTCAGATCGGCCAGTTGCGACAGCGCCTTGTTGATCGCAACCGCGCCCATGGCGCTCAGCCGGTCGTGCAACTGCGCCGTGGTTTCCGCCGCGCCGATCTCGGTCTCTTCGCACAGCAGCACCGGCCCGGTATCCAACCCCGCTTCCATCTGCATGATGCACACGCCGGTCTTTTCATCGCCCGCCATGATCGCACGGTGGATGGGCGCCGCCCCGCGCCAACGCGGCAGCAAGCTGGCGTGAATATTCAAACAGCCATGTTTCGGCGCGTCGAGAATGGGCTGCGGCAGGATCAGACCGTAGGCCACGACCACCGCCGCATCGGCCTCAAGCGCGGCGAATTCTTCCTGCGGCTCAGGATGTTTGAGCGATACCGGATGGCGCACCAGCAGTCCAAGCGCTTCGGCGCGTTGCTGCACCGGGCTGGGGCGGGGTTTCTTGCCGCGCCCGGCTGGGCGTGGCGGCTGGCAATAGACCGCGGCGATGTCATGCCCGGCCTGCACCAGCGCATCGAGGATCGGCACCGAAAAATCGGGCGTGCCCATGAAGATCAGTCGCATCTGTTCACTCCTGCCGGACAGCGCCTTGGAGAGCGCTGTCAGCCGTTTTGTTTGCGCGCCTTGCGCAACAGCATGTCGCGCTTGGTTTTGCTGAGGTTGTCGAAATACATCTTGCCCGCCAGATGGTCGATCTGGTGCTGCACGCTGACGGCCTCAAGCCCGACGAAATCACGCTCCACCTCGGCTCCCGTCTCGTCAAGGAACCGCACCCTCACCCCACGCGGGCGGCGGATCACGGCGCTGAAACCGGGCAGATTGGGGCTGGCCTCCTCGTAAGGATGCAACACGGCAGAGGCATCGACGATCACCGGGTTCGCCAGCCGAATGCGTTTGTTGCGCGCTTCCGAGGCATCGACCACCGCCACCTGCAACATCACCCCGATCTGCGGCGCGGCAAGGCCGACGCCGGGCATGGCGTCCATCGTCTCGATCATGTCGTCCCAGAGGGTGCGGATTTCATCCGTCACCGCCTCAATCGGTTCGGCGGGGCTGCGCAGGCGTTTGTCGGGCCATGGAAGATAGCGGCGTAGGGTCATTGTGCGTTGAACTCCGCAATCTTGGCGGCGCGGGTCTCCGCGTCGAGGTGATCGAAGGTCACCACACCGTCAAGGTGATCCATCTCATGCTGCGCGATCAGCGCCGCGGCGCCTTCCATGCTCTGCACATAGCGGCCCCCGTTCAGACCGGTCCAGACCATCTGCACCTGCGCGGGGCGCGAAATGTCGGTGCTGATGCCGGGGATGCTGAGGCAGCCTTCGGTATGGGTCACCCGTTCTTCGCCGATCTCTTGAAACATCGGGTTGATGCAGACCAGCGGGTCGGCCTTATCCTCTTTCCAGCCCGCATCCATCACGAAGATGCGCAGCATTGCGCCCACCTGCGGCCCGGCAAGGCCACGCCCCGGTGCGGCATACATCGTCTCAAGCATATCGGCGGCAAGGCGTTCGATCTCCGGCGTGATCTCTTCGACCGGGACGCAGATTTCGGCCAGTCGCGGGTCGGGCCAGCGGAGAACCTCCAGCACGCTCATCCGCGCGCCAGCTCGCGCTTGAGCTTGACCATCTTGCGGGTGATCATCTGACGCTTCAGCGGCTTGAGGTAGTCGATGAAAAGCTTGCCGTCGAGGTGGTCGATCTCATGCTGAACGCAGGTCGCCCAAAGCCCGTCAAACGCCTCTTGCTGCTCTTTCCCATCGCGGTCGAGCCAGCGCACCTCAACCTCCGCCGGGCGGGTCACCTCGGCATATTGGTCGGGGATGCTGAGACAGCCTTCTTCATAGGTGTTGAGCCCGTCCGAAGAAGCCACAATTTCGGGGTTGAACATCAGCAAGGGCCGGGGCGCTTCGCCCTCTTCTTTGACGCAATCCAGCACAATCACCCGGCTCAACACGCCGATCTGCGGCGCGGCAAGGCCGATGCCCGGCGCATCATACATGGTGGTCAACATATCATCGCCCAGCACGCGCAGCTCGTCGCTGAGATCGGCGACGGGGGCTGCGGCTTTCTTGAGCCGTGGATCGGGGTGCAAAAGGATCGGGCGTTTCATCCCGCTCATTTAGGCCATGCCCGTGCATCGCGCAACCGGGGGCTTGCAGCGCCTGCGGCAGCCGTTAGCTTGGCCGCAATATCAGGAGAGACCAGCATGAGCTTTGACGACATCATCGACCGGCGCGGCACCCATTGTGCGAAATGGGACAAGATGGAAGCGATCTATGGCGTGCCCGCGGATACCGGCATCGCCATGTGGGTGGCCGACATGGATTTCCGCCCCCCGCAAGTGGTGCAGGACGCGCTTCAGGCCCAGATTGATCACGGGGTGCACGGGTATTTCGGCGATGACAGCAAATACCTTGCCGCGATCCAATGGTGGATGGAAAACCGCCACGGCTGGAAGGTCGACGCCGAGGCGATCTTTACCACGCATGGTCTGGTGAACGGCACCGCCATGTGCGTCGACGCCTTTACCCAGCCCGGCGATGGCGTCGTGCTGTTCACCCCGGTCTATCACGCCTTCGCCCGCGTGATTAACGCCGCCGAGCGACGGGTGGTGGAATGCCCGCTGACCAATGCCTCGGGCCGCTACGAGATGGATTTCGACGCCTATGACGCCCTGATGACCGGGGATGAGAAGATGGTGATCCTCTGCTCGCCGCATAACCCCGGCGGGCGGGTCTGGAGCCGTGAGGAACTGCAGGGCGTGGCCGACTTCGCCAAGCGGCACGATCTGGTACTGGTCTCGGATGAGATCCACCATGATCTGGTGATGCCGGGACACAAGCATATCCCCATGGCCCAGATCGAGGGGATCGAAGACCGACTGGTGATGATGACCGCCACGACCAAGACCTTCAACATCGCGGGCGGCCATACCGGAAACGTCATCATCCACGATCCCAAGCTGCGCGCGCGCTTTGCCCGGCGCATGGCAGCCTTGGGCGTTTCGGCAAACTCCTTCGGGCTGATCATGGCAACCGCTGCCTATTCGCCCGAGGGGGCCGCTTGGGTGGATGAGTTGACCACCTATCTCGACGGCAACCGGCAGCTTTTCGACGAGGCGGTGAACGCGATTCCGGGGCTAAGCTCGATGCCGCTGGAATCGACCTATCTGGCTTGGGTGGACTTTTCGGGCACCGGCATGGAGCCTGCAGAGTTTCAGGACCGTGTCGAGAAAAGCGCCGCCATCGCCGCCAACCACGGCGCCACCTTTGGCACGGGGGGCGAAAGCTTCATGCGCTTCAACCTCGCCACCCCGCGCGCACGGGTCGAGGAAGCCTGCGAGCGGCTCACCAAAGCTTTCAACGATTTGCAGTAACGAAACGGCGCGGCGGGGCAGCCCCGCCGTGCCGCCCTATCAGGCGCGGCCGTCTTCGATCAGACCCAGCGGCGCATCGGCGGGGCGTTCGAAGTCAAGCGGCGGACGGTCCGCCACGGCGGTGGCGCGCTTGAACTCATAGCGCATCTCGCCCGCTTCTTCCTCGCTCGCCACGATCAGACATTGGAACAAATGCAGGCTGCCGTCATAGAGATCGACCAGCCCGCGCAGCTTCGGCGCATCCTGTGCATCGACGGAGAAACCGGTCTTCCACATGCGCAGCACGCGGTAGACATCACCGCCCGCCTCAAGCCGCAGGCGCGCGCCCTTGCGCAGGCTTGCCATACGCGCGGCATCCAGCCCCGCCTGTATTTCTTTCGACAGAAATTCTTCCATGCGCAATCCCCCCGCTGATGCCTCTAAGCTGGCGGAAAGCGTAGAAAATTCAAGTTAAGAATTGGTGACGTTTGGGCAGTCTGCATCAGCGCAGAGCGGCTGCGCGCCTATGAAGATGGGCGCCCCCCGCGCCCTGCCCTAGATATACCCTCAAACGCGGAAAGGAGAACAAGATGGGCCTATTGGTCGACGGTAAATGGCAAGACAAATGGTATGACACCAAGTCCTCGGGCGGCAAATTTGAGCGCAGCGAGGCCAAGTTTCGCAATTGGGTGACCGCCGATGGCAGCGCCGGACCAAGCGGCGAAGGCGGGTTCAAGGCAGAATCGGGGCGCTATCACCTCTACGTCAGCTATGCCTGCCCATGGGCGCATCGCGCGCTGATCTTCCGCCAGTTGAAGGGGCTTGAGGATCACATCGGTGTCTCTGTCGTGCATCCCGATATGCTGGGCGAGGGCTGGACCTTTGACACGGATTTCCCCGGTGCCACGGGCGACACGCTTTTCGGCCTGCCCTATGCCCGCGACATCTACACCCGTGCCAATCCCAATTTCACAGGCCGCGTGACCGTGCCGATCCTCTGGGACAAAGAGCGCGAGACCATCGTCAGCAATGAGAGCGCCGAAATCATCCGCATGTTCAACAGCGCCTTCAACGCGATCACCGGCAACAGTGATGACTACCACCCCGCGCAGCTGCACGACCGCATCGAAAAGGTGAACGCTCGCGTCTATGACACGCTGAACAACGGCGTCTACAAAGCCGGCTTCGCCACCACGCAAGAGGCCTATGACGCCGCCGTGCATCCGCTCTTCGACACGCTGGATTGGATCGAAGACATCCTGTCGCAGAACCGCTACCTCGCGGGCGACCGGATGACCGAGGCGGACTGGCGGCTTTTCACCACGTTGGTGCGCTTCGACAAGGTTTATCACCTGCACTTCAAATGTAACCGCCACCGGATCGTCGATTACCCGAACATCTGGGCCTATACGCGCGAACTCTATCAAGTGCCGGGCGTGGCCGAGACGGTGAACTTCGACCATATCGTGCGGCACTATCACTACAGCCATGATACGATTAACCCGCACCGCATCATCCCGATCAATCCGGTGCTGGACTTCGACGCGCCGCACGGGCGCGGCTGATCCCTCCTCCCCCTGCCTGCCTTGCGGAAGGCGCTTGATCGCGCAGCGCTTTTGCGCTTTCACCGCAGCGACGACGGCAGGGGGATGATCATGCAAAAGCCAGACCAGCGCGACCACGGCGGCGGTGTCGATGCGGCAGCGGCGCGTTTCGGCGGAGCGCGGTCGGATTGGATCGACCTTTCCACCGGGATCAACCCCGCGCCCTACCCGATACCTGCCCTGCCTGAGGGCGCGTGGACTGCCCTTCCCGACGCCGCGGCGCAAGACGCGCTGCTGGCCGCCGCCCGCGCCTTTTGGCAAGTGCCCGAAGGGGCCGCGATCCTCGCCGTGCCGGGGGCCTCCTCGGCCATCGCGCGAATCCCCGCGCTGGTCCCGAAGGGCCGCGTGCGCATCCCCGGGCCGACCTACAACGAACATGCCGCCAGCTTCGCCGAGAATGGCTGGCAAGTGATCGAGACGGGCGAAACCGAAGCCGCTGTTCACGTCCATCCCAACAACCCCGACGGGCGCCTGTGGCCCATGACAGAGACGACAGCCCCGCTCAGCATCATTGATGAGAGCTTTTGCGACATCACGCCCGACGCCACCCTGATGGCGCAGGCCACGGTGCCCGGCACGCTGATCCTCAAGAGCTTTGGCAAATTCTGGGGGCTGGCCGGGCTGCGGCTGGGGTTCGTGATCGGCGATCCGGCCTTACTGGCGCGGCTTGAACAGATGCTCGGGCCATGGCCGGTCAGTGGCCCCGCGCTGCATATCGGCGCCGCGGCGCTGCGGGATGAACCATGGGCCGAGGCCACGCGGGCGCGGCTGGGGGCCGAGGCCACGCGCCTCGACGGGCTGATGACCACAGCAGGCGCGCAGATCGTCGGCGGCACACCGCTTTTCCGGCTCTATGAGGTCGAAGACGCGCAGGCTTGGCAAACCCGCCTTGCCCGGCACCAGATCTGGAGCCGCGTCTTCCCCTACAATCCGCGCTGGCTGCGCCTTGGCCTGCCGCCTTCGATAGGTTGGGCGCGGTTGGAGCAGGCGCTGGCATGAGCACGGCGGCGATCCTCGCGCTGGCCATGCTGCTGGATGCAGCACTTGGTGAGCCGGACTGGCTCTGGCGCCGCCTTCCGCATCCGGCGGTGCTGATGGGGCGGCTGATCGGCTGGGGGGACCGTCGGTTGAACCGCGGCCAAGCCCGCCGCGCCAAGGGCGTGGCGTTGCTGCTGGCCCTGATGATCGGGGCCGCGCTGCTCGGCTGGGCGCTCAGCCTGTTTGGCCCCCTCATCGAGATCATCCTCGCCGCCATCCTGCTGGCGCAACGTTCCCTCGTTGAGCACCTGCGCGCCGTGGCAGATGGCCTGCGCCAGTCGCTTCCCGCAGGGCGCCGCGCCGTGGCGATGATCGTCAGCCGCGACACTGCCGCGATGCCCGCAGACGCCGTCGCCCGCTCCGCCATCGAAAGCGGGGCGGAGAACCTCAGCGACGGGATCATCGCCCCTGCCTTTTGGTTCCTGCTGGGCGGGCTGCCGGGGCTGCTGGTCTATAAAATTGTCAATACCGCCGACAGTATGATCGGCTACCGCACCCCACGCTATGCCGATTTCGGCTGGGCCGCGGCGCGGATGGATGACCTTCTGAACCTCGCCCCCGCACGGCTGACCGCCCTGCTGATTGCCTTGCCCGGCGGGGTGCTGCACCGCTGGCGCGACATCAAGGCCGACGCGGCGCTGCACCGCTCGCCCAATGCCGGTTGGCCGGAAGCCGCCATGGCGCGGGCCATAGGTGTGGCCCTCGCCGGTCCGCGCAGCTATGATGGGCAGGTGCAGCAGTTTCCTTGGGTGCACGGCGCCGGGGCGCGCGTCATCGGACCTCAGGAGATCGATGCGGCCATCACCCGCCTCTGGCAGGCATGGTTGGTGATGTGGGCAATCGCCCTAGTTCTGGCCTGTCTGTGACAAAGAGGTAACCATGCGCCCCACGTTTCTCGCCGCCGCACTCGCGGCGCTCACCCTTCCCGCCAGCGCCTATGCGCAAGCCAAATGCGGCGGGAATTTCGCTAGCTTCATCGTTGATGCCAAGGCCGAGGCCGTGGCGAACGGCGCGGACCCCGCCAAGGCCGAGCGTTTCTTTGCCGGCCTGCGCCAAGACCCCGCCGTGCTGCGGGCCGATCAGGCCCAAGGGGTGTTTCAAAAGCCCTTCATCGAATTCTCGCGCCGCCTGATCTCGGAAAACCGGATCAACCGGGGCCGCGCCATGGCCGAGAAATACGACGCCATCTTCGACCGGATCGAGGCGGAATACGGCGTCAGCCGTGGCGTGCTCTTGGCCTTCTGGGCGTTCGAGACGGATTACGGCGCGTTCCAAGGCGGCTTTAAGACTGCCAATGCGCTGGCGACCCTCTCCCATGACTGCCGCCGCCCCGAACTGTTTCGCCCACAGCTTTTCGCGGCACTGGAGCTTTTCGAGCGCGGTGAGTTCGACCCGGCCACCACCACTGGCGCTTGGGCCGGTGAGATCGGCATGGTGCAAATGCTGCCGCGCGACATCCTAGAGAACGGGGTGGATGGCGACGGCGACGGCGTGGTCTCGCTCAAGACCTCCGCCCCCGATGCGCTCTTGTCCGGCGCCAAGATGTTGCAAAGCCTCGGCTGGCGCGCGGGCGAGCCTTGGTTGGCCGAGGTCACCCTGCCGCAGGATTTCGACTGGTCGCAAACCGGGCTGGAGACCACAAAACCCGTCAGCGAATGGCAGGCGATGGGTGTCTCCCCCCGCAACGGGCCGCTGGCCGAGGGGCTGACCGCCTCTGTTCTGTTGCCCCAGGGCCGCGGCGGGCCGGCTTTCATCGCCTATCCGAACTTCCGCGTTTATTTCGAGTGGAACCAAAGCTTTACCTACGTGATGACCGCCGCCTATTTCGCCACACGGCTGGAAGGCGCGCAGGTCTATGACGCGGGCAATCCGGCCCCCGGTCTGGGCGGCGAGGCGATGAAAACGCTGCAACGTAAACTCCAAGCCAAGGGCTATGACGTGGGCGATGTGGATGGCATCCTCGGCTCCGGCACCCGCGGTGCGGTGCGGGCCGAGCAGGAACGTCTCGGCATGCCCGTCGATGGCTGGCCCACGCCTGAGTTGCTGAACAAACTGTAAGGAGAAGACCGATGGCCCTCAAGAAAACCGCCGCGCAAATGGTCGCCGAAGCCCGCGCCCGGATCGAAGAGATCGACAGCACTGAGGCCATCGCCATGCTGGAGGACGAAAACGTGCAATTCGTCGACCTGCGTGACCCCCGCGAACGCGAACGCACCGGGTTCATCCCCGGTGCCTTCCACTGCCCGCGCGGCATGTTGGAGTTCTGGGTCGACCCCGAGAGCCCCTATTTCAAAGAGGTCTTTGCCCAAGACAAGAAGTTCGTCTTTCACTGCGCCTCTGGCTGGCGCTCGGCCATCTCGGTCGCGACGCTGCAAGACATGGGGTTTGACGCGGCCCACCTGAAGGACGGTTTCGGCGGCTGGGAAAAAGCGGGCGGCCCAAAAAAGGGTGGCCCAGAAGCAGGCGGAAAGGCTGAGAAGCCCTGACCCGCGGGCTTTGATCTGGCCTCTCCCACGTAAAGCTGCCACAAGTTTTGCAACGTCAAAGGAGAGACAGAATGACCGAGATCAAACGCCACCACACCAACACCCGTATGAGCCAGATCGTCGAGCATGGCGATGTGATCTACCTTGCCGGTCAGGTCGGTACGGCGGGGGCGGATGTGGCCCAGCAGACCCAAGATTGCCTTGATAAGGTCGACGCCCTTCTGGCCGAGGTTGGCAGCGACAAGACCCGCATCCTGCAATCGACCATCTGGCTGGCCGACATGGCCGATTTCGCCGCGATGAACGCCGTCTGGGACGCATGGGTGCCCGAGGGCCAAGCCCCCGCCCGCGCCTGCGGCGAATCCAAACTCGCCACGCCGGAATATCTGGTCGAAGTGCTGGTAATCGCCGCCAAGGCCTGAGCCATTGCCCCGCGCCCTGTCACGGGGCGCGGGACCTTGCCGAACCCCCAGATGACCCCCTGCACCCTCAACGCCCTGTCGGAGCTCGCCACGCTCGACGTCGACACGATCATCGACGTGCGCGCGCCTATGGAGTTTGCCGAGGATCATCTACCCGGCGCCATCAACCTGCCCGTGCTGTCGGATGCCGAGCGCGCGAAGGTGGGCACGATCTACAAGCAGGTCAGCCCCTTTGACGCGCGCAAGATCGGCGGGGCGCTGGTGGCGCAGAACACCGCGCGACATTTGCAAACGGCACTGGCGGATAAAGACGGCAGCTGGAAACCGCTGGTCTATTGCTGGCGCGGCGGGCAGCGGTCGGGGGCGTTCTCGACGATCCTCGATCAGGTCGGCTGGCGCGTGCAACTTCTGCGCGGCGGCTATCGCAGCTACCGGCGGCTCGTGGTCGCGACGCTCTACGACACACCCCTGCCGCATCGGCTGATGCTGATCGAAGGCGGCACCGGCACGGCCAAGACACGGCTGTTACACCATTTGGCCAAGACAGGCGCGCAGGTGCTTGACCTCGAAGGGCTGGCGCAGCACCGCGGCTCGCTTTTCGGTGCGGTGGATGGCGAGCAGCCGCATCAAAAGATGTTCGAATCCCGGCTCGCCCAAGCGCTTTTGCCGCTCGACCCCGCGCAGGTGACATGGGTCGAAGCCGAGAGCAGCAAGATCGGCGACATCACCCTTCCCCCCGCGCTCTGGGCCGCGATGCGCGCTGCGGCGCGGGTTGAGATCGCAGCCCCCTTGGCCGCGCGGGCGGATTTTCTGTGCCGGGCCTATGATGACCTGACCACCGACCCCGCCATGCTCGAAAACCGCATCGACAAGCTGCGGCCCTATCATAGCGGAGAGACGATCACCCAGTGGCAGGCCCAAGCCCGCGCGGGCGATTGGGCCAGCCTCGCCGAAGGGTTGATCGGCCAGCATTACGATCCGCGCTATGCCAAGGCCGCCAGCCGCACCCCTGCCCCGCGCGCCCGGTTGACGCTGGACCGGCTTGATGACAGCACATTGGCCGAAACCGCCGCAGCCCTGCACAGCCGTTTCACCGCAAACGGATAGAAGGCCCCCCCGCCTCAAGCCGCCCGATGATATGGCCCGCCAAGCCTTCGGCCTTTAACCGCGCCTGCGCCGCTTTCGCCGCATCCTCGGGCAAGGCTGCTAGCAACCCCCCGGCGGTTTGCGGATCGTGGAAAAGCGGGTTCACCGGGTCTGCCGCCGCAATCGGGGCATCCGCCTGATTAACAGCCAGCAAGGAAGAGGCCACCCCCTGATCCGACAGCGTCTGCGCCCCGGGGTAGATCGGCACCGCCTCCGCCCAAAGCTCCGCCGTCAATCCCGAGGCGCGGCAGATCGCTTGCACATGGCCGGCAAGGCCAAAGCCCGTCACATCCGTCATCGCATGGGCCTTGCCCAAAATCTCCGCCTCCCGCGCCTGCGGGGTGGCCATGACGCCGAGCGCTTCGGCCACCACCCGCCCCGGCGCGGTCCCTGCCATATGGCCTGCAAGGATCACCCCCGATCCGATGGGCCGGGTCAGCATCAGCACATCGCCCGGCTGCGCGCCACCGTGGCCAAGGGGCATCACGTTCCGCGTACCGGTGACCGTAAAGCCGATGGTCAGTTCCGCGCCCATGGTCGTATGGCCACCCACGATCTGCGCACCTGCGCCCGCCATCACCTCCTGCGCGGCCACCGCGATCTCGCGCAGGGTCCGGGCCTGCAATGCGGGCGACATGCGCGGCAGGATGATCGAACTCAGCGCCGCCTGCGGTTTGGCCCCCATGGCCCAGATGTCGCCCAAAGCATGCACCGCCGCGACCCGCGTCATCAGGGCCGGGTCTTCGATGAAGCCGCGCAAATGATCCGTGCTCATCACCTGAAAGCCGCCACCGGGTTGGCGCAGCACCGCCGCATCATCGCCCGCCCCGGTGAGCACATCGCCCGAGACGGGCGGCTGCACCTCGGCCAAGAGATCGCCCAGCACCGCGCCGCCCACCTTGGCCCCGCATCCACCACAGAGCGGCTTGCCCGCCAGCGCCTCCTGCACGCCCGAGGCCACCGGGCCCGCCAGCGCATCGGTCTTCATCGCGGGCAGGTCATCGAGCCCGTCCATGAACTTCTGGTCGATCCGGTCCTTCCACCGCCACAGCAGCGCACCGCCAAGGGCCAGCCCATTCCGCTCCGCCACGGCAGATTTCCCACCGAGTGAGATCAGCTTGAGATAATGCCGCTGCGGTTTGAACGCCCGCCGTGCCCCGCCGCTGAGCGCCGCGCGCAGGTTGTCGTGCAGCACCGGCGCCGCCCGCACGGCAAAGACACCGGCCTTGGGGCGCGGGCTGGCCTCCATATGCGCGCAATCACCAACGGCGAAGAGCCTGTCATCATCTACCACCCCCAGATCGGCCCCGACGCGGATGAACCCCGCGTGCAGCGGCAGATCGGTCTGGGCAAGCCAGCCCTGCGGCACCGCCCCCACCGCCCCCACGCAAAGCGCCGCAGAGATCGGCGCACCATCCGCCAAGAGCACCTGCCGGTCGGTGATCTGCGTGACCTTAGCATCAAGCGCCACGGTCACCCCAAGCTCCGCCATCTGCCGCCGCACCACCGTCTCGGTCCGGGGGGACATGCCGGAAAGCTGCGGCCCATGTTCCACCACCGTCACCGCTGGCTGCCCCCCCGCGTCGCGCAGGGCAAAGGCCATCGCCATGGCAAGCTCGCAGCCCGCCACACCGCCACCGATCACCGCCACCTCGGGCGGCTGCGCCCCCGCCTTGACCGCCGCGAGAAACTCCCGCCAACGCGCGGCATAGAGATCGAGCGGCTTGGCCCCGACCGCGTGCTCGGCAAACCCCGGGAGATCCATCTTGGCCGTGATGCCTATGTCGATTGACGCCACATCATAGGCCACGGCCCCGCGCCCTGCGACCGTGATTTCCCGCGCCGCGCGGTCGATCCCCGTCGCCGCCCCAAGGATCAACCGCGCCCCGGTGTGGCGGCAAAGGCGCATCAGGTCGATCTCCAATGCATCGCGGTCGTAATGCCCGGCGATATGACCGGGCAGCATGCCGGTATAGGGCGCGGTGGGGCCGGGGTTGATCACTGTCAGCCGCGCACCGGGCAGCGGGTCCATCCCCCATTTGCGCAGCACCAGCGCATGGGCGTGCCCGCCCCCCACCAGCACCAGATCCCGCGTCAGGGGCAGATCGCTTTGCACCAGATTGCCTCACTCTCTCTTTCCGCTTTGGCTTATAGCTACCCCAAGCCACCCGCCCGCGCCATCGGCCTGACCGAGATGTGAGCGGGCCGGATCAGAGCGGAAATGGCGCTTCCCCGCCCATTCGGGCCCCGAAAGCCGCCAAACCGGTAAAAAGGGTGACAATTCGCCACAAAACCCCCATGTACATTCCATCCCCGACCCTCTACCGACGGTCGGATTCCTTTGCCGTGGCTGGTAGCACCCCACGTGCCCGCCCCCCGCACAACGTTCAAGACAGGACAGCCTTCGTGATCCAGACTATTGCCGATGCCCTTGCCCAACAGGGTTATGAAACACTTACCGCCGTACAGGAGGCCGTCACAGACCCTGCGCTGAACGATCAAGACCTTCTGGTTTCGGCCCAAACCGGGTCGGGCAAAACGGTGGGCTTCGGCCTTGCCATCGCGCCGACGCTTCTGGGCGAGGACACGCATTTCGGCCAAGCGGGCGCTCCGCTGGCGCTGATCATCGCACCGACGCGCGAGTTGGCCATGCAGGTCAGCCGCGAGCTGACCTGGCTCTATGGCAAGGCAGGTGCCATCGTCACCACCTGCGTCGGCGGCATGGACACCCGGACCGAGCGTCGCGCGCTGGACCGGGGCGCGCATATCGTCGTCGCCACGCCGGGTCGCCTCTGCGACCACATCAAACGCAACAACATCAACCTCGACGCGATTCGCGCCGTGGTGCTGGACGAAGCGGATGAGATGCTTGACCTCGGCTTCCGCGAAGACCTTGAGTTCATCCTGTCGGAATCCCCCGAAGGGCGCCGCACGCTGCTGTTCTCGGCCACCGTACCTGCGGCGATTGCCAAACTGGCGCAATCCTACCAGCGCGATGCGCAGCGCATCACCACTGTGGGCGAAGCCAAGCAGCACAGCGATATCGAGTATCGCGCGCTGAACGTCCACCCGCGCGACACCGAGAACGCGATCATCAACGTGCTGCGCTTCTATGAAGCCAAGAACGCCATCGTCTTCTGTAACACCCGTGCCGCCGTGGCGCGTCTGACCACCCGCTTCACCAACCGCGGCTTTTCGGTCGTGGCGCTGTCGGGTGAGTTGACGCAGTCCGAGCGCACCAACGCATTGCAAGCCCTGCGCGATGGGCGTGCGCGCGTTTGTATTGCGACCGACGTCGCCGCGCGCGGCATCGACCTGCCGAACCTCGAACTGGTGATCCACGCCGACCTGCCCAGCAATTCCGACACGTTGCTGCACCGCTCGGGCCGGACAGGCCGCGCCGGACGCAAAGGTGTTTCTGCCCTGATCGTACCGCCCAAGATGCGCAGTAAGGCGAACCGGCTTCTGGGCTGGGCCAAGCTGAAAGTGGAATGGGCCGCGCCGCCCTCCGCCGCCGAGGTCAACGCCGCTGACGAAGCCCGCCTGCTGGCCGATTCCGCGTGGGTGGAGCCTGCGCCCGAGGATGCGGCGGAATTCGTCACCTCGCTGGTCGAGAAATTCAGCGCCGAGCAATTGGCCACCGCTTTCGTCAACCTCTACCGCAAGCGCCAGTCCGCCCCGGAAGAGCTGAGCGACCCCGGCGCGCCGGGCGAGGACAAGCCGCGCCGCGACTTTGGCCCATCGGTCTGGTTCTCGGTCTCCACCGGGCGCAAAGACGGGGCCGAGCCGCGCATGTTGCTGCCGATGCTCTGCCGCCGCGGCGACCTGACCAAGGACGACATCGGCGCGATTCGCGTGCAAGACAGCCATAGTTTCGTGGAGGTGGCCGAAGCCTCGGTGCCCGGTCTGCTCGACACGCTCGGCGGCGACATGAAACTGGAAGACGGCGTGGTGCTGACCAAGCTGGACAAAGCGCCCGATCTGCCGCGCGGCCCCAAGCCCGGCGGCAAACGTGGCCCGAAACCCGGCGGTTTCAAAGGCGACCGCGGCCCCCGCAAACCGCGCGGCGATTATGACCCGGATGCCGCCCCCGCCCCGCGCAAACCCCGCGCGAAATCCAGCGACGGCCCCGGTGCTGCGTCTTTCGACAAGCCGAAATTCGACAAACCCCGCGCGCCCAAGGGCGAGCGCCCGCCGAAGTCGCATAAGACCGAGCGTAGCCCAATGAAACCCGGCGCGACGCCCAAGCCCAAATCGGGCGGCGACACGAGCGGCAAGCCCAAGGCAAAGGCCGTTTGGAAAAAGGAAAAGCCCGCGGGCGACGCCCCGCGCAAGGGCAAAGGCAAACCGACCACCTCGGCCACCACGCCGGGCGGCGAAAAGTCCTACAAACGGGCCTCCGACCCGTCCAAACGCTTCACCCCACCGAATAAGATCGGCAAACAGGGCGGCAAGGGCGGCCCGAAATCGAAGTAAGACCAAACGCCGGGGCCTCACCCCGGCGTTTTTGCATCCGGCGCCATTTCTTTAAAGAAATCGCCCCCTCTGGCCTCACCGAAGGGGATAAACTGGCACTACTGGATCGTGCCTATTCGCGGTGTTCTTGGAACAGTTTACCCCGCCTTTGCGCGGGCTTCATTCGTGGGCTCGCCCACCCGTAAAGAAAGGTTTGCCCCATGGACGGAAATTTCAACGAGAACGACATCTCCCGCGTTGTCGAAGCCGACCGCGCGCATATCTGGCACCACCTAAGCCAGCACAAACCCTATGAAACCACCGACCCCCGCATCATCGTCGAAGGCAAGGGAATCCGGGTCTGGGACCAAAAGGGCAAGGAACACCTCGACGCTGTCTCGGGCGGGGTCTGGACGGTCAACGTCGGCTATGGCCGCGAAAGCATCGCCAATGCGGTGCGCGACCAATTGATCAAGCTGAACTATTTCGCCGGTTCCGCAGGCTCGATCCCCGGCTCCCATTTCGCCGAGAAGCTGCTCGACAAGATGCCGGGGCTCGACCGCGTCTACTATTGCAACTCCGGCTCCGAGGCGAATGAGAAAGCCTTCAAAATGGTCCGCCAGATCGCGCACAAGCGCTACGGCGGCAAGAAGCACAAGATCCTCTACCGCGATCGCGACTACCATGGCACCACGCTTGGCTGTCTCTCGGCAGGCGGTCAGGACGAGCGCAACGCGCAATACGGCCCCTTCGCACCGGGTTTCGTGCGGGTGCCGCATTGCCTTGAATACCGCAGCTTTGAACAGGACGGCGCGCCGCAGGAAAACTACGGTGTCTGGGCCGCCGATCAGATCGAAAAGGTGATCCTCGCCGAAGGCCCCGAAACCGTGGGCGCGCTCTGCCTTGAGCCGGTCACGGCAGGCGGCGGCGTCATCACCCCGCCCGAAGGCTATTGGGAGCGCGTGCAGGAGATCTGCCGCAAATACGACATCCTGCTGCACATCGACGAAGTCGTCTGCGGCGTGGGGCGCACCGGCACATGGTTCGGCTATCAGCACTACGGCATCCAGCCCGACATGGTGACCATGGCCAAGGGTGTCGCCTCGGGCTATGCCGCCATCGCCTGTCTGGTCACGACCGATGCGGTCTTTGACATGTTCAAGGACGATGCCAGCGATCCGCTGAACTACTTCCGCGACATCTCGACCTTTGGCGGCTGCACCGCGGGGCCGACCGCGGGCATCGAAAACATGAACATCATCGAGCGTGAGAACCTGTTGGAGAACACCACCCACATGGGCCACTACATGCTGGAGCAGCTTCACGCGCTGGCCGACAAGCACAAGGTGATCGGTGATGTGCGCGGCAAGGGGCTGTTTCTGGGGGCCGAACTGGTGAGTGACCGCGACAGCCGCGCCCCTGTTGAGGAAAAACGCATCCAGGCCGTGGTGGGCGATTGCATGGCCCAAGGGGTGATCATCGGCGCCACCAACCGCTCCCTGCCTGGCAAGAACAACACGTTGTGTTTCTCGCCCGCGCTGATCGCCACCCGCGATGATATTGATGAGATCATCACAGCGGTCGATGGCGCCTTGGGCCGGGTCTTCACTTCGGCGTAAAACCGCGTCTTGCGGCATGTGACAGGCGGCATCGGTTGACCCGGTGCCGCCTTCGTCTATCTAAACCCCTGTCTTGCCCGAACATGACATCGCACCGAAAGATCGCCGCAGATCGAAACCCGCGGGATTTTTCTGAAAATGTAACGCCTTCGCGGGAACCTCTTCCAATCCCCCCGCGTTGGCAAATGAGCAAACTGGGAGAAAGACATGAAGAAGTTTCTTATCGCAATTCCGATGATCGCCGGTCTCGCCGCTTGTGACGGCACCACCTCCAACCAAGGTGCTCTGACTGGCGCGGCTCTCGGAGCTGCCACCGGTGCTGCCGTTTCAGGCGGTGACGACAAGGTTCAAGGCGCAATCATCGGCGGTCTCGCAGGTGCGGCGGCTGGCAACTACATCGGTCAGACACAGTCCGGCAAATGCGTTTACCAGAACGCCAACGGACAGCGCTACGTCGCGGCTTGCCCATAAACGGCTGACTTCGCGCGTTTTCGCGTTATCGGGGCTTCGACCATCGGTCGGAGCCCTTTTTCGTTTCCGCTTTTCCCCTCACCTTGGCACCGGCATGATTTGATCCTAACAGGGGTCAAGCGCCCCAAGGGCGCGGGGAGGAACCATGACAACTTTAAGCGATATCGCGATCTTGCTGATCGCGGCCTTCGGCGCGGGGGTGTTGAACACCATCGCCGGGGGCGGCACCTTTCTGACCTTTCCCGCGCTGGTCTTTACCGGCATGCCCCCCGTGGCCGCAAATGCGACCAGCGCCGTGGCGGTGTTTCCCGGCTATCTTGCAGGCGCTCTTGGTTTTCGCAACGAGCTTGGCCGCTTCGACCGCCGCGCCTTGCTGCGGCTGTGCCTCATCACACTGGCCGGCGGTGTGGTCGGTTCGGGCTTGCTTCTGATCTCTTCCAACGCGGCCTTTTCCGTCGTCGTGCCTTTCCTATTGCTTGCGGCGACGCTGGTGTTTCTGCTGGGCGACCGCATCCGCGCCTTCGCCGCCGCCCATGCCCGCGCCGTGACGCCCCAAGGCGCGCTCGGCCTCTTTTCGGTCAGTGTCTATGGCGGCTATTTCAACGGGGGCTTGGGCATCGTTCTGCTGGCCCTTTTCGCGCTTTGGGGAATGACCGATCTGCACGGGATGAACGGCCTCAAGACCGGGCTGAGCTTCGTGCTCTCCTCGATTTCCGTGGCGGTCTTTGCCTTGGCCGGTCTGGTCGCATGGCCGCAGGCGCTGCTGATGATGCTGGCGGCCACGGCGGGCGGCTATGCCGGGGCGCCCTTGGCGCGGGCCTTGCCGAAAGAGACCGTGCGCTGGCTGATCGCCGCCATCGGGTTCGGCATGAGCGCGGTGTTTTTCTGGCGGCTCGTGGCGGGCTAACCCACCACCCGCGCCGCGCCGGTTTCAGGATCGAAAAGCACCAAGGGGTGATCCGCGCTTTCGATCCGGCCCAGCCCCATGTCCTCGCGCAACAGCGCAACCGGCCCCGAGATCGCCCGCGCGAGGGCCACCTCCAGCGGCTCCCCCACCGCATGGGTCAGCGTATGCACCGCGCGGCCCATTTCCAGATCCGCCCCCGCCAGCGTGCCATCCGCCAAGGTCAACCGCCCCTTGGCGCGGTAAACCTCCCGCCCATTGAGGGTGAAGCCCGTGATATCCGACCCCGCCGTCGCCATGGCATCGCTCACGAGGAAGATACCCTCGGGCTTGGCCGCCAGCGCGTTGCGCATAGAGGCGGGATGCACATGGATGCCATCGGCGATCAGCCCGGCATGCACCCCCTCTCGCGCCAACGTCGCTCCGACCAGCCCCGGCGCGCGGTTGCCCATCTGGCTCATCGCGTTGAACAAATGGGTGACGCAGGTCGCGCCCGCGTCGAAGGCCGCCATACAGGTCTCGTAATCCGCATCGCTATGGCCGAGCGAGACCACGACCCCCGCCTCGGCCATCGCGGCGATCTGCGCGGTGCTGGTGCTCTCTGGCGCGACGGTGACCATGAGATTCGGCAGACGCGCGGCGGCGCGTAGGATCAGGGCGAGGTCGGCCTCACGCATCGGGCGGATCAGCGCCCCGTCATGCGCGCCCTTGCGCGAAAGCGCCAGATGCGGGCCTTCCAGATGCAGCCCGATGATGCCCGGCACCCCTTCTGCGATGGCGTCGACAGCGGCCTCGATGGCGGCTTTCGCCTTCTCGGGCGTGTCGGTGATCAATGTGGGCAAAAGCGCCGCGACACCGGTTCTGCGATGCGCGTCGGCCATGCGCCGCAGGGTCGCCACATCGGGACTGTCGTTGAACATCACCCCGCCGCCACCGTTGACCTGAAGATCGACGAAACCGGGGCAGAGCACGCCGCCCGCCATAGGCTCCGCCACGACGCCCTGCGGCACCTCTTCGGCGGTGAGGATGCGGCGGCTGCCGTCCTGCATCTGCGCCAGCACCTTGCCGTGATGCAGCCGCGTGCCGTCATGGATCTGCGCCCTGGTGAAAACCTTTGCGATCTCGCTCATCACGGAACCTCCTCCGCCGCGGCCTTGCAGGCCAGATGAAACGCCCCATCCAGCGCCGTGCCCCGCGCCGCGATCCGTCCTGCCAAATGGTCTTCCGGCAGGTACGGCGTGTAATGCGGGCCGATCCCGCCGAGCAGACAGAGCGGATCGCCGGGCGCGAAATCCAGCGCCTTCAACGCGCGGGTGTAATAGGCCGCGCCCTCCCGCATCAACGCCTGCGCGTGATCGTCCCCGGCCTCAGCCGCCGCGATGACTTTGGGCGCGAATGCCGCATAATCCCCCGGCTGCGCCGTCAGGCTGAAGGCCACGAAAGCCTCAGGATCATCTGCGAAATCCGCCAACAAAGCGCGGGTCAGGTCGCTCTGGGGCAACACCCCGTCATGACATTGCAACGCCAGATCCAGCGCGCCGCGGCCCAGCCAAGCGCCCGATCCCTGATCCGCCAGATGAAACCCCCAACTACCGACATAGCGAAACGCCGTGCCATCGGTCGCGGCCACGATCGTGCCGGTGCCAATGGCCAAGACCCAGCCCGCCGCGCCTTCGCCAAGCGCGCCGACCACGCAGGCGGGGCGGTCATCCTCCGCAATGATCCGGGCATAGGGCAGCGCCGCGCGCAGCCGCGCTGCGTCCCGCGCGACGTTCATCCCGGCGAGGCCGAGAAAGGCGGTGGCCCCGGCAAGCGCCTCGGCAGGCAGCCCCGCCGAGGACGCCGCCGCTTCGACCGTGGTGCGGATATTGATCAGGGTCTGGTCCGGGTCGTTGCCGATATTGGCCCGCCCGCCAGAGGCCCGGCCAAGGATGCCATCACGCTGCGTGCCGATGGCCGCACGGCAGCCGGTGCCACCGCCGTCTACGGCGATCAAAAGAGGGGCGGAAATGCTCATGCGATCGTTCTAGGCGAGGGGCCGGGCGAACGGAAGTGCGGGCGCGGCCCCGAGGATAAATTCGGCCAACCGTAATGCCAGATTGAACTCCCCCTAAGGCCAGCCTAACCTCGCCCCATGGCCCTGCCCGTCGAAACCTTTTTCCTGCGCACCGATGCGCAAGGCACGCTGCAACAGCAGATCCAGCAGATGATCGCCCAAGGCATCCTCTCGGGTCGGTTCCAGCGGGGGGAGAAGCTGCCTTCGACCCGCAGGCTCGCCGCGCATCTCGGCGTCAGCCGGATCACCGTGACCATCGCCTATACCGAGCTTTTGGCGAATGATTACCTCACCTCGCGCGGGCGGTCGGGGTATTTCGTCTCGGACAACGCGCCCGCCCCACCCGCTTTCGCCCCCCGGGCCGAGGCGGATGACGCCATCGACTGGACCCGCGCCATCGGGCAACGGTTCAGCGCCAATGGGCTGGCCGCCAAACCGCAGGATTGGGCCAGCTACCGCTACCCGTTCATCTATGGCCAAGCCGACCCAACGCTCTTTGACCACGCCAACTGGCGGCTTTGCGCCTTGCAAGCCCTCGGCCAGCGCGATTTCACCTCGATGACGACTGATTACTACGATCAGGACGACCCGCAGCTGATCGAGTTCATTGCCCGCCACATCCTGCCCCGGCGCGGCGTCTCGGCCCGGCCCGAGCAGATCCTTATCACCCTCGGCGCGCAAAACGCGCTTTGGCTGACCGCGCAGGTGCTGCTGACCCAACGCCGCCGCGCCGTGCTCGAAGACCCGTGCTATCCGGCGTTGAGCGGTATTCTCAGCCAGTCCCGTTGCCACATCACGCCCGTGCGGGTGGATCAAGACGGCCTCCCGCCCGAGGCGATCCCCCCCGATACGGATGTGATTTTCGCGACCCCAAGCCACCAATGCCCGACCAATGCGACCATGCCGATGGACCGCCGCCGCGCGCTGCTGGCCCGCGCCCGCGCGCTGGAAGCGCTGATCGTCGAGGATGACTATGAGTTCGAGATGTCCTTTCTCAAACCCGCCTCGCCCGCGCTTAAATCGCTCGATGACGAGGGGCGGGTGATCTATGTCGGCAGCTTCTCCAAATCGCTCTTTCCGGGGCTGCGACTGGGGTATCTGGTGGGGTCCGAACCCTTCATCCGCGAGGCCCGCGCGCTGCGCGCTTCGGTCCTGCGGCACCCGCCGGGGCATATCCAGCGCACCGCCGCCTATTTCCTGTCGCTTGGCCACTACGACGCTCAGATCCGCCGCATGGGGCTGGCGCTGCACGAACGCCGCCGGGTCATGGACGCGGCGCTAGAGACCCATGGCCTGCGCGTCTCGGGCCGGGGGGCCTATGGCGGCTCGTCCTTCTGGATGCGCGCACCAGAAGGCGTGGACACGGCGGAACTGGCCGAAAACCTGCGCGCGCAGGATGTGCTGCTGGAGCCGGGACATGCCTTTTTCGCCGGGGCTGAGAAGGCCACGAACTACTATCGGCTGGCCTATTCTTCGATCCCCGCCGCGCGGATCGAAGAGGGCGTAGGGCTGATCGCGCAAGAGATTGACCGCCTGGGCTGATCTGGCCTTAGGGCTGGCGCATTTCTGGCCCTAACCCCGGCCTGCACCTGCCCGTAATTTGCCGATAGCTTTGCCCCATGCCCAAAGGATCGCGCGATGAAAATGACCACCGAAGAAGCCTTCGTCAAAACCCTTCAGATGCATGGGATCGACACGGCCTTTGGCATTATCGGCTCGGCCATGATGCCGATTTCCGACCTTTTCCCCGCCGCCGGGATCACCTTTTACGACGGCGCGCATGAGTGCAATTCGGGCATGATGGCCGATGGCTACACCCGCGCCTCGGGGCGGATGTCGATGATGGTGGCGCAGAACGGGCCTGGCATCACCAATTTCGTGACGCCGGTGAAAACCGCCTACTGGAACCACACGCCGCTTTTGCTGGTGACCCCGCAGGCGGCGAACAAGACCATCGGTCAGGGCGGCTTTCAGGAGGTCGAGCAGATGGCGCTCTTCCGCGACATGGTCGCCTATCAGGAGGAGGTCCGCGACCCCAGCCGCATCGCCGAGACGCTGAACCGCGTGATCCTTCAGGCCAAACGCCACTCCGCCCCCGCCCAGATCAACATCCCCCGCGATTTCTGGACGCAGGTGATCGACATCGAGTTGCCCGCCATCGTCGAGTTCGAGCGCCCCTCGGGTGGGGAGACGGCGATTGCCGAGGCGGCGGAACTGCTCTCGAAGGCGAAATTCCCGGTGATCCTGAACGGCGCGGGCGTGGTGATCGGCGGCGCGATCGACGACGCGCGCCAACTGGCCGAGCGTCTCGATGCGCCGGTCTGCTGCGGTTATCAGCACAATGACGCCTTCCCAGGCTCGCACCCGCTCTCGGTCGGGCCGCTGGGTTACAACGGCTCCAAAGCAGCGATGGAGTTGATCGCCAAGGCCGATGTGGTTCTGGCGCTCGGCACAAGGCTCAACCCCTTCTCAACCCTGCCGGGCTATGGCATCGACTATTGGCCCAAGGACGCCAAGATCATTCAGGTCGACATAAACCCCGACCGCATTGGTCTGACCAAGAAGGTCAGCGTCGGTATCGTCGGCGACGCGGGCAAGGTGGCACGGAGCATTTTCGACCGGCTGACCGAGGATGCAGGCGATGCGGGCCGCGACGAACGGCGCAACCTGATCGCCCAGACCAAATCCGCATGGGCGCAAGAACTCACCTCTATGGACCACGAGGAGGACGACCCCGGCACCACATGGAACGAACGCGCCCGCGACCGCGAGCCCGAGAAAATGTCGCCCCGCATGGCATGGCGCGCGATCCAGAAAGCCCTGCCGACCGAGGCGATCATCAGTTCCGATATCGGCAACAACTGCGCCATCGGCAACGCCTACCCGACCTTCGAGGCGGGGCGCAAATACCTCGCCCCCGGCCTCTTTGGCCCCTGCGGCTATGGTTTCCCGGCGATCTGCGGGGCCAAGATCGCCTGCCCGGACGTGCCAGTAGTCGGCTTTGCCGGGGATGGCGCCTTCGGCATTTCCATGAACGAGATGGTCAGTGTGAACCGCGACGACTGGCCCGCCGTGACCATGGTGATCTTCCGCAACTACCAATGGGGCGCGGAGAAGCGGAACACGACGCTTTGGTTCGACGACAATTTCGTCGGCACCGAACTGGCGCAGGAAGTCTCCTATGCCGGGATCGCCAAGGCCTGCGGGGTCGAGGGGGTGCAGGTCTCGTCGATGGAGGAACTGACCGAGGCGTTGGACCGCGCGATCAAGGCGCAGATGAATGACGGTAAGACCACCTTCATCGAGGTGCTGCTCAACCAGGAACTGGGCGAGCCCTTCCGCCGCGACGCGATGAAGAAACCGGTCTCCGTCGCCGGGATCAGCCGGGATGACATGCGCCCGCAACGGGTCTGAGCCATGGGGCTGGTGCTCGTCGTCAATGCGGGATCGTCGTCGATCAAGGCGGCGGTCTTTGACGGCGGGCTGTCTGAAACCCTGCGGATCGAAGCGCAGGGCATCGGCCAGTCCGGCGCCCTGCGTGTGGGAAAGGCTCCGGCACGGCCCCTTGCGCTGCCCGATCACCGCACCGCCTTCACCGCCATTCTGGCAGGGCTGCGTGACACGGGGATCGCGACCGCTGACCTCAGCGCCGCCGCGCATCGCGTGGTGCACGGCGGCCCGGATTTAGCTGAGACAACGGAAGTCACCCCCGCCGTGCGCGCCGCCATCGCCGCGGCGCAACCGTTGGCCCCGCTGCACAATCCGCATCACCTCAGCGCCATCGACGCCCTTGCAGCGCTGATGCCGGAGCTGCCGCAATTCGCCGCTTTCGACACGGGCTTTCA
This sequence comes from Sulfitobacter sp. 1A13679, assembly GCF_043557115.1. Taxonomy (NCBI): domain Bacteria; kingdom Pseudomonadati; phylum Pseudomonadota; class Alphaproteobacteria; order Rhodobacterales; family Roseobacteraceae; genus Sulfitobacter; species Sulfitobacter sp. 1A13679. Next base: position 148,336 of record NZ_JBIFFO010000001.1, read on the forward strand.
CCGCACCAACCCGGACGTGGCGCGCCGCTACGCGCTGCCCGAGAAGCCCGAGACCGCCGCCCTGCGCCGCTACGGCTTCCACGGGATCAGCTACGAGAGCCTCGCGCGGAATTTCACCGCGCAAACCGGCGCGGACCTGCCCCCGCGCCTCTTGGCGCTGCATCTGGGCAACGGCGCCTCCCTCTGCGCGATCCGCGATGGGAAATCGGTCGCCACCACCATGGGATTCTCACCCTTGGGCGGGCTGACCATGGGCACCCGCGCGGGAGAGATCGACGCGGGCGCGGTGTTGCATCTGGTGGGCGATCTCGGACTGGAAGCCGCGCAGAGATTGCTGCACCACGAAAGCGGGTTGCTCGGCCTGTCGGGCCAGACCGCCGACATGCGCCAACTGGCGGAAAGCGATAGCGAAAGCGCCCGCTTTGCCCGCGACCACTTTTGCTACTGGATCACCCGTCAGGCCGGGTCGATGATCGCCGCGATGGGCGGGATCGACGGCATCGCCTTCACCGGCGGGATTGGCGAAAACGATTCCGCGGTGAGGGAAAAGGTTCTTGCAAACCTCCGCTGGGCGGGAAATATTCCCTCATGGGTCATCCCCGCCGCCGAAGAGAAACATATCGCGCGCCAAGCGCTTGCCCTGCTGAAAGCCCCCGCCCCCTCATGACGCATTCCCAGCCGCCGCTCGATCTGTCGCCCAAGGTCTCGGACGAGGTCCGCCGCACGACCTGCTACATGTGCGCCTGCCGCTGCGGCATCAACGTGCACATTAAGAAAGGCAAGGTCGCCTATATCGAGGGCAACCGCGACCACCCGGTGAATCGCGGCGTGCTCTGCGCCAAGGGCTCGGCGGGGATCATGCAGCACAATTCCCCCGCGCGGCTGCGCAACCCGATGAAACGCGTGGGCCCCCGCGGCTCGGGCGAATTCGAGGACATCAGCTGGGCCGAGGCGCTTGAGATCGCCACCGGCTGGCTGGAGCCGCTACGCCATGAGGCGCCAGAGAAACTCGCCTTTTTCACCGGGCGCGACCAGTCGCAGAGCTTCACCTCGCTCTGGGCGCAGGCCTTTGGCACGCCGAATTATGCGGCGCATGGCGGCTTCTGCTCGGTCAACATGGCGACGGCGGGGATCTATACTATGGGTGGCGCCTTCTGGGAGTTCGGCCAGCCTGATTGGGACCACACCAAGCTCTTCATGCTCTTCGGCGTGGCCGAGGATCACGACAGCAACCCGATCAAGATGGGGCTGGGCAAGCTCAAGAAACGCGGCGCGCGGGTAATCGGGGTGAACCCCATCCGCACCGGCTATAACGCCATCGCCGACGATTGGGTCGGCATCACGCCCGGGACCGACGGGCTGTTCATCCTGTCGCTGATCCACTGCCTGATGAAGGCCGGGCGCATCGATCTGGACTACCTCGCGCGCTACACCGACGCGCCGGTGCTGCTGAACGGCGACCCGAAGTCGCCCGAATTCGGCCTGCAACTGCGCGACACGGACGGCAAGGCGCTGGTGATCGACCGCAAGACCCGCAAGCTCACCCCCTTCGACCAACCCGGCGTGCGCCCCGACCTCTCGGCCACCTACCGCGCGGGCGGCATCACGCACCGCCCGGTGTTCCACAAGATGGCCGAAGAGTACCTTGGCGAGGACTACACCCCCGAGGCCGTGGCCGAGCGCTGCGGCATCCCGGCGCCGCGCATCCGCGCCATCGCGGCGGAACTGGCGCGCGTGGCCTTCGACGAAGCCTTCGAGCTCGACCAGCCTTGGACCGATTTCCGGGGCGAGCGCCACGAGAAGATGATCGGTCGGCCCGTGTCCTTCCACGCCATGCGCGGCATCTCGGCCCATGCCAACGGCTTCCAGACCTGCCGCGCGCTGCATGTGCTGCAGATCATCCTCGGCACCGTGGAGGTGCCGGGCGGCTTCCGCTTCAAACCACCCTACCCCAAGCCCGCCACGGCGCATCCCAAACCGCATTGTAAGGCCACGCCCGGCGGGCCGCTCGACGGGCCGCATCTGGGTTTCGTGCAAGGCCCCGACGATCTGGCGCTGTGCCCCGATGGCAGCCCCGCGCGGATCGACAAGGCGTTTACTTGGGAGAACCCGATGTCGGCCCATGGGCTGATGCATATGGTGATCTCAAACGCCCATGCGGGCGATCCCTACAAGATCGACACGCTGTTTCTTTATATGGCCAACATGTCGTGGAACTCCTCCATGAACCCCGGCGGGGTGATGGAAATGCTGACCGACACCGACGAGAACGGCGACTACGTGATCCCGCGCATCATCTATTCCGACGCCTATTCGTCGGAGATGGTGGCCTATGCCGACCTGATCCTGCCCGACACGACCTATCTGGAGCGTCACGATTGCATCTCGCTCCTCGACCGCCCGATCAGCGAGGCCGACGCCGCCGCCGATGCGATCCGCTGGCCGGTCGTTGAGCCGAACCGCGACGTGCGCGGCTTCCAGTCGGTGCTCTGCGATCTTGGCGCGCGGCTGGACCTGCCCGGGTTCGTGAACGAGGACGGCAGTCAAAAGTACCGCGACTACGCCGATTACATCACCAACCACGAACGCCGCCCCGGCATCGGGCCGCTGGCGGGGTTCCGCGGAGAGGACGGCACCCAAAGCGGCCGCGGCGCCCCGAACCCCGAGCAGATCGACCGCTACATTGAAAACGGCGGCTTCTCGGCCCATCACATTCCCGCCGAGGCGCAGTACTACAAACCGTGGAACGCCGCCTATCAGGACTGGGCCGTGGGCATGGGGATTTACGACGCACCGCAGCCCTATCTCTTCTCGCTCTACGTGGAGCCGCTGCGCCGCTTCCAGCTCGCCGCCGAGGGTCACGGTGACCGCCAGCCCCCCGAGTATCTGCGCGCGCGCATCAAGCAATACATGACGCCGCTGCCGCATTGGTACGAAAGCGACCCCGAGGGCACGCAGGGCTACGATGTCCATGCCCTCACCCAACGTCCGATGGCGATGTACCATTCATGGGGCAGCCAGAACGCTTGGCTGCGGCAGTTGCACGGGCGCAACCCGCTCTACCTGCCCACCGCGATCATGCGCGCGAAGGGTCTGAAGGACGGCGATTGGGCGCGGGTGACCTCGCCCCATGGCGGGATCACCGTGCCAGTGATGGAGATGGCCGCGCTGAACCCGCATACCGTCTGGACGTGGAATGCCATCGGCAAGCGCAAGGGCGCATGGGCGCTGGATCGCGACGCGCCGGAAGCGACGAAGGGTTTTCTGCTGAACCACCTGATCCACGAGCTTCTCCCCCCAAAGGGCGACGGCCTGCGCTGGTCCAACTCCGACCCGATCACCGGACAGGCTGCGTGGTTCGACCTCAAGGTCCATATCGAAAAGACCGCGGCCCCTGCCGAGGCACAACCGGAGATCCCGCCGCAACGCTCGCCTATCCCGCCCGCGCCGCGCGACATCGCGTGGAAGGTGGGCAAATGACCCCCTTCGCCCCCCGCGCCGCGAGAACGACCCTTCAGGACCACCGCCCATGACCACCCTTCCCGACCAAACCGAGCGCAAACTCGGCCTCGTGATCGACCTTGATACTTGCGTCGGCTGTCATGCCTGCGTGATCTCTTGCAAGGGCTGGAACACCGAAAACTACGGCGCACCGCTGTCGGACCAAGACGCCTATGGCGGCGACCCGTCGGGCACCTTCCTCAACCGGGTACACAGCTACGAGGTCCAGCCCGAGGCGGGCGCCGCGCAACTGGTCCATTTCCCCAAATCCTGCCTGCATTGCGAAGACGCGCCCTGCGTCACCGTCTGTCCGACGGGGGCCAGCTACAAGCGGGTCGAGGACGGCATCGTGCTGGTCAACGAAAGCGATTGCATCGGCTGCGGCCTCTGCGCTTGGGCCTGCCCCTACGGCGCGCGCGAGATGGATCAGGCAGCCGGCGTGATGAAGAAATGCACCCTCTGCGTCGACCGGATCTACAACGAGAACCTGCCCGAGGAAGACCGCCAGCCCGCCTGCGTGCGCACCTGCCCCGCGGGCGCGCGGCATTTCGGCGATCTGGGCGATCCGGACAGCGCGGTCAGCCAGTTGGTGGCAGAGCGTGGTGGCGTGGACCTGATGCCCGAACAGGGCACCAAACCGGTCAACAAATACCTGCCGCCGCGCCCGCGTGACACGCTTGGCCCTCCCGAGGGCGAGATCGACGTGCTCGCCCCCTTCCTCGCCCCGGTGGACGAGGGGCCGAAGGGCTTCCTCGGCTGGCTCGACCGCACTTTGGAGAAGCTCTGATGCATCCGGCGCCTTCCGTTATTCTGTTCAGCAGCCTGTCGGGCATGGGGTTCGGTCTATTGGCATGGCTCGGCATCGGCATGCCTGCGGTGACCGGCTGGGTCGCCTTCGTCTTCTTCGCGCTGGCCTATCTCTTGGCCGTGGGCGGACTCATCGCATCGACCTTCCACCTTGGCCACCCGGAGCGCGCGCTCAAGGCCTTCACGCAATGGCGCAGCTCTTGGCTCAGCCGCGAGGCATGGGCCTCGGTCGCCGCTTTGCTGATCATGGCCGCCTATGGCGCGGGGTTGGTGTTTTACGACACGCGGATCTGGCCCTTGGGGGTAATCGGTGCGGCGCTGTCGCTGCTCACGGTGCTGACCACGGCGATGATCTATACCCAGATGAAAACCGTGCCGCGCTGGCATAGCGTGATGACGCCGCTGAATTTCCTGTCGCTCAGCATCGCGGGCGGTGCCCTACTGGCGGGGCAGGTGACGGCGGCGATGGTCCTGCTGGCGCTGGCCGGGGCGGTGCAGATCGCCACATGGTGGCGCGGGGATCGGGCGTTTGCCGCCTCCACCAGCGATATCGCGAGCGCGACGCGGTTGGGGCCGCAGGGCAGTGTCCGCGCCTTTGAGCCGCCCCATACCGGCACCAACTACCTGTTGCGGGAATTCGTCTATCAGATCGGGCGCAAACATGCGCTGAAACTGCGGGTGATCGCGATTGCCCTGATGGTGCTGCTGCCGCTGCTGCTGTTGTTCTCGCCCGTGTTCCACCACCTTGCCGCCGGTCTCGCGGTGCTCAGCCATGCGGCAGGGGTGCTGACCGCGCGCTGGCTGTTCTTTGCCCAAGCCGAACATGTGGTCGGCCTCTATTACGGCAAACGCTGAACGCAAAAGAGGGGGTGTCTTCACCCCCTCTTCGTATCGGCCAACCTGTTTACATTAGGTTTAGTTCATCAGCCCCGCATGGCGCAGGGCCGCATCGACCAGTTCCTTGGTCGGGTCGGTCAGTTCCGTGAGCGGCAGACGCACCTCGTCCGAGCAGAGGTCGAGCCGCGACATGGCGTATTTCACACCCACAAGCCCCGGTTCGGTAAAGATCGCCTTGTGAAGCGGCATCAAACGGTCCTGCAATTCCAGCGCCTTGGCATAGTCGCCCTCAAGACAGGCGGCCTGCATCTGCGCCACAAGGCGCGGCGCGACATTAGCGGTGACCGAGATACAGCCGACGCCGCCTTGGGCGTTGAACCCATGCGCCGTGGCATCTTCGCCCGAGAGCTGGCAGAAATCCGGGCCGCAGGTAATGCGCTGATCGCAGACGCGCGCCAGATCGCCGGTGGCGTCCTTGACGCCGACGATGCGCGGCAGCTCGGCCAGTTCGCCCATCGTTTCGGGCATCATATCCACCACCGAACGGCCGGGGATATTGTAAATGATGATCGGCAGGTCACAGCAGTCATGCACGGCGGTGAAATGCGCCACCAACCCGCGCTGCGTGGGCTTGTTGTAATAGGGTGTCACCACCAGCAGCGCATCCGCGCCGACCTTTTCGGCGTGACGGGCGAGGCGGATGCTTTCGACCGTGTTGTTCGACCCGGCGCCCGCGATGACCGGGATGCGGCCCGCGACGGCTTTGACCACCTCTTCGACGACGGTCTCATGCTCGGCATGGCTCAGCGTCGGGGATTCGCCGGTGGTGCCGACGGGGACGAGCCCGCTCGACCCTTCGCCGATGTGCCATTCGATAAGTTTCTTAAGCGTATCCAGATCCAGCGCGCCGTTGCGAAACGGCGTGACGAGGGCAGGCAGAGAGCCTTTGAACATGTGCACGCTCCTTAAGTGCTGGCCGGCGGAAAACCGGACTGGATGAGGGCTTTTGCGGGCGCTACGGTTTGATAAACGGCGCCCAAGCCATATGTTGCAAGGCTCTAGCCTCGGAGACGTGGGAAATGCAAGCGATGACGCGCCTGATGGCGATCCTCATGAGTGTTTTTGTCCTGACCGTGCCTGCGGAAGCGCAGCGCCCGCGGCCTTTGGGCTGGGCAATGGATGCGATGCGCAGCGGCAATTGGGACGCGGCTGCGGCGCTGGCCGCCCGTGACGGGCAGGTCGCCGCCGATGTGATCGAATGGCACCGGCTGCGCGCCGGGCGCGGCACCTATACGCAAGCTCGCGATTTCCTGAACCGCAGGCCCGACTGGCCCGGTGAGGCGTATTTGCGCAGACAGACCGAAGCCGCGGTGATCAAACAGTCTGAAAGCGATATACTGGATTTCTTTTCGGCGATGGCCCCGCAGACCCCGCGCGGCGTGCTGGCTCATGCCGAGGCGCTGATCAACAGCGGGCAGCGCGGTGAGGCCGAGGCGAACCTCGTACTGGCGTGGCGGACCATGCCGATGAACGCCACCAGTCAGGCGCTATTTGTCGAGGCGCATGGCAGCCTTCTGGCCCCCCATCACGCGGCGCGGCTCGAAGAGATGCTTTGGCAGCGCGAACATTCCGAAGCGCGGCAGATGTTCGATCTGGTCCCAAGCGCCGATAGGGCGCTGGCGGAAACCCGCATCGCCCTGCAAACGCTGGAAAGCGACGTGAACGCCAAGATCGACGCGCTCCCCGCCTCCAAGTCCGATGCGCCGGGGTTGGCGCATGACCGCTTTGAATGGCGTATCCGCAAGGGGCTGCGCGAGGATGCCAAGGATTTGATGCTGGCGCGCTCGACCTCGGCTGAGGCCCTCGGCCAGCCCCCCAAATGGGCCAACCGCCGCCGCGCCTTGGCGCGGGATGAAATGCGCAATGGCGATGCGCAAAGGGCCTACCGGCTGGCGTCGCAGCATTTTCTGACCGATGGCTCGAACTATGCCGATCTCGAATGGCTCTCCGGCTATATCGCGCTGCGGTTCTTGGACGATCCCACCACCGCTTTGGGCCATTTCCAGAACCATGACAACGCCGTGGAATCCCCCATCAGCCAAGGCCGCGCGGGCTATTGGCAAGGCCGCGCGTTAGAGGCGATGGGCGATGCCGAAGGCGCGGCGAAAGCCTATGCCATGGGGGCGGAATACCAAACCTCCTTCTACGGGCTGCTGGCCGCCGAACGGGGCGGCATCCCCTTTGACGAAAAGCTCGCAGGCGCGGCACCTGAACAAGACTGGCGCAGCTCCCCGCTGGCCCGTGCGCCGCTGTTCGAGGCCGGGTTGCTGCTGCAAGCCTCGGGCGAGCTGTCCACCGCCGAGCGGTTCTGGACCCATTTGGCCGAACAGCTCGTCCCCGAAGACATCGCCCTGCTGGGGCAAGCCGCCATCGACGTGGGCCAGCCGCATATCGCGGTGATGATCGGCAAACGCGCCGCGCAGCGGGGACTGGAGGTGCCCGCCCCCTATTACGCGCTGCACAGTCTGGTGGAGAAAGACCTGCCGATGGCGACCGAGATGACCCTCGCCATCGCGCGGCGTGAAAGCGAATTTGACCCCAATGTGCAAAGTGGCGTTGGCGCGCGGGGCTTGATGCAGATCATGCCCGCCACGGCGCGGGACGTGGCGCGCGATCTGGGCATCTCAGGCCAGCACACGACGGACCGGCTGACCGCCGACCCCGATTACAACGCGCGGCTTGGCGCGACCTATCTGTCGCAGATGGCGGGGCTTTTCGACGGCAATGTCTCCATGATGTCGGCGGCCTATAACGCGGGCCCCAGCCGCCCGCGGCGCTGGATGGCGACCTATGGCGACCCGCGCAAGGGTGAGATCGACATCGTCGATTGGATCGAGATGATCCCCTTTCGTGAGACGCAGAACTACGTCATGCGGGTGACCGAAAGCCTGCCCGTCTATCGCGCCCGTCTGGGAAAAGACCCGCTGCCGATCCCCTTTAGCGAAGAGTTAACCGGATCGACGTTGAAGGCGTTCGCGCCATAGGGTGAACAGCCCTGCCGCCACGATCATGCCCGCGCCCAGCACCACGCTGGGGCGGAGCACCTCGTTAAAGACCGACAGGCCGATGATCACGGTAAAGATCAGTTGCGTATAGGCGAAGGGCTGCACCGCGCTGGCCTCGGCCACCTCGTAGCAACGGATCAGCAGCCAATGGCCCGTGACCCCGGTGATGCAAAGCGTGCCCATCAGCAGCCAGTTGCCCGGCGTCATCGGCTCCCAAAACCAGATGCCCACCGCCGTCATGACCGCCGCACCGGTCACGCCCGTCCAGAAGAAACTTGTCGCCGTCGTGTCGCGCCGCGCGACATAGCGAGTCAGCAAGCCATAGACTGCAAACATCGCCGCCCCTGCCAGCGGGATCGCGGCGGCAGGGTCCACCACGCGAAGCCCGGGTTGCAAGATCACCAGCACCCCGACAAAGCCCACACCAATCGCGGCCCACCGCCGCCAGCCGACTTTCTCACCCAAGATCGGGCCAGACAGCGCTGCCACCAAAAGCGGGTAGCAGGTAAAGACCGCATGGCTCTCCACCAACCCCAGAATGGTGAAGCCCAGCACCATCGTGCAAATCTGCGCCGAGAGCAGCACGCCCCGCAGGATTTGCACCGCGGGCTGTGTCGTGGCGGCGGCGCGGCGGATGCCGCCCGCCTTGCGCAATGCCAGCGCAATCACGAAGGCCGCGAAAAACCAATAGCGGATCATCACCACCATCAGCACATTGTAGTTCTCGGCCAGATGGCGTGACAGCCCGTCTTGAACGGCAAAGACCATCGTCGTGGCGATCATCAGCATGATGCCGAGCGGGATGTTGTTGGACTGGCTCATGCGGGCATCCGCGCGCGGGTCATATGGCGTTTGCGGCCATAGCCGGGGATGCGGGCAACCTCGAAACCGCCCGCGGCAAGCGCACGGCGCACGAAGCCCGCGGCGGTATAGGTCGCGGCGGTGCCACCCGGCGCAGTATGACGCGCCACCTCGGCCATCAGGTCATCGCCCCAAAGCTCGGGGTTCTTGGCCGGAGAGAAACCGTCGAGGAACCATGCATCCGCCTGCCCTTGCCACGCGGGCAGGGTTTCGCGTGCGTCGCCGATGATGATCTCGGCCCGCAGGCCGGGCAGTTCCAACACGCCACCCGTGTCATCCCACGCCGCCGTCAGCGCATCGCGCCGCCCGTCGAGCGCGGGAAAGGCCGCATGGGCCTGCGCCATATCCTCTGGGTGCATCGGGTAGGCTTCGAAACTGGTGAAATGCAGCGGCCCGTCATGGCCCGCCCGCATCCAAGCATCCCATGCCAGCAACAGGTTCAACCCGGTGCCAAAGCCAAGCTCGGCGATGTGAAAGCCGGGGCGGAACCTCTCGGGCAGGTCATTGCCCGCCAGAAAGACATAGGCCGTCTCTGCCGCGCCATCCTCCAAGCTGAAGTAGGGGTCATCGAACTGGGTCGAGACGGGCACTTGGCCCGCGCGCCACGTGATCTGGGCATTCTGGTCTGGCACGGCACGTCCTGCTAGAGGGGGAAAGAAGTCGCGCAGACACTGCGCAAGCTGGCGGGGAATGGCAATGGTGGATGTAACCGTAAGAGGGGCCGGGATTTTTGGCCTGTCGGTGGCTTGGGCCTGCGTCCGGCGCGGGGCGGTGGTCCGTATGGTCGATCCGGCAGGACCGGCGGCGGGGGCGTCGGGCGGGATCGTGGGCGCGCTGGCGCCGCATGTGCCGGAAAATTGGAACGCCAAGAAAGCCTTTCAGCTTGAGAGCCTGCTCAGCGCCGAAGCCTTCTGGGCCGAGGTCGAGGCTGCGGGCGGTCGCGCGTCCGGCTATATCCGCAGCGGGCGCTTGCAGCCGGTTGCGGATGACGCGGCCCTCGCGCTGGCACGGCAACGGCAGGACACGGCAGCCGAACTTTGGCAAGGCCGCGCCCGGTGGGAGTTGATCCGCGCCGAGAGCAGCGATTGGGCCCCGCAGAGCCCCACGGGCTGGCTGATCCGCGACACCCTCAGCGCCCTCGTCTACCCGCGCCACGCCTGTGCCGCCCTCGTCGCGGCGCTGGCGGCCAAAGGCGTTGAGATCGTGGCCGAGGCCCCCGATACGGGTCTGACCCTCTGGGCCACTGGGGTCGCGGGGCTGGAGGCGCTGAATGCGGGCCATCCGCGTTTGGTTGGCGCGGGCATCAAAGGGCAGGCCGCGCTCCTGCGGCTGGACCGGGGCGGCGCAGCGCAGCTTTTTGCCGATGGGGTCCATGTGATCCCGCATCTGGATGGCACGGTGGCTGTGGGTGGCACCACTGAGCGAGAATATGACAGCCCTGGCGGCACCGATGCACAGCTCGACGCGGTGATCGCCAAGGCCCGCGCGGCGGTCCCCGCATTGCAAGACGCGCCGGTCGTCGAACGCTGGGCCGGGCTGCGCCCGCGCAGCCGCAGCCGCGCGCCGATGCTGGGGCCGTGGCCGGGCAAGCCGGGGCATTACATCGCCAACGGCGGCTTCAAAATCGGCTTCGGCATGGCCCCCAAAGTGGCAGAGGTCATGGCCGATCTTCTGCTCGAAGGGCGCGATGCCATCCCCAAGGGTTTCGGGGTCGAGGACAACCTTTAGGCCAACAAAAAACCCCGGCCACTGGCCGGGGTTCTCTGTCACTCTCTAAGGGCGGTTTAGCGCGCGTTGGGCAGGATCACGATCTCGACCCGGCGGTTTTGCGCTTTGCCAGCGGCGCTCAGGTTGCTTGCCACGGGCTGGCTTTCGCCACGACCGAATGTCTGCAAACGCTGCTGCGGCACGCCGTTGGACAGAAGGATGTTGCCCACGGCCTGCGCGCGACGCTCGGAAAGCTGCTGGTTGTAGGCCGCTTCGCCATCGCTGTCGGTGTGGCCCACGACTTGCAGGGTGGAGTTCTGATAGATGTTCACGTTCTGCGCCAGCGCGGCCAGATCGTCACGCAGGGCGGGCGATACGCTGGTGCTGTCGGTCGCAAAGAGGATGTCTTGCGGCAGGGTCACGATCAGACGGTCGCCGGTGTTGGTGATCACCACGCGGCTGTCCATCGCGGCGCGCAACTCGGCCTCTTGCTTATCGAGCGAATAGCCGACGCCCGCGCCGATCGTGCCGCCGATCAAAGCGCCTTTCAGCGCGCCTTTGCCGTCGCCTTCGGAAATCGCACCGGCAAGGGCCCCGACGCCCGCACCGATCAAAGCGCCATTCTTGGTCCGCTGGTTGGGATCGCCATTGATCGGCTGCGTACAGGCACCCAGTGTCATCGCGCCGGCCAGAGCGGCGGCCAAAGTCATCTTCGAAGAAATCATGTCTACTGCCTTCATGTTTGCGGCCCCGTTCGGGCGGGGCATCTTGACATGAACGCAATATAGGCACGCAAAGTTCCCAAAAACATTACATATAACCGCTATTCGGCAGAAACCCGCCCAGATGGGGTTGTTTGCGCCTCTGCCCGTGCCGCCTCGAAGGCGAGCATTGCGCGTTTCACCGGCAGCCCCCAGTGGTAGCCGCCCAAGCCCCCGCTTTTGCGCAGCGCCCGGTGACAGGGGATCAGCCAACTCACCGGATTGCGCCCTACTGCTGTGCCCACGGCACGCACGGCGCGGGGGCTGCCGATGCTCTGTGCGATTTCGGAATAGGTGGTCACCTGCCCTGAGGGGATGCTCAGCAGCGCCTCCCAGACCTTGATTTGAAAGGGCGCACCGATAAGGTAGAGCGGCGCCTTCGCCTCGGGGTCTTTCCGCCGCCCAAAGGCCGCGTCAACCCATGCCTGCAACCGCGCGGGGGCCTCCACGAAATCGGCGAGCGGCCAGCGGCTGCAAAGATCCGTCATCGCCGCATCCTCCCCCACTTCCGACGACAGCGCGAGCCCGCAGATGCCCTTGTCGGTGCCCATCACCAGTGTCGGGCCGAAGGGGCTGTCGAACCAACCCCAGTAGATCGTCAGCCCCGCGCCCTTGCGGGCGAACTCACCGGGGCTCATCGCCTCCCAGCGCAGGAAAAGGTCATGCAACCGCCCGCTGCCCGACAGCCCCAATTCATGCGCCGCCGCCAGCGTGGTGAAACGGTCGCGCAGCATGACTTTGGCCTGATCCAGCATCAGATACTGCTGGTATCGCTTCGGCGAGACCCCCACCCAGCGTGAGAACAGCCGCTGGAAATGCGCGGCGGACATGCCCATCTCGCCCGCGATCCAATCGAGTTGCTTGGGGTCCTCGGCCTCGTCAATCAGGGCGATGGCGCGGCGCATCACCTGATAGTGGTACCCCTGATCTTCGGGCGCGGGAGAGAGCTGTGCGATCTGTGTCATGCCATCAGATTAGCCGCGCCCCTGCCCCCGTGCGACCCGTTTCTTGCGCCAATGTATCGCAACCCGCCCCCGCTTGCCCTGCCGCGCCATTCATCGCATACCCGGAGCCATGGCGCGCCAACTTGATTATCATACCATCCGCGAGATTTTCGCACGTTTCCAACAGGCAGAGCCTGAGCCCGAGGGCGAGTTGGAACATGTGAACGTCTATACGCTCGTCGTGGCGGTCGCGCTGAGCGCGCAATCGACCGATGCGGGCGTCAACAAAGCCACGCGCGAGTTGTTCAAGATTGCCGACACGCCGCAAAAAATGCTCGATCTCGGGCTTGAGGGGCTAATTGAACATATCAAGACCATCGGCCTCTACCGTCAGAAGGCCAAGAACGTCATCAAGCTCAGCCAAATCCTCGTCGACGATTACGACGGCGAGGTGCCGAACTCCCGCGCTGCGCTGCAATCGCTGCCGGGGGTGGGGCGCAAGACTGCGAATGTCGTGCTCAATATGTGGTGGGGCCAGCCCGCGCAGGCGGTGGACACGCATATCTTCCGCGTTGGCAACCGCACCGGGATCGCACCGGGCAAGACGGTCGACGCGGTCGAGCGCGCCATTGAAGACAACATTCCCGCCGATTTCCAGCGCCATGCCCATCACTGGCTGATCCTGCATGGCCGCTATCACTGTAAAGCCCGCAAACCCCTGTGCCGCACCTGCATCATCCGTGACCTGTGCCAATACGAGGACAAGACAGAATGACCCAATACGAAGTGGTTGGCATCGGCAACGCCGTCGTCGACGTGATCTCCCATGCCGATGACAATTTCCTTGCCGACAACGGCATCGAGAAAGGCATCATGCAGTTGATCGAGCGTGACCGCGCCGAAGACCTCTATGCCGCGATGCAAGACCGGGTGCAGACGCCGGGCGGCTCGGTCGCCAATACCGTCGCGGGCGCGGGCGCGCTGGGCCTCAAGACCGCTTTTATCGGGCGGGTGCGCGATGATGAGCTGGGCCAGTTCTATGCCAAGGCGATGACCGATATCGGGATCGATTTCGTCAACGCCCCCGTGGCCGAGGGCGAGAACCCAACCTCGCGTTGCATGATCTTCGTCACCCCCGATGGGGAGCGGTCGCTGAACACCTACCTCGGCATCTCAACCGGGCTGACCTCGGCCGATGTGCCGCAGGCGGTGACGGAGAAGGCCAAGCTGATGTTCCTCGAAGGCTACCTCTTTGACCACGAGGCGGGCAAAACCGCCTTTCGCGAGGCCGCGCGGGCCGCGACGGCGGGCGGCGGCATGGCGGGCATCGCCATCTCCGACCCCTTCTGCGTGGAGCGCCACCGCGACGACTTCCTCGCGCTGATCGAAAACGATCTGGGCTATGTCATCGGCAATGAGGCCGAGATTCGCGCCCTTTGGGAAACCGACGACACCGAAGCCGCACTGGCCAAAACCGCCGAGATTTGCCCGCTGGTGGTCTGCACCCGTTCAGGCGATGGGGTCACGCTGGTCCGAGGCGCGGAACGGATCGACGTGCCGGTCGAAAAGGTCGTGCCGGTGGATGCCACGGGCGCGGGCGATCAATTCGCGGCGGGCTTCCTCTATGGTCTTGCCACGGGCCGCGATCTTGAGACCTGTGGCCGCATGGGCAACATCTGCGCGGGCGAAGTGATCCGCCACATCGGCCCCCGCCCCCAGACTGACATCATGGCCCTGTTCAAGGCCGAAGGGCTGGTCTGACCATGATCGAGAACGGTTTTCACGATGTCCCGCCCGGCAAACTCGCCGTGGTGGTGACCCATCTTGAGATGGACGCCAAACCCAGCCTGCGGGAGGTGCCCCTGCCCGAGGGTGTCACCTTTCGGAAGGTCACACCGACGCCCGACTGGTTTCGGGACATTTTCCGGCGTGTCGGGATGGATTGGCTCTGGTACGGGCGGCTCAAACTGGATGACGCGGCCCTCTCCGCGCTGCTGCAAGACCCGGCGCGGGACTTTTATACGCTGACCCGCGATGGCAAGGACGAGGCGCTGCTTGAGTTGAACTTCCCCGAAGATGGCAGCTGCGAGCTGGCCTATTTCGGGCTGACCTCTGCGCTGATCGGCAGCGGTTCGGGGCGGTATCTGATGAACCAAGCGATCACGCTGGCATGGGAAAAGCCAATCAACCGGCTGCACCTGCATACCTGCACCAACGACAGCCCACAGGCGCTTGGCTTTTATGTGCGGTCAGGTTTCATCCCAGTGCGCCGTCAGGTCGAGATCGACGATGATCCGCGTCTCACAGGGCTGCTGCCCCGCGATGCCGCACCGCAAGTGCCGCTTATCGAGGCATAAGACTGCCGCCGGATCACCGAACCGGCGTGCACTCCGCCCCTTGGAAACAGGCGATCACCTTATCCACCATGGCAGGCTTCGGAGAGCCGAAAAGATCGCCCCCGCAGGGGTTGCTTTCCAGCGCATAGGCCCCGTCCGGTTTGCGTTCGAGAAAGGCCAGAACATCCCCCTCTTCGGCAGAGCCGCACCAAGGGCCGAAACACTGAACGTTGAGCATCAAGGGCTGGTCAAAGGGCACGTCAAAGCCTCCTTCGGATAGCGCCTTGCCGCTGATCTGCGCCCGGATCGGCGTCTTTTCGGGCGGGTTGATCCCGATGGTGCCACCCTTCGGCAGGGCGCTGGCATCCAAGGTCAGACGCCCCTGCACCACGACATAGCTTTCCTCGGCTTTGGCCGCGCGTTGATAGGTCGCCTCGACCGAATGGGGCAGGCAACTGAGCGCAAGCGCGGGCAGCGGGGCCAAAGTGGCGAGGGCGCAGGCGATGATCCGTGTCATAACTTCTCCTCAAACTCTTCAAGAACCGCCGCATAGACCGCACGTTTGAACGGCACGATATTCGCGACCAGTTGATCTGCGGGCATCCAGCGCCATTCCGAGAATTCAGGCTCAGCCGTCTGGATGTTGACCTGATCGTCCTGCCCCAGAAAACGCATGAGGAACCATTTCTGTTCCTGCCCCCGGTAGCGGCCCTTCCAGATGTTGGGCACCAGTTCATGGGGCAAATCATAGGGCAGCCAACGGGAAGTCTCGGCTTCGATCCGCACCAGATCGCGGGGGATGCCGGTCTCTTCCTCCAACTCGCGCAGGGCCGCATCGCGCGCAGCCTCGCCCTTGTCGACCCCGCCTTGGGGCATCTGCCAAGCGTCCTGATCCCGGTCGCGCCGCTGGCCGACAAAGACCTCGCCCTCGGCATTCACCAGCATCACGCCGACGCAAGGGCGGTAGGGCAGTTTGGCAATCTCTTCGGGGGTCATGTCAGTATCTTCTCCATTTCAAAGCGGTCCAGATATTCACCCGACCGTGCGACGCGCTCTGCCGCGATAACACGAAAGCCCATAGCCTCAAAGGCGGCCCGCGCCATCACGCTGGCATGGGTGTGCAACCGGCTCTCGCCTGCGGCGACCGCTGCCTGTTCGACCCGCCCATAAAGCGCGCGAAAGACACCCTGCCCCTGCGCCGCCGCGGCGATGAAGGCCAGATCGATATAGCCCCGCTCCCACGTCATGAAACCGATCACCTGCCCCGCCCGTTCGGCCAGCACCACCTGCTGCCCGCCCAATTTGGCCGTCCACTGCGGCCCCCGTGGTGGAGCGGGGAGCCACGCGGCACGCTCCGCCGCGCTATAGGCGCTTGCGCCATGGTGGATCGCGTCGAACATCACCCGCCCCAAAGCGTCATGATCCGCCATCGCCGCATCACGCAACGCCACCTCTGCCCGCGCCATCCCGCACCCCGTCTTGACCTGCCGTGAGCCGGGCAGATGACGCGGCGTTTCGCGTGACTTGCCCTGCCGTTTCCGATGGTGTCACAGTGACCCAGCCCACCCAGAAAGGTAAAGCCATGTCCGACTATCCCCACCTGCTTGCCCCGCTCGACCTTGGTTTTACCACGCTGAAGAACCGTTTGCTGATGGGGTCGATGCACACCGGGCTAGAGGAAACCGGCGACTGGAACCGCGTGGCGGAGTTCTATGCGGCACGGGCGCGGGGCGATGTGGGGCTGATGGTCACGGGCGGCATCGGGCCGAACCGCGAAGGCGCGGTGGCCCATGGCGCGGCGATGATGGTCAGCCAGAAGGACGTGGACAACCACAGCATCATCACCCAGCGGGTGCATGAGGCGGGCGGCAAGATCGCCATGCAGATCCTGCACGCGGGCCGCTATGCCTTCACGCCTGAATGCGTGGCCCCGAGCGCAGTGAAATCCCCGATCTCGATGTTCGCGCCCAAGGCGTTGGACGAGGAAGGCATCGAGAAACAGATCAGCGACATCGCCGCCTGCGCCCTGCGCGCCCGCGAGGCCGGCTATGACGGGGTCGAGATCATGGGCTCCGAGGGCTATTTCCTGAACCAGTTCCTCGTCACCCATACCAACAAGCGCGAAGACCGCTGGGGCGGTTCCTACGAGAACCGGATGCGCCTGCCGCTGGAAGTCGTGCGCCGCGTGCGCGAGACGGTGGGCAAGGATTTCATCCTGATCTACCGCCTGTCGATGATCGACCTCATCCCCAACGGATCGACCTTCGAAGAGGTCGTGCAATTGGCGCAGGAGGTCGAGAAGGCGGGCGCCAACATCATCAACACCGGCATCGGCTGGCACGAGGCGCGCATCCCCACGATCGCCACCTCGGTGCCACGCGCGGCCTTTGCATGGGTCACGAAAAAGCTGATGGGCAAGGTGGGCATCCCGCTTATCACCTCGAACCGGATCAACACGCCCGAGGTTGCCGAGGAGGTGCTTGCGACGGGCTGCGCCGACATGGTGAGCCTCGCTCGCCCGATGCTGGCCGATGCCGATTTCCTCGCCAAGGCGAAGGCCGGTCAGGCCGACCAGATCGCCCCCTGCATCGCCTGCAACCAAGCCTGCCTCGACCATACTTTCGGCGGCAAGATCTCCACCTGCCTCGTGAACCCGCGCGCTTGCTACGAGACGGAATTGCGTATCGACCCCGCCGCAAGCCCAAAAACAATTGCCGTTGTCGGCGCGGGGCCCGCCGGTCTCTCGGCGGCCATCACGGCGGCGGAGCGGGGCCACAAGGTGACGCTCATGGACCGCGCCCCCGAAATCGGCGGGCAACTCAACCTCGCCAAACAAGTCGCGGGGAAGGAGGAGTTCTGGGGCCTCGTCGATTGGTACCGCACCATGCTGGACGTGCACGGCGTGACCGTGCAGCTTGAGACCGAAGCCACGAGCGAGGCGCTCTCAGGCTTCGACGAGGTCATCATCGCCACCGGCGTCGTGCCGCGCGACCCGGAGATTCCCGGCCAGAACCGCGACAACGTAGTGAGCTACATCGACGTGCTGAACGGCACTGCGAAGGTCGGCCAGCGGGTCGCGGTGATCGGTGCGGGCGGGATCGGCTTCGACGTGTCGGAACATCTGGTCCACGATGGCGAGAGCAGCACAATGAACCTGCCCGAATGGATGCGCGAATGGGGCGTCACGGATCCGGGCGAACACCGCAGCGGCCTCGCCCCCGAAGGCCCGCAGCCCCCGGCGCCCGCGCGCCAGATCACCATGCTGCAACGCAAAACCAGCAAGCCCGGCAAGGGTTTGGGCAAGACCACGGGCTGGATTCACCGCGCTTCGCTCACCATGCGCGACGTGAAGATGATCGCGGGCGTGAATTACGAGCAGATCGACGATGCGGGCCTGCATATCTCTTTTGGCGAAGCGCGCGAGAACCCGACGCTGATCGAGGCCGACACCATCGTGCTCTGCGCCGGGCAATTGTCCGAGCGCAGCCTCGCTGACGCACTGGAGGCGCGGGGACAGACCTGCCATGTGATCGGCGGCGCGGATGTGGCGGCGGAACTGGACGCGAAACGCGCTATCAACCAAGGCACCAGACTGGCCGCCGGGCTGTAAGCGAGGGGCGGGCGCTTGGCCCCCTTGCGCCCCGCCCTAGATCGCCGCAGGATTGCCAAAACGATCCAAGGTTTTCATGCCCCTTTGCGTCTTCGACATCTATGAGGACGGCACCGCGCAGGTGCCCTCCGACGACAACCTCACCGGGCCGGGGCGCTACCGCTGGTGGCACTACGACATGGCCGATCCTGCGCTGGCACCGTGGCTGGCCGAACATCTGCCCGAGATCCCGGCGGGTGCGTTGCTACAGCCCGAAACCCGCCCGCGCTGTGACGAATATGACGACGGGCTGATCCTGAACTTGCGGGGCATCAACCTCAACGAGGGTCAGCAGGCCGACCAGATGGTCTCGGTCCGGATGTGGGTGACGGATGCGGTGGTAATCACCGTGCGGATGCGCCGGGTCTTTGCCATAGATGAGCTGCGCGCGCTGGCTGCCGAGAACAACGCGCCACCCCGGCCTTCGGCCTTTGTCGAGGCGCTGGTGTCTCGGCTGACCGCGCGGGTGCAGGTCGAAGTGGCGCGGCTGGCGGATCGGACGGCCTTCTACGAGGCCGATCTGGAGGACCACAGCACACCGCCGCCGAAGGAACTGCCGGTGACCCGCCGCAGCGCGATCCGACTGGAGCGCTACCTTGCCCCGCAGCGCCACGCGCTGGAGCGGCTGGCCACACTGGACCTGCCGCTGGTGCCGGACGTGGACGCGATGAAGCTGCGCGAACTGGCCAACCGCACCGCCATCGTGGTCGAGGAATTGGACGCGCTGCAGGAACGCATCGTCACGGTGCAGGATGAACACGACAACCAGGTCGCGCAACGACAGGCGCGGCACAGCTACATGCTCTCCATCGCCGCCGCGGTCTTCTTGCCGCTAGGGTTCCTGACGGGACTTTTCGGCGTGAACGTGGGAGGGATGCCGGGCGTGGACGATCCGCATGCCTTCGCGATCCTTTGCCTTGCCATGGTCGGCCTTGCCGCCATCATGCTGGCCGTGCTGAAATGGCTGCGCTGGCTGTGACAGGCGGGGAAACGGATTGTTCTGCCGTTTCCATGCCATGAACGATCCCCGCAAAGACCACGGGACTGTCTTGCCTCCGCCCCGATCCTGCCCGAATTGCCGCCCATACCTGACCGCAACAAGATCAATGCGAAGGGACAGGCAATGGACCGCCTTACGGAAATGGAAGCGTTTGCCACTGTGGTGGATCAAGGCGGCTTTACAGATGCTGCCAAGAAGATGGGGATCTCGAAATCCGCCGTTTCAAAGCATGTCTCCTCGCTTGAGGCGCGCTTGGGCGCAAGATTGCTGAACCGCACCACCCGCCGCGTCTCGCCCACCGAGATTGGCCTTGCTTACTACGACCGCGCCCGCCGGGTGCTGAACGACGCGGGCGAGGCCGATGCCTTGGTCACCTCGATGCAATCGGCGCCTTCGGGGCTGCTGCGGATCTCGGTCGCGACGGACTTTGGGGTGAACCATCTCTCGCCCGCCCTGTCGGAGTTCTTGCAGGATTTTCCCGATATCACCGTGAACATGGTGCTAAACAACCGCTACGTCGAGCTGATCTCGGAAGGCTTCGACATGGCCGTGCGGATCGGGGAGCTGGAAGACAGCACCCTGCGCGCGCGCAAATTGACCGAGACCACCAAACGCATGATCGCCAGCCCGAAGTATTTCGAGCAATACGGGCGGCCGGAAAAGATCGACGACCTGAACAATCACAAGCTGCTGCATTACTCGAACCAGTCGTCAGGCAACGTGTGGAAACTGACCGCCCCCTCGGGCGAGAAACGGCAGGTGCGCACCGCCGGTTGGCTTTCGGTCAATGACGGGCAGAGCCTTTTGAACGCCGCGATCTCGGGGCTGGGCATCGCCTATCTGCCAAGCTTCCTCTACGCCGAGGCGATGGAGAAAGGTCTGGTCGAGGACGCGATCCCCGATCTGCCGCTGGAGACGCAGGGCATCTATGCCGTCTATCCGCCGGGCCGGTTCACCCAGCCCAAAGTGCGGGCGTTCATCGACTTTCTGGTGCATGAGTTTGCCGAGAAGGGGCCGGCGGACTGGTAACAGTCGCGACTGCCACCTGGCCCGGAATCAAGCCGTAGGCGCCGGGCCATCGCCTGCCCGCCCCCCGGGTAGGCGATTGGGCGAGGCTGGGTACGAACTTGCGAACGCGCACCATGGTTGAGCCATAAAGCGGCAACGCCATACCGTCTGATCGCCGACCCGCGGGCAGGCGCTGGCACTCTCACAAGACCACCTTTCCTCTCCCCCACCAGCACGCTATCTCTCCCGCCATGAGCAACATGCGCGAAACCTACGCCCGGCTTGTCGCCGAGGGCAAACTACAGGCCGACCCGGCCCAAGAAACCGTCATGGCCGAGTTCGACCGCATCCGCGATGCGCTGGCCAACCCGCCGAAGAAAAGCTTTTTCCGCAAAGCCCCAGAGCCGCCCAAGGGGCTTTATCTTTGGGGCGGTGTCGGGCGCGGCAAATCCATGCTGATGGACATGTTCGTGGCGCATCTGCCAGACGTGCCTGCGCGGCGCGTGCATTTCCACGCCTTCATGCAGGAAATCCACAACGCCATGCATGAGGTCCGCAAGACCGGCGTGGATGACGCCATTGCGCCCGTGGCCCGGGACGTGGCGGAAAGCGTCCGCCTGCTCGCTTTCGACGAGATGCAGATCACCGACATCACCGACGCGATGATCGTAGGCCGCCTGTTCGAAGCGCTCTTCGCCGCGGGTGTCGTGGTGGTCACCACCTCGAACCGCCTGCCTGATGACCTCTACAAAAACGGCATCAACCGCGAGGTTTTCGTGCCCTTCATCGACCTCATCAAAGAGCGGATGGTGGTCCATGAATTGGCCAGCCCGACCGACTACCGCCAAGACCGGCTGGCAGGGTCACAGGTCTATTTCACCCCCGTCAACGCCGAAAGCCGCGCCGCGATGGACGCGGTCTGGGACGATCTTGCAGGGGCCGAGGGCGAACCGCTGACTTTACACGTCAAGGGCCGCGAAGTGACCATTCCGCAATATCACAACGGCATGGCCCGCGCCGGTTTTCACGCCCTCTGCGGCCAACCTTTGGGCGCGGCGGATTACCTCGCGCTGGCGCAGGCGGTGCGCGTGCTGCTGCTAGACAACATCCCCACCCTTGGCCGGTCGAATTTTAACGAGGCGAAGCGTTTCGTCACCCTGATCGACGCGCTTTACGAGGCGAAGGTGCGGCTGATCTGCTCCGCCGCCGCCGCGCCGGAAATGCTCTACCTCGAAGGTGAAGGCACCTTTGAATTCGAGCGTACAGCCTCCCGCCTGCGGGAGATGCAGGGCGAAGACTGGGGGCGCTGACCGCCCCCGGCCAACCATTCAGGAATCACTGACCGGCTGCATATGCAGGTCATTGCCCTGCAGGAAAGGGTGGTAAGGCCGTTCGACCTCATAAAGCCACCACAGGCCGCCCGCGATAATTGCGAGGCCTACGGCCATGAAGATAAATTGAAATTTCCGTGCATCGTCCTGATCGTGACGCGCGGACCGGCTGAAATTGCGCATGGGGACACCTCGGTCAATTCGAAAGGGGAGACTTCCGTGGACCAAGATATACCACATCTGCACCTCGCAGCAGCGGCACACCCGAATATGGTTAATTAGACGTTTTCACGCAACACGCTACCGGCAAGGTAGAGCGAGCCGCAGATCAGCACACGCGCATGGGGTTCGCGGGCGATGATCGCCTTGAGCGCCGCGGTGACGGTCTCGGCCTCTGCGGTCTCGAACCCTACATCGCGCGCCACTTTCGCCGTCGCCTCGGCAGGCAGGGTCGCCGCCTCGCCCGGGATCGACACGGCGGTGAGGCTTGCAGCCTCTGCCGCCAGCGGGCGCAGGTATCCGGCAATGTCCTTGGTGTTCAACATGCCGCAAATCAGATGCGTCGGACGTTTCGGCAGTGCCGCTAGCGTGGCCGCCAATGCCGCCCCCGCCGCGGGGTTATGGCCGCCGTCGAGCCACAACTCGCCGTCGGGCGCCATACGGGCAAGCGGCCCGTCTGACAGCCGCTGCATCCGTGCGGGCCACTGCGCCTGCGTCACCGCAGCCTCGCAAGCCTCTGCGTCAATGCCAAGCTGGCGCAGCGCGGCCAGCGCGGCCCCGGCGTTCATGATCTGGTGGTCGCCGGGCAGATTGGGACGCGGCAGATCAAGCAGGCCGCGCTCATCCTGATAGACCATGCGCCCGGCTTCGGGCGCGACATGCCACTGCTGACCATAGGCCAAGAGGGGTGCCCCGAGTTTCGCGGCGCGGTCTTCGATCACCTCAAGCGCGGGCTCTTCCTGCTTGCCGACCACGCAAGGGACAAGCCGCTTGATGATACCCGCCTTTTCGCCCGCGATCTCAGCCAGTGTTTCGCCCAGATATTGCTGATGATCAACCGACACCGGGGTGATCACGCTCAAGGCGGGATCGACCACATTCGTCGCATCAAGCCGTCCGCCAAGCCCCACCTCAAGCAGCGTGTAATCGGCAGGCACCCGCGAAAAGGCGAGGATCGCAGCGCAGGTCGTGATCTCGAAATAGGTGATCTCTTCGCCGCCATTGGCGGCATGGCATTCGTCCAGCACGGCGGCGAGATCGGGCTCCGAGATCAACGCCCCCGCGACCCGGATGCGCTCATGAAACCGCGCCAAATGCGGCGAGGTATAGGCGTGCACCATCTTTCCCGCCGCCTCCAACCCGGCGCGGATCATCGCTTGGGTCGAGCCTTTGCCATTGGTGCCCGCAATATGGATCACCGGCGGCAGGTCGTTCTGCGGATTGCCCAAGGCATCGAGCAGCCGCCACATCCGGTCGAGCGTCAGGTCGATGATCTTGGGGTGCAGCGCCATCATCCGTTCAAGGATGACGTCGGATGAAGGCGTGCTCATTTCTTCTCTGGCGTGTCGGCGGGCAGATCTGCTGCGGCCTGAACGGCGGCGGCGGCCTCGGCCACCTCAAGCTCTTCGGGGGCGGGCAGGTCGCCGCGCACGACAGGGGGCAGGCCCATTAGCATGCGGGTGATGGTGATCAACTCATCGCGCATCTCGGTCCGTTTGGTCACCCGGTCGAGCATCCCGTGGTCGAGCAGATATTCCGCCCGCTGGAACCCTTCGGGCAGTTTCTCACGGATGGTCTGTTCGATCACGCGCGGTCCGGCAAAACAGATCAGCGCGTTCGGCTCGGCGATCTGCACATCGCCCAGCATTGCATAGGACGCGGTGACGCCCCCGGTGGTGGGATGGGTCAGCACGACGATGTAAGGAAGTCCCGCCTCTTTCAGCATCTGCACGGCGACGGTGGTGCGCGGCATCTGCATCAGGCTGAGGATACCCTCCTGCATGCGCGCGCCACCGGCGGCGGAGAACAGCACCAGCGGGCGCTTCAGCTTCACGGCTTCCTCGGCGGCGGCAATGATCGCATTGCCGACATACATGCCCATCGACCCACCCATGAAGGAAAAGTCCTGCGCGCAGGCGACGATCGGCGTGCGACCAATATCGCCGGTCACGACCAGCATCGCCTCATGCTCACCGGTCTGCTTTTGCGCGGCCTTCATCCGGTCGGGATAGCGCTTCTGGTCTTTGAAATGCAGCGGGTCGGGTGTGGGCGCCGGAACCTTCACCTCGGTAAAGATGCCACCGTCGAACAGCGCTTTGAAGCGCGCGCGGGGGCTGATGTGCATGTGATGGCCGCAGTTGGTGCAGACGTTCAGATTGTCCGCCAACTCACGGTGAAACAGCATGGTGCCGCATTCGTTGCACTTGGTCCACAGATTGTCCGGCGTCTCGCGGCGCGAGAAGATCGAGTTGATTCGCGGGCGGACATAGTTCGTGATCCAGTTCATTGGCAGGCCTCTGCTGTGGTTCCGTCCCAGATAATCCCCGCATGGGGAAATTGCAATCAGCGGCGTATCGCCAGCCGCGCCGCCAGCCATGAGACCAGCATCAAGGCAAAGTCCACCGGCAACCATGAGCGCAACGCCGCCGCGTCATCCATCGAAAAGGGCGTGAGATAAAGCGCCAGCCCCGAAAGATCATCCGGCAGAGAGACAATGAGAATGGCCGAGACATTGTTCCACAGATGCACCGCGATGGCGGGCCCAAGCGAGCCGGAGCGCGCGGTAAGGTCCGCCATCAGGATGCCGAAAACCCCGGCCCAAAGCGCCACCATCAGCGCGTTCTCCCCCGCCTCGGCAGGCAGGTAATGGCCCGCCGCGAACAGCACCGACGGCAGCACCATCCAGATCAGCGGCGCGTTGAACCGCGCCGCGAGTTGCTGCTGCACATAGCCGCGAAAGACGATCTCTTCGGCGCTGACCTGCACCAGCACGGCCAGCAGCGACAGCGGCAAAAGCAGCAACCAACGGCTTAGGGGCAGGTTCGGCGTCAACTCACCGCCCATGCTCCACGGCGGCAATACCGCCAGCGTGACGCCCAGCAGCAACATCGCCCCCGAAACCGCGCGAAAACTGGGCCAGAGCCGCCTCGGCAGGCCCAAAAGGCTCCCCGCGCTGCGCCGGTGCACGATCCGCACGGTCACGGCGACGGCCATCGCCATGGTGCCAAAGCTGAACAGCAGCAGATACATCGCCTGCGGCGTGGCCCCTTTCAGAAGATCGCCATGCAGCGACGGGGCCGCCGATCCCGCCAGCCCATAGACCGTCTGAAAGTAAAGCTCGTTCAGCGCGACATAGGCCACCACGGCCACGAACAGCCCCAAGAAAAACCGCCACAGTGCCGAGGTGTTGCGCGCGGGCGCGACAAAGGCCGCGTGGGCGCTGTAATCGGGCCGCCAGTTCATCAGCGGCGCCGTTCAAATCGGGGGTGGTGCTTGCAGAGCATATGCCGGGCCTTCACGCTTGCGGGCGGGCCGAACCGACCGCGCCAGAAGGTCAGAACCTATGCCCTAACACGCTGCAATACAACAGTTCCCCCGCCTCATACGCGCCAAAGCCTTGCAGCATAGCCGCCGCCCGACTATTCCATTCACGACGTTTCAAGGAGCCCACCGATGTCCACCACGCCCCGCTTCGACAAATCCCGGCTGCCCAGCCGCCATGTGACCGAAGGCCCGGCCCGCGCGCCGCACCGGTCCTACTACTATGCCATGGGCATGACCGAAGAAGAGATTCACCAGCCGCTGGTGGGCGTCGCCACCTGCTGGAACGAAGCCGCCCCCTGCAACATCGCGCTGAACCGTCAGGCGCAGGCGGTGAAGGTTGGCGTGCATTCCGAACAGGGCACCCCGCGCGAGTTCACCACCATCACCGTCACCGACGGCATCGCCATGGGGCATGAGGGCATGCGCTCCTCGCTGGCCTCGCGTGAGGCGATTGCCGACACGGTGGAACTGACCATGCGCGGCCATTGCTATGACGCCATCGTCGGGCTGGCGGGCTGCGACAAGTCGCTGCCGGGGATGATGATGGCGATGCTGCGGCTGAACGTGCCGTCGGTCTTCCTCTACGGCGGCTCGATCCTGCCGGGCAAGGCGCCTGCGGGCGCCGACGTTCCCGAAGATTTCGCCACCCGCGATCTCACTGTGCAGGACATGTTCGAGGCCGTGGGCCGCTTCCAGAACGGCTCCATGTCGCAAGCCGCGCTCGATGTGCTCGAACGCGTCGCCTGCCCCTCCGCCGGGGCCTGCGGCGGCCAGTTCACCGCCAACACCATGGCCTGCGTGTCCGAGGCGATCGGCCTCGCGCTGCCGAACTCCTCCGGCATGCCCGCGCCCTACGAAAGCCGCGACGCCTATGCCGAAGCCTCGGGCGCTGCGGTGATGAACCTGATCGAGAAGAACATTCGCGCGCGCGACATCTGCACCCGCGAAGCCTTTGAGAACGCGGCGCGTATCGTCGCCTGCACCGGTGGCTCCACCAACGCGGGCCTGCACCTTCCTGCGATGGCCCATGAGGCCGGGATCGACTTCTTCCTCGACGACG
Organism: Sulfitobacter sp. 1A13679; assembly: GCF_043557115.1. Lineage (NCBI taxonomy): Bacteria > Pseudomonadati > Pseudomonadota > Alphaproteobacteria > Rhodobacterales > Roseobacteraceae > Sulfitobacter > Sulfitobacter sp. 1A13679. The sequence goes on from NZ_JBIFFO010000001.1 coordinate 174,746, forward strand.
TTTGCGAGATCTTCCGCGACACGCCGTATTTCGTCGACATGAAACCGGGCGGTGCCTATGTGGCCAAAGACCTCTATGACGCGGGCGGCGTTCCTGTGGTGATGAAAGAACTGCGCAAAGCGGGTCTGCTGCACACCGACTGTCTGACTGCAACGGGCCGCTCTATCGGCGAGGAACTCGACCGTATCGAGCGCGAAGCAGACGGCAAGGTGATCCACTCGGTCGCCAATCCGATCAGCAAGACCGGCGGCGTTGTGGGTCTGAAAGGCAACCTTGCCCCCGAAGGCGCCATCGTGAAAATCGCGGGCATGGCCGAGGAAGACATCGTCTTCACCGGCCCGGCGCTGGTGTTCGAATGCGAGCAGGACGCCTTCGAGGCGGTGCAAAACCGCGCCTATAAGGAAGGCGATGTCTTCGTGATCCGCAACGAAGGCCCCGCGGGCGGCCCCGGCATGCGCGAGATGCTGGCGACCACGGCGGCGCTCTCGGGTCAGGGCATGGGCAAGAAGGTGGCGCTGATCACCGACGGCCGCTTCTCCGGCGCGACCCGCGGTTTCTGCGTTGGCCACGTCGGCCCCGAAGCGGCGCATGGCGGGCCGATCGCGCTGCTGAAGAACGGCGACATGATCACCCTCGACGCCATCAAGGGCAGCATCACCGTTGATCTGTCGGACGAGGAACTGGCCGAGCGCCGCAAAGCTTGGGCTGGCCCGCGTGCCACCAACTACGAAAGTGGTGCGCTGTGGAAATACGCGAAACTCGTCGGCCCCACCTACCTTGGCGCGGTGACACATCCCGGTGCCAAGGCGGAGACCCATGATTACATGGACCTCTAAAAGCCCCCTCGCGGCGCTTGCAATGCTCACCCTGTCCGCCTGCGAAGGCGGTCAGGGTTTTTCCTTTGGCGGCAGACCCGCCACGCCTGAGAAACCGCTCCTGCAAACCGCTTTGGCTGGGGGCGCGGTGCAGGTGGTGCCGCCTCAGGGCTATTGCATCGACCCCAAAAGCCTCAAACGTCGCTTCGCACTGATGGCGCGTTGCGATGCGCTTGGCCTGCCTGATGTGGTCAGCGCCGCGCCGCGCGGCATTCTGACGCTCGCGCTGATCGAAGCCGAAGCCGACGCGCCCCTGCCCACGCCGCAACAGGTGGCCGAAGCGGCAGGGCTGTGCCAGTTGCAAGAGGCCGGTAGCGTCGAGGGCGCGTCGATCTTTGTCGCCCAAGGGCCGGCGCCCGCCGAAGGCATGTCGCCCCGCCACTGGCGCGGCATGGCGCGGATCGGCGGCCATGTGGCCAGCGTCACCCTCTACGGCGCGCCGCAAAGCCGCGCCATTTCCGAAGAGGGCCGCGCGCTGGTGGCAGAGCTGATCCAGCAAAGCCGCAGCAAAAGCGCAACGCCCACCGCCCCCGGCAGTTGACCAGCCTTTGTTTCCAAATCGGCAACACTGCCCGGGGCCGGAAACAATCACGGGGGCTATTCATTTGAACGAAATCCCCGCCTTGCATAGACTGCGAGCAAACGAGAGGCGCAGGGCCATGGTCAACTTCCGCAGCGGTTATCTTGAGGGCAAGCTCTTTGCCCGCGCGCTGCAACGCTGGGCGGTTGCGGCCCGCAAAGCGGCCACGGCTGACCCTGCCACCCTGCGCCGCCAACGCAGCCGCGCCCGGCTGCTGCGCGCCGAACTAAACCGGCTGATCCACCGCGCCGAAGACCGCCTTGCCCTGCCTGCCATCGGGGCCAGCGGCTTCCCGAAACCACATAACGCCGGTTGGGCATGGCGGCCCGAGTTGTGGCGCGGCCCGCTTGCCACGCCGGGGCTGTCCTCGGTCGCGACCAAATCCAAACTGGGCGAAGAGGTGACCCTGTTCCACGATTGTGCGCAGTCGGAACTGACCCTGCGCCAATTGCGCAACCTGCGCGAGGCCGATCTGGCCCCCTTTGGCCTGCAACTCGACGTGTTCAAATTCGACGGGTCATTCCTGTCGCTGGTGGTCGATCTGCCGCACGAGGCGATCACCGGATTGAAACGCCGTCACCTGATCCGCATGGATACGATCGTGGAATTGGAGCACCCGCTAGAGATCTTTGCCCGGCTCAACATCCGCCACGGGCCGAACACCGAACAGATCGTCCGCGAACTGCCCGTCGGTCAGGAACACATCAGCGTCGAATTCGATCTGGCCTATAGCAAGCTCAACGAGAAGCGGATCGAGGCGGCATGGGTCGACCTGATCTTTGAAGGCCCGGAGATGAACCAAGTCGTGCTGCGCGACCTCACTTTTTCCCGCTCCCCCCGCGCCCAGATCTAGGACCCCGTGATGAGCCCATATGACCTCACAAAAACCGTGCTGCGCCATGGCGTCTGGCACGGCGTGCTAACCGCCAAAGAGGGCGCAGACACGCCGCAGATCAACGTGACCCATGAGGGCAAGGAGGTGACGGATATCACGTTAGAGGCCGAAGGGTCCGAGGGGCGCTGGCATCTTTCCTTCCCCGTCCCGGCAGAGGCGATTGCCGATGGGGTCCAGACCCTCGTCATTACCGAAATGGCCAGCGGGGCGCTCTTGGGTCATGTGACCCTGATCGCGGATGAAGCGCTCGGCGATGACATACGGGCTGAGATGGACCTGCTGCGCGCCGAACTCGACATGCTGAAACGCGCCTTTCGGCGGCATTGCCGCGAGACGGAATAAGCGAAATGCCCTCCCGCAGGGCTGCGCCCAACAAAAAGCCCCGCTGTCTCCAGCGGGGCTTTGTGCATCTATGTGAAAGAGATCACTCGTTCGGACCCAGAGCCGACAGACCTTTGAGGATGTCGATGGCATAGGCCAGTTGGTAATCCTCTTCGCGCAGCTCAGCCGCCTTGCGGGCCTTTTCGCGGTCGTCTTCGATCTGTTTGATCTGATCGTCGGTCAGGCTGTCATTGTTCAACCGGCCCCGCAGATCGGCTTCGGAGCGGAGGGGGCGTGCCGACAATGCGTCGTCGTCTTCCTCGGTCTCTGGCGTGACCGGAGGCTGGGCCACGACGATATCGGGCGATACGCCAAGCGCTTGGATCGACCGGCCCGAGGGCGTGTAGTAACGCGCCGTGGTCAGGCGCATGGCCCCGTCCCCGCGCAGCGGCATCACGGTCTGGACCGAGCCTTTGCCAAAGCTCTTGGTGCCGATGACGATGGCGCGGCGGTGGTCTTGCAAAGCGCCCGCGACAATCTCGGAAGCCGAGGCCGAACCGCCGTTGATCAGCACGACGATCGGCTTGCCCATCGCCAGATCACCCGGCGTGGCGTTCACGCGGTCGCCATCTTCGATGTCACGGCCCCGGGTGCTGACGATCTCGCCTTCCTCAAGAAAGGCATCCGACACGGCAATTGCCTGATTGAGCAGGCCACCGGGGTTGTTGCGCATGTCGATGACGATGCCGTTGAGATTCTCGATACCGCCCGCCTCTTCGATCTGCTGCTCCAGCCCTTCCTTCATCTTCGGATAGGTCTGCTCGTTAAAGGTGGTCAGGCGCAGCACGGCTGTATCGCCCACGGTGCGGGCCCGCACGGCGGTCAATTGGATCGTGTCGCGCACGATAGAGACGTCAAAGGGCTCCGGCTCCCCTTCCCGCACCACGGTGATCAGGATCTCGGACCCGACCGGCCCGCGCATCATCTCGACCGCATCGTCGAGGCCAAGACCCAGCAGGCTTTCGCCATCGACATGGGTGATGAAATCCCCCGCTTCGATCCCGGCCTCAGCAGCCGGCGTGCCGTCGATGGGGGAGACGACTTTGACAAAACCCTCTTCTTGGGTGACCTCGATGCCAAGCCCGCCAAACTCGCCACGCGTCTGCTCGCGCATTTTCTCGGCGTCTTTCGGCGAGAGGTAGGACGAATGCGGATCAAGCGAGGTGAGCATGCCGTTGATGGCCGCCTCAATCAGATCACCGGGATCGACATCTTCGACATATTGGGCGCGGATGCGTTCGAAAATATCACCGAAAAGATCAAGCTGTTCGTAAACATTGGTCGTCTTCTCGGCCTCTTGCGCCAGCAGCGGCCCGGCGATCTGAGTGGTGGCGACCACCCCCGCCACCGTGCCTGCAACGGCTGCCATCACGAATTTCTTCATCTGCTATCCATCCTTGTCGGTGCGGAACCAGTCTGCCGGATCCTGAGGTGTGTTGTCTTGCCTGACTTCTATATAGAGCGTTTCCGTCCGGTCAGTGCCAGTGGCTTCACCATTTGGTGACATCTGAGATGTTGTGCCGCTTTCCGGCCCGCCCATCAACCCGATGGGGGTGCCACCGGCAATCACCTGCCCGGCTTGGCCGTAAACCACATCCAGCCCCGCCAGCACGAAAAGCGTGTCGACCTGCGGCTCAAGGATCACGACATTGCCCAGATCAAGCAGCGGCCCGACATAACGGATCGTCGCTGCCGAAGGGCTGGTCACGATGGCGCGCGGGCGGGTGGCAAGGATCATGCCGGGCCGCGTTACGCCCGCCGAATCCGTCTCTCCGGCCTTGCGGATCACCAACCCCTGCGCGGGCAAGGGCAGATCGCCCACCTGCCCGTCGAGGTTCACCGGCGCAGGCTCAACCGCGCCCGTGGTGATCTCGGACAGGCCGCTGGCAAAGCCGTCCAGCGTCTCGGTCGAGGCGATGAGGATCGCGGTGCGCACCGGGTCTTCGGTAAAGCGCATGGGCAGATCGGTGCGGTTGGCCATGGCCTGATTGAGCGCGGTGCGCGCGGCCTGAAGCTCGGTCAGCCCGTCTTGCAGACGCTGCGCCGCATCGGTTTGGAGCGCCCGGAGGGTCTTGATGTCCTCATAGTCCTGCCGCAGCGCATCGGCGCGGGCGTTGAGCGCAGGCGTCAATTCGGCGAGCAACATGCCCGCGCGGGCGGTGCCCATCGGGCCATCGGGGTGCAGCAGCACGACGGGCGAGGGATCGCCGCCGATGCTTTGCAAGACGCCTAGGAACTGCGCCACCTCACCCTCACGCGCCTGTAGCTTGCGGCTAAGCTGCGCCTCGTTGATCGCGGCCTGCCGCAGCCCGGCCCGCATCGCCGCCAGCCCCGCCTCAAATGCCTGAATCGTTTCGGTCAGCGCCTTCACCCGGTCGCGCGCGCCATCGGCTTGGTCCAACCCCGCCGATGCCGCCTCCAAGGCGGTCGCGGCTGCGCGCGCCTCCGCGGCGGCCTCATCGGCCTGCGCCTGTGCCATCAGAGGCAGACAGGCAAAAAGGACAGCCGCGGCAAGATGTTTCATGAAAGCAGGCTTTTCCCGGTCATTTCTTCGGGCTGCGGCAGGCCCATCAAATCGAGCACCGTAGGGGCCAGATCGGCCAGCCGCCCGTCGCGCAGCGCCGCCCCTTCGGGCGCGCCCACCGCCACCACCGGCACGGGGTTGAGCGTATGGGCCGTATGCGCGCCGCCGGTCTCGGGGTCGATCATCATCTCGCAATTGCCGTGATCCGCAGTGACGATCATCGCGCCGCCTGCGGCCTCCAGCGCCTTGAGCACCCGGCCAAGCCCCGCATCCACCGCCTCACAAGCCGCAATCGCCGCCTCCAGATCGCCGGTATGGCCGACCATATCGGGATTGGCGTAGTTCACCACGATCAGGTCATAGCCCGCCTCGATCGCCTGCACGAATTGATCCGTCACCTCGGCGGAGGACATCTCGGGCTGCATGTCATAGGTCGCGACATTGGGCGACTTTGGCATGTTGCGGTCCTCCCCCGTGGCCGGAGTCTCAACCCCGCCGTTGAGGAAGAAGGTCACATGGGGATATTTCTCGGTCTCGGCCAGCCGGAACTGCCGCAGCCCCTGCTGCGCCACCCAATCGCCCAGCGTGTTCTTGATGTCCGGCTTGGGATACATCGTGGTCATATAGGCGGCGTGGTCCTTGGAATATTCCGCCATGCCCATCAGCGCCGCCCATTCGGGGCGCGGGCCGGTGTCATAGGCGTCAAAGCCCGGATCGCCCAAAGCCGCCATGATTTCCCGCGCGCGGTCGGCGCGGAAGTTGAGGCAGAAGAACCCGTCGCCAGAAGCCGCCCCCGCGTAGCCCTCGATCACGCTGGCGGTGATGAATTCATCCGTCTCGCCCCGCCCATAGGCCGCCTCAACCGCCGCGCGGGGATCGGGGCACCCCTCCCCTTTGCCATGCAGGATCGCCGCCGAAGCTTTGCCGACCCGGTCCCAACGGTTGTCGCGGTCCATCGCGAAATAGCGCCCCGTCACGGTGACGATCTTCACGGCCTCGGGCAGCGCCGCCTCTAGCGTCTCGAAATAGCCAAGGGCAGAGGAGGGCGCCACGTCGCGCCCATCGGTCACCGCATGGATCACCACCGGCAACCCCGCCGCGTCCAGCGCGCGGGCGGCGGCGACCATATGGCTGAGATGCCCATGCACCCCCCCGTCCGAGACGACGCCCATCAGATGCGCGGTGCCGCCGGTTTCCTTGAGTTTGGCGATGAAATCTTGCAGGCGCTCATTCTCGGCAAAGCTGCCCTCTTCGATGGCCAGATCGATCTGCCCCAGATCCATCGCCACCACCCGGCCCGCGCCAATATTGGTGTGCCCGACCTCGGAATTGCCCATCTGCCCGCGCGGCAGGCCCACGTCGGGGCCATGGGTGATCAACTGCGCCTTTGGTCCTGCTTGCATGATCCGGTCGAAATTCGGCGTCTTGGCCAGCAGGGGCGCGTTGCCCTCAGGCACCTCGCTGAGGCCCCAACCGTCAAGGATGCACAATACGACAGGTTTGGGGGCGCTCATCAGACTGTTGCTCCGGCTTCATGGCTGTTCAGCGCCTTTTACCCCTTGTGGGCTGGCACTTGAACCACTTTGTGCACAAGCCTCCCATTCCCGCGCAGAGGCCTTGCCCCGCGCGGCTGCTTTGGTCATAACGAGTGGCAACTTTCGCCTGAGCCGAGGACCAACTCCATGACCCTGCAAGCGCCCGAAACCCGCATCGTGAACACTTGGCGCGTGGCCTGCGACGGCAGCGAAGGCGCGCTTGGCCACCCGCGCGTCTGGCTGCAAATCCCCCAGGATCGCGGCTGGGTCGAATGCGGCTATTGCGACTGCAAATTCGTCCATGCGGATTTCGAAGGCAAAGTCTGAGCCTTCCCGGCCCACATCTGAACATCTGAACCGACGGCACGAACCTGCCCGCGCGGCGCATTGGCGTCTGGCCGTGGGCCATGCTTCGTGGCAAAAGGGTCGCCAACCCAGCGGAGCATTCCTATGACATTCGGCAAAGGCCACCACCTGCATCTGATCGACGGCTCTGCCTTCATCTTTCGCGCCTATCACGCCCTGCCGCCGCTGACGCGCAAATCCGATGGCTTGCCCATCGGCGCCGTGGCGGGCTTCTGCAACATGCTGCACCGCTATGTCGAGGGCAACACCGGCCCCAACGCGCCCACCCATGTCGCCGTGATCTTCGACAAGGGCAGCCACACCTTCCGCAACGACATGTATGACCAGTACAAGGCCAACCGCGATGCGATGCCCGAAGACCTGCGCCCGCAGATCCCGCTGACCCGCACCGCGACCGAAGCCTTCAACATCGCCTGCAAAGAGCTTGAGGGCTATGAGGCCGATGACATCATCGCCACCCTCGCCGTACAGGCCCGCGCCGCCGGGGGGCGTTGCACGATCATCAGTTCAGACAAGGATCTGATGCAGCTTGTGGGCGACGGGGTGGAAATGCTCGACGCGATGAAGAACAAAACCATCGACCGTGATGGGGTGTTCGAGAAGTTCGGCGTCTATCCCGAACGCGTCGTCGACGTGCAAGCGCTGGCGGGCGATTCGGTCGACAACGTGCCCGGCGCGCCCGGTATTGGGATTAAGACGGCGGCGCTTTTGATCAATGAATACGGCGATCTGGATGCGCTGCTTGAACGGGCGGGCGAGATCAAACAGCCCAAGCGCCGCCAGACCCTGATCGACCATGCCGAGCAAATCCGCCTGAGCCGCAACCTCGTCCTGCTGGACGAGAACACGCCGCTCGACTTCACCATCGACGATCTCGAAGTGCGCGACCCCGATGCGGACCGCCTGCTGGGTTTCCTGTCCGAGATGGAGTTCCGCACCCTGTCGAAACGCGTGGCCGAGGTGCTGGGCCGCGAGGCCCCGGCCATCCCCGAAGCGCCCGCCCCCGCCGTGGCCGATGCGCCGCAGGTGGCCGAGGTGGCCTTTGACCACGGCAAATACGAACAGGTCGGCGACGCCGAAGCGCTGCGCGTCTGGCTCAACCGGATTTACGAGCGAGGCTATGTCGCGGTGGACACCGAGACCACCGGCCTCAATGAGATGACCGCGGAACTGGTCGGCGTTTCGCTGGCGGTGGAGCCCGGGCAGGCCTGCTACATCCCGCTGACCCACAAAGCCAGCCGCGACGATGACCTATTTGGCGGAGAGGGGCTGGCCCCCGGTCAGATGCCAGTCGAAGAGGCGCTGCAACTGCTGACCCCGATGCTGGAGGATCCCGCGATCCTCAAGATCGGGCAGAACATGAAATACGACAGCAAGATTTTCGCCCAACTGGGCATCGCGGTCGCGCCCATCGACGACACCATGCTGATGTCCTACGCGATGCACGCGGGCCTGCACGGGCATGGGATGGACACGCTGTCGGAACGCTACCTCGGTCACACACCGATGCCGATCAAACCGCTTTTGGGCAGCGGCAAATCCGCCGTGACCTTCGACAAGGTGCCGCTGGCCGATGCCGTCCCCTATGCCGCCGAAGATGCCGATGTCACCCTGCGCCTGTGGCAGCTTTTCAAGCCACAGTTGCACCGCGCCGAGGTCACCAAGGTCTACGAAACGCTAGAGCGCCCGCTGGTGCCGGTCTTGGCGCAGATGGAGCGGTCTGGCATCGAGGTCGACCGCGATACGCTCAGCCGCATGTCCAACGCCTTTGCCCAGAAAATGGCCGGGCTGGAGGCGGATATTCACGAGTTGGCGGGCGAGAGCTTTAACGTCGGCTCCCCTGCACAGCTTGGCGAAATCCTCTTTGGCAAAATGGGGCTGCCGGGCGGCAAGAAGGGCAAGACCGGGAAATACTCTACCGGCGCGGATGTGCTGGAGGACTTGGCGACCGAACATGACCTCGCCCGCCGGGTGCTGGACTGGCGGCAGCTGTCCAAGCTGAAGTCGACCTATACCGACGCGCTGCAAGACCATGTGAACGCCGAGACGGGCCGCGTGCACACCTGCTATTCCATCGCCGGGGCGGCGACCGGGCGGCTCGCCTCGACCGATCCGAACTTGCAGAACATCCCGATCCGCTCCGAGGAAGGCCGCCGCATCCGCGAGGCTTTCGTCGCCCCCGAGGGCAAGGTGCTGGTGGCGTTGGACTACAGCCAGATCGAGCTGCGGATTCTGGCGCATATCGCCCAGATCGACGCGCTCAAGGAAGCCTTCCAACGCGGCGATGACATCCACGCCATGACCGCTTCCGAGATGTTCGACGTGCCGATGGATCAGATGACGCCGGAAATTCGCCGCAACGCCAAGGCGATCAACTTCGGCGTGATCTACGGCATCTCGGGCTTCGGACTTGCGCGCAACCTGCGCATTCCACGGGCCGAGGCGCAGGGCTTCATCGACCGCTATTTCGAGCGCTTCCCCGGCATCCGCACTTACATGGATGAAACCAAAGCCTTTGCGAAAGAGCATGGCTATGTGCAGACGCTCTTTGGCCGCAAGATCAACACGCCCAACATCGGCGCCAAGGGGCCGCAGGCCGGTTTCGCCGCCCGCGCCGCGATCAACGCGCCGATCCAAGGCACCGCTGCCGACGTGATCCGCCGCGCCATGGTGCGGATGCCCGAGGCGATCGCCGATCTGCCCGCGACCATGCTGTTGCAGGTGCACGATGAACTGCTGTTCGAGGTGGAAAAGGGTGCCGAAGACGCACTGATCGCCGCCGCACGTGAGGTGATGGAGAATGCCAATGATCCGGTGGTGAAGCTGGATGTGAAGCTGATCGTCGACGCCGGTGTGGGTGCCAATTGGGCGGAGGCGCATTGATGGAAGACGCGGCCCTTCCCGAAGACCTTGCCCAAGCGTTGGAAGAGACCGGCGCGCAGGCGGGCTGGGACAGCTACAATGCCGAATTGCGCGCCGATGCACTGGCGTGGATCGACGCGGCGCGGACCACGACGGCGCGGTCAAAGCGGGTGGATGACGTGGCGCGCTTTGCTGGTAAAGGGCTGCCGCCGACGCCGTTTCAGTAGGGTGGAGGGCCAATTCCTGCCCGCGGGTTGGCGTCCCAAGCTCAGTTCCTGCCACTTTATCTCTCAGCCATGATGTGCGGCCTCAAGGTTACGCCCAGCCTCACCAAATCGCCTACCCGGTGGGGCGGGCAGGCGATGGCCCGGCGCCTCCGGCTTGATTCCGGGCCGCCCCCATTCTCAGGCGATGGCCCTTTGTACACGCGTCCCCCATGCGCTAGATCATCTAGCATGACCCCAATCCTCTACTCCTTCCGCCGCTGCCCCTACGCCATGCGCGCGCGCCTCGCCCTCGCGGCCGCGCAAACCCCCGTCCACCTGCGCGAAGTCGTCCTGCGCGACAAACCGCAAGCCTTCCTTGACGCCTCGCCCACCGCCACCGTGCCCTGCCTCGTCACCGAAACCGGCCCCATCGACGAAAGCCTCGACATCATGAAATGGGCGCTGACCCAGAACGATCCCGAGGGCTGGCGCGACATGCCGCCCGAAGGTCACGACTGGATCGCCCGCGCCGACGGCCCGTTCAAAGACGCGCTGGACCGCACCAAATACGCCACCCGCTACCCCGAGGCGGACCCCGAAGAGCAACGCGCCAAGGCGGCAACCTTCCTCCATGACCTCGACGCGCAACTGGGGGACTGGATCTTTGACCGCCCTACGCTGGCGGATTACGCAATCCTGCCCTTCGTCCGGCAGTTCGCCTTCATCGACCGCGCTTGGTTCGACGCGCAGGACTGGCCCGCCCTGCGCGGCTGGCTCGACCGCTTCCTCGCCTCGCCCCGCTTCGAAAGCGTGATGGACAAATACCCCCAGTGGCAGCCCGGAGATACGCCGGTGTCATTCCCCTAAGGCGGTCACCCAGCGCAAGGACCGCTCCGTCGGGCCGCCCGGAATATACTCCCCGCTGACAAAACCGTTATAGCCCGCCCGCAGCGCGGCAAAGAGCCCGTCGAAATCGACATCACCGCTGCCCGGCGCGCCGCGCTTTGGCGTGTCCCCTAGCTGCACATGGCGGATCAGGGGGCGATATTCCTCGAAAACCGCCACGGCGTCGCCATGTATCATCTGCGCGTGAAAACTGTCGAATTGCAGCGCTACATTGGGCGCATCCACCGCCGCCAGCAGTTCCGCCGCCTGCGCGTAGTCGTTCAAGAAATACCCCGGTTTGGCCTGCGCGCAGAGCGGTTCGATCATTAGCGTGACCCCCGGCGGCACCTCTGCCGCGGCATGGCGCAGGTTCGCCACGAAAGCCTTTGCCGCCGCTCGCCCTTCGCCCTCCCCGGCCATGACATGCACCATTCTGGGCCGCAGCGCCTCTACATAGCGCCAGACCCGGCGCATATCATGGGCGAAACGCGCCTCGCCTCCCGGCAGGGCGGCGAAACCGGGCGGACCGCCCGTGTAATTCGGCGGCGGCGCGTTGATCAGGGCAAGCGAAAGCCCGTTGCGCAGCAAAGCGCGCTGCGTTTCTTTCGCGGGGACGTCATAGGGAAACAACACCTCGACCGCGCCAAACCCCGCCTCGGCCGCCGCGTCGAACCGGTCCAGATAGGGCAGCTCGGACCAGAGCAGCGACAGATTGGCGGCGGGGGTAATCGGCATTCGGGTCTTTCGGTGCGCTTACGGCAGGTCTTCCGACGGAATGATGCCAAAGAATTCGCCCCCCGACCAGACACCAAACCAGCCATCGCGGTGCTGGCCCAGATCGACCAGACGGTAAAAGCTCTTGCGGTCGATCAGCGCCTCCAGATTGCGGCGCACCAGCACATAGGGCGCAGGTTCGCCCGTCTCTTCATCGCGGACCACGCGGATCGGATGGGCTGCCCCCGCCTCGGCCACATCGCCCAGATTGGTCAAAAACCGCAACTGCTGCGCCGCGCCTGTGCCATCGGCCTCGAAATCCACGGCGACGAATGGTGCATCTTCGACGGTAATGCCCACCTTCTCCACCGGGGTTTTGAGGAAATAATCATCCCCTTCGCGCCAGAGAATCGATGCGAACAATTTGACCATTTCGATCCGGCCAATGGGTGTGCCTTGATAGAACCACGTCCCGTCGCGTTTGATCTGCATGTCCAGATCGCCGCAAAATTCCGGGTTCCACTTCTCAAGCGGCGGGGTTCCGCGCGCTTTTGCGGCCTTGGCGGCTTCGATCAAACTGTCTGCCGTGGGTGTCACGGTATTTTGTCCGCTCATTGGTTTTGCCATTCCCTTTGGTCGCGATACACTTACACCTGAAAGATATAACTCCGGGGAAAGAAATGTCATGGCCGAAGCGGATGATCTGATCGCGCAAATCGAAGCGCTGACCGAAAAGCTCGCCGCGGCGAAACAGTCGATCACCGGGCGTTTCGTCGGGCAAGAGCAGGTCGTCGACCTTGCGTTGACAGCGCTGCTCTGTGGTGGGCACGGCCTGCTGATCGGCCTGCCGGGCTTGGGCAAGACCCGGCTGGTTGAGACATTGAGCACGGTCATGGGCCTGCACGGCAACCGCGTGCAATTCACCCCCGATCTGATGCCCGCTGACATCTTGGGCTCCGAAGTGCTCGACACCGCGCCTGATGGCAGCCGCGCCTTTCGCTTTGTCGAAGGGCCGATCTTTTGCCAGCTTCTGATGGCCGATGAGATCAACCGCGCCAGCCCGCGCACGCAATCCGCGCTGTTGCAGGCGATGCAGGAGAAGACTGTGACCGTCGCGGGGCAGGACCGCGCGCTTGGCCAGCCCTTCCATGTCCTCGCCACGCAAAACCCGATTGAGCAAGAAGGCACCTACCCCCTGCCCGAAGCGCAGCTTGACCGTTTCCTCGTGCAGATCGACGTGGCCTACCCCGACCGCGCGACGGAGCGGGACATTCTCCTCGCAACCACCGGCGTCGAAGAGGGCACCGTGCGCCCGGTCTTCACCACCGAAGAGCTTCTCTCTGCCCAGACCCTGCTGCGCCGGATGCCCGTGGGCGACAGCGTGGTGGAGCTGATCCTCGATCTTGTCCGCGCCTTCCGCCCCGATGAGCCTGAGGCCACCCAGCCCGTGCGCGACAGCGTCGCTTGGGGCCCCGGCCCCCGTGCCGCGCAGGCGCTGATGCTGACCGTGCGCGCCCGTGCGCTGCTGGAGGGGCGGTTGGCCCCCTCCGCCGAAGATGTGCTCGCCATGGCCCGCCCGGTGCTGAGCCACCGGATGGCGCTGAACTTTGCCGCGCGCGCAAGGGGCGAAAGCCTGCAAGGGCTGATCGACGCCACCGCCGGTCAATTGATCGGGAAAAAGGCCGCCGCGTGACCCATAGCCCCCTGTCCCTCAGAGCCAGCGCCGAGGGCGAAGCGGCCCGGCTGCCCGCCCTGCTGGCGCGGGCCGAGCATTTGGCCGGTGCCGTTCTGCCCGGTGCCCATGGCCGCCGCCGCGCGGGGACGGGGGATGATTTCTGGCAATACCGCCCGGCACAGATCGGCGACAGCCGCCGCATGGTCGACCACCGCCGCTCGGCCCGTGGCGATCAGGAGTTCGTGCGCGAACGCGAGTGGCAGATTGCGCAGTCCGTCATGCTCTGGGTTGATCAGGGGGCCTCGATGCGCTTTGCCTCGGACAAGGCGTTGCCCGACAAGGCCGACCGCGCCCGCCTTCTGGGCCTCGCGCTGGCGATCTTGCTGCTGCGCGGGGGGGAGCGTGTGGGCCTGACCGGCACCGCCCTGCCCCCACGGCGCGGCAATCCGCAGGTGCTGCGACTGGCCGAATTGCTCTGCCAAGACGATGGCCAAGACTACGCCCCGCCCGAACATCGCGGCATGATCCCTCATGCGCGGGCGGTCTTCATCTCGGATTTCATGGGCGATCTCGACCCGGTACAGACCGCGCTGACCAAGGCCGCCGACCGTGGCGTGCGTGGCGTGCTTTATCACCTGTTGGACCCGGCGGAGGAAGCCTTCCCCTTCGCGGGCCGTACCATTTTCGAAAGCGTCGGCGGCAGCCTGCGCCATGAGACGCTCAAGGCGAATGACCTGCGCGACCGCTATCTCGATCGGCTGGCGGCGCGCAAAGACGCCTTGCAGCAACTCTGCGCCCGGACCGGCTGGCGTTACGGGCTGCACCACACCGATGCCACGGCGCAGTCGGCGCTGCTGTGGCTCTATGGCGCCTTGGACGCGCGGCAGGGGAGTGCGGCATGAGCGTTTTCGGCGGCATCGGTTTCACCGCGCCTTGGCTGCTGCTGGCCCTGCTGGCGCTGCCGATCCTTTGGCTGATCCTGCGGGCCGTGCCGCCCGCGCCAGTTCGCCGCCGTTTTCCCGGTGTGGCGCTGCTCTTGGGGTTGGCGGATGACGACAGCACCAGCGACCGCACCCCGTGGTGGCTGCTTTTGCTGCGGATGCTGGCCGTGGTCGCGATCATCATTGGCCTTGCCGGGCCGGTGCTGAACCCGCAGGCCGAGGCGGAAGAGGGCAGCGGCCCCTTGCTGATCCTGCTGGACGGCTCATGGGCCGGGGCCAGCGGCTGGGACCGACAGATGGCCGCCGTTGACGCGCAACTCACCCGCGCCGGACGGGCCGAGCGGACGGTGGGCATCCTCAGCCTCACCGACCCGCAGGTGCCGACCTTCCAATCCGCCGATGCGTGGCGCAGCCGTCTGGCCGGGTTCACCCCCGCACCGTGGCAACCGGCCCCGGCAGAGCTGACCCGCGCGACCGAGATCATGACGGCCCTGCCCGCCTTCGACACCCTGTGGTTCAGCGACGGGTTGGACTATTCGGGCCGCGATGAGTTGCTTGCCGCGCTGCAATCCAAAGGCGCGGTCGAGGTGCATCAATCTGCGGGCAATGTCGTCGGCATCGCGCCCGCAATCTACCAAGATGGCGCGATCGACCTGACCCTGCGCCGCGCCGCGCCCGGGCCGGAACGCGCGGCGGTGGTGCAGGCCCATGGCCGCGATCCGGCGGGCAACGCCCGCGTGCTCGCCACCGCCAATGCGACATTCGAGGCGGGCGCGACCGAGGCCAGCACCTCCCTTTCGCTGCCTGCCGAAATGCGCGCGCGGCTCACCTCTTTCGACATCGCTGGCCAGCGCTCCGCCGGGGCGCGCACCTTGGTCGATGACGGGCTGCGCCGCCGCGAAGTCGCGCTGATCCGGGGGCGCGGGGCGCAGGAGGGGCTGCAACTGCTCTCACCGCTGCATTACATCGAACAGGCGCTGGCCCCGAGTGCTGATCTGATCGACGGCACCCTGACCGAGGTGCTGCCCGCGAACCCCGATGTGATCGTGCTTGCGGATGTGGCCACCCTCGCCCCCGCCGAGGCCGAGCCGCTGCAAGAGTGGATCGACGCGGGCGGCATGCTCATCCGTTTCGCCGGGCCGCGCGTGGCGGCGAGCGATGTCAGTCGCATCGACGAAGACCCGCTGATGCCCGTGCGCCTGCGGGCCGGGGGCCGCAGTGTCGGCGGCGCGATGTCTTGGGGGGAGCCCAAGGCGCTGGCCCCCTTCCGCAACGGGTCGCCCTTCTTTGGCCTGACTGTGCCGGAGGACGTGACCGTTTCGGCGCAGGTCGTGGCGCAGCCGGACCCGACACTAACCGACCGGGTGATTGCGTCGCTGAGCGATGGCACCCCGCTGGTCACGCGCAAAGCGGTGAGTCAGGGGCAGATTGTGCTGTTCCACGTCACCGCCACGGCGGAATGGTCGACCCTGCCGCTCTCGGGTCTTTTCGTGCAGATGATGGAACGGCTGGCCGTTTCCTCTGGCGCCAGCGCCCCCGAAGCCGAGAGCCTTGAGGGCACCACATGGACCCCGTTGCGGGTGATGGACGGTTTCGGCAGCCTGTCGGACGCGGGCAATCTGCCCGGAGTCGCGGGGCCTGACCTGATCTCGGCCCCCGCAGGCCCCGCCCTGCCGCCCGGCATCTACGGCGCCGAAGATCGGCGGCTTGCGCGCAATGTGCTGACCACCGAGACTGCCCTTACCCCCGCCACATGGCCCGCCGATGTGCCACTGCGCGGTCTCGCTCTGCCACCAGAACAACCACTCGCCGGGGCGCTTCTGAGCCTCGCTATCCTGCTGTTGGTGGCCGATGTACTGGCTTCCCTCGCCCTTTCGGGGCTGCTGCTGCGCCGCTCCGCCGGCAGCTTGGCGCTGGCTTTGGGGCTGGCCATCGCCCCGCAGATGGGCGACGCGCAGGAGAATGACCCCGAAAACTTTGCCATACGCTCGGCCTCTGAGGTGACTTTGGCCCATGTGCTGACCGGCAACAGCGACGTTGACGAGATCGCCCGCGCCGGGCTGATCGGCCTGTCGGACACGCTTTATTTCCGCACCACGGTGGAGCCTGACCTGCCCACCGGCGTTGATCTTGAGCAGGACGAACTGGCCTTCTTTCCGATCCTCTATTGGCCGGTGACCTCCGACCAACCGCAGCCTTCGTCCGAGGCTTATGGCAAGCTGAACGACTACCTCCGCTCGGGCGGGCTGATCCTGTTCGATACGCGGGACGCGGATATCGCCAGCTACGGTGCCGCCAGCCCGAATGGGCGCAAGTTGCAGGAACTGGCCGCACCGCTCGACATTCCGCCGCTGGAGCCGTTGCCCGGCGACCATGTGCTGACGCGCACCTTCTATCTGTTGCAAGACTACCCCGGTCGCTACAGCAGCCGCGATGTCTGGGTCGAGGCCGCGCCGCCCGATGCCGAACGGATTGAGGGGATGCCCTTTCGCAACCTCAATGACGGGGTGACGCCGGTGGTGATCGGGGGCAACGACTGGGCTGCGGCTTGGGCTGTGCGCCGCGATGGCGCGCCGCTCTTGCCCATCGGGCGCGGCTTTGCCGGAGAGCGGCAGCGTGAACTGGCCTATCGCTTTGGCGTGAACCTTGTCATGCATGTGCTGACCGGCAACTACAAATCCGATCAGGTCCATGTGCCTGCGCTGCTAGACAGGTTGGGCCAATGACCGGAACCGTGCTTTTCGACCCGCTGATCCCCCTGCCGCTGCTGATCGGCCTTGCGGTGCTGGCCGCGCTCGGCCTTCTGCTGGCGCTGTGGCGCGGCCTGTCGGGCTGGGCCCTGCGGGGCTTGGCGGCGGCGGTGGTTCTGGCCGCGCTCGCCGGGCCATCCTACCAGACCGAAGACCGCGCGCCGCTGTCGGACATCGTGTTGCTTTTGGAAGACGAAAGCGCCAGCCAGCGGCTCTCCGACCGCGCCGCGCAGACCGACGCGGCGGCAGAGGCGCTCTCTGCCCGCATCGCCGCCCGCCCCAATACCGAGTTGCGCCGGATCACCGTCCCCGATGGGGCCGAGGATGCCGGCACCCGGCTGATGACCACGCTGGCCGATGCGCTGGCCGAAGAGCCACGCGCGCGGATCGCGGGCATTCTGGCGCTCAGCGATGGCCGGGTGCATGACGCCGATCTGCCGCTCGACCTGCCCGCGCCGCTGCATCTGCTGCAAACCGGTCGGGCTGAGGATTGGGACCGCCGCCTGACCGTGCGCAACGCCCCGGCCTTTGCCATCATCGGAGAGCCGGTGACCCTGACCCTGCGCATCGACGATCTGGGCGCCGCGCCCGAGGGCGGCGGGCTGACCCAGCTTGATATCTCTGTCGACGGGGAAGAACCGCAAAGCTTCAACGTGCCGATTGGCCAAGACCTTGAACTGCCCGTGGCCCTGCCCCACGGCGGGCGCAACGTGATCCGCTTCTCCCTGCCCGAAGCCGAGGGGGAGTTGACCGACCGCAACAATGCGGCGCTGATCCAGATGAACGGCGTGCGCGACCGGCTCAGCGTGCTCTTGGTCTCAGGCGAGCCGCATCCCGGCGGGCGCACGTGGCGCAACCTGCTGAAGTCCGACAGCGCGGTCGATCTGGTGCATTTCACCATTCTGCGCCCGCCCGACAAACAGGATGGGGTGCCGGTGAACGAGCTGTCGCTCATCGCCTTCCCGACGCGCGAATTGTTCATGGAAAAGATCGACGACTTCGATCTCATCATCTTTGACCGCTACCAACGGCGCGGCATCCTGCCTGCGCTCTACCTCGACAATGTGGCGCAATATGTGCGCAAGGGCGGTGCGGTGCTGGTCGCCGCCGGGCCGGATTTTGCCAGTGCCGACAGTCTCTACCGGTCGCCGCTCGGCACGGTGCTGCCCGCCACCCCCACCGCGCGGGTGTTGGAGGAAGCCTTCCCCCCGGTCGTCACCGACATCGGCCAGCGCCATCCCGTCACCTCAGACCTGCCCGGCAAGGGCGACTGGGGCCGCTGGCTGCGGCAGATCGACGTGACCGCTGACAGCGGCGACGTGGTGATGACCGGGGCGGACGACCGCCCGCTTCTGGTGCTGGACCGCGTGGATGAGGGGCGCGTGGCGCTGCTCGCCTCTGACCACGCTTGGCTGTGGAACCGCGGCTATGAGGGCGGCGGCCCGCAGTTGGAATTGCTGCGCCGTCTGGCCCATTGGATGATGAAGGAACCCGAGCTTGAGGAAGAGGCGCTGATGGCCTCTGCCCAAGGCCGGACCATGCGCATCACCCGCCGCACCTTGGACGAGACCGTGCCCCCCGTCACGATCACCGCCCCCGATGGCAGCACGACTGAACTGCCCCTCACCTCCGCCGGGCCGGGCCGGTTCGAAGCGGAATATACCGGCGAAGAGATCGGCCTCTACCGGCTGGAGAACGGCGAAGAGGTCACCGTCATCGGCCTCGGCCCCGCCGCCCCGCGCGAGTTTGTCGAGACCATCGCCAGCGATGCGGCCCTGCGCCCGGCAATCGACAGCCTGCGCGGTGGGGTGGCACGGGTGGAGGATGGGCTCCCCCGTCTGCGCGACGTGCGCCTTGGCCGCCCTGCCGCCGGGCGCGGCTGGCTGGGTCTGACCCCGCGCGGCGCTTACGAGACGCGCGATGTGCGGCAAACGCCGCTGCTGCCGGGGTGGCTGGTGCTCTTGCTTTCGGCGCTCTTCATCATTGCCGCATGGCTGCGCGAGGGCCGCCGCTAAAGCGCCCGCAGCAGCAAGCCGCCCGCCAGCGTCACCACGACCAGCCCCGCCGTCAACTCGGCCACCGCTGCGGCTTGGGCCAGCCTCGGCGATCCGGCGAGGCCGCCCAAGACCCCGGCGCGCAGACCCGTGGCTGCCAAGCCGGTGGCGATGGTGATCAAGCCGGTGCCGAGCGCCATGGCAAAGGCCCCCAAGATGCCGACCCCGCCGATCCCCATATGCCAAGTGATCACCAACACGAAAAGCGCGCCGGTGCAGGGCCGTATGGCGATCCCACCGATCAAAAGCAGCGCGTCGCGCAGCCTGCCCGCGCGCTGAACCTGCGCCAGACTGGGCCCATGGGCATGGCCGCAATGGCTGCATACTTCACCGGAATGCGCCGATCTGTCCTGCCGCGCATGGCGCAGCCCGCGCCAGATCAGCCAAAGCCCGATGAGGGCAATCGCGCCATAGCTTGCCGGGGCCATGATGTCTTCGGTCACGCCGACCAGCGCCTCCCGCCCAAGACCCAAGAGGAGGATCCCCGCATAGACCAAGACCACGGCGGTCACCGCTTGGCCCAAGGACGCCGCGAGCGCGATCAGCGAGAGCCGCAGCACAGGCACCGCCCGCGCCAGCCCGTAGCCGCCGATCACGATCTTGCCGTGCCCCGGCCCTGCCGCATGGACGACGCCATAGGCAAAAGACGCCAGAAGCACCGTCCAGAACGCCGCCGTATCGCCGCCCCGCGTGGCGCGCAGCCCGTTGGCGATGCTGTTTTGAAATCCGCGCTGCTGCCCCGCGGCCCAATGGGCAAGGGCGTTGAACCCGCCCGACCACCACAGCGCCGCCAGCGCCAAAAGGGTCGCCAATGCCGCCAGCGCTATGATGCGTCGCATGTGATCACCACTTCATTGGCCAAGGCTTCGCCGATCTCCGGCAGACCCACATCGCTTGGATCGGTATTCGCGTCCAACGCGCTCAAGTCCTGTTGAAGGGCGCGCAGATCGGCATTCATATCCGGCATCTTGACCCGCGCGCGGCAGGCATCGCTGCCTTGGATGGTCACTTTCTGGGTCACTTCATAGGCGGTGTAATAGGTCGGATCATAGGGTTTGATGACCAGTCCATCGGCATCCGGCGCCGGGCCTTCGACCGCGCGCAGATGGCTGGTGATGATGCGGCCTTCGGCAAAGCGGGTTTCCACGTCTTGCGGACCCGAGAGCGCGACCTCTTCGCCCCCCTCCAGCAAGACCGTATCGCCGTTGAACCCTTCGATCCACTGCATGTCGAACCCGTTGAGAGAGGCGACTTCCGCCTGCGTCAACACGCCATCGTAATCGGGGTCGAGGCCGCGATCCTCGGTCACCAAGAGAGAGTAGAATTCGTCATAGGCCCATGTGATCCGCAGATGGGTCAACCGCCCCTCGGCATCGACGATCACTTCGAACCCGGTATCGACGAAGATATGCGGATGCGCGCCAAGCGGCGTGGCGCAGGCGATGACAGCGGCGGTGACGAGCGGGTATTTCATGGCGCTAGGTCTACGCCCCTTCGCCAAGCGCGGCAATCGCCCGGCGGGTGGCGCACGGCGGGAAGGCGCGCATCGCCCCCCGCCTGTGGGTCAGTTCGACGGGTAGGGCCGGACAAAGACCGGACGCTCGGGCGTCGAGGCATCGGACTGATAGGCATAGCCGCCGCTGTCGAAATCCTGCAAGCCTTCCGGGTCGTTCACCCGGTGCTGCACGATGTAGCGGGCCATGGCACCGCGGGCTTTCTTGGCGAAGAAGCTGACGATCTTCGGCCCTTTGCCGTCGCCCTTGTCCTCCATGAACTGCGGGGTGATCACCCGCAGCTTCAACGCCTTGAGGTCCACCGCGCCAAAGTATTCCTGACTGGCGCAGTTCACCAGAACATCGCTGCCGGTGGCTTCGGCCTGGGCATTCAGCGCCTTTGACAGGCTGTCACGCCAATAGTCATAAAGGTTGCCGCCCCGGCGGGTTTTCAGCTTGCTGCCCATCTCCAGCCGGTAGGCTTGGATCGCGTCGAGCGGGCGCAGCACGCCGTAAAGGCCCGACAGGATGCGCAGGTGATCTTGGGCAAAGGTCATCTCATCGGCATCAAGGCTCGCGGCCTCCAACCCCTGATAGGTATCGCCCGCAAAGGCCAGCGCGGCGGGGCGGGTGACCTCGGCTGTGGGTTCCGCCTCAAACGCCTGAAAGCGGTCACGGTTGAGCCGCGCCAGATCGTCGCTCAGCCCCATCAGGCTTTTGAGATCGCCCAAGCTGAGATTGCGCGCGGTCGTCGCCAGCCGCACGGCGTCTTCCTGAAAATCAGGCTGGGTGACGGCGACATCGCGCGCGGCCCAATCAAGGCGTTTGGCAGGGGAAATAACGACGAGCATGGCAGTCTCCTTGGGGCGTTTCGGGGTGATCTAGCCCGCGTCGCGCAGAACGTCCAGAAAAGCGGGGCCAAAGCGTTCGGCGCGTTTGTCGCCGAGCAATCGTTCGATGGCCGAAGGGTCGGCGCTGCGCAGTTGCGCCACCTTTGCCAGCATCGCGGCAGAACAGCTTAGCGGCTTTTCGGTGCCCTGCGCGCCGCGGGCCAGATCGGCCTGCACCTGCAAAAGCTGATCATAGACATTGCCCGCCTCGCGCCCCGCCAGCTTGCGCCGCGCCTTGTGCATCGGCTGCGCCTCGCCGTTGATGACTTCGAGGAAGGCCGCACCGTAATTTTCCAGCTTCTTGGCCCCCACGCCGCCGATCCGCGCCATGGCGTCGAGGTTTTGCGGGCGCGCCTCGGCCATCTCGATCAATGTCCGGTCGGTGAAGATGATATAGGCGGGCACGCGCGCCGCCTCGGCTAGTGCGCGGCGCTTGGCCTTGAGCGCCGAGAGGAGCGGCGCATCCTCGTCGCTGACCATGGCCTTGACCGCAGGTCGCCGGTTCGCGCCCGCCGCCTTGATCGTATCGCGGCGCAGGTTGATGCTGGCCTCCCCGCGCAGGATCGGCAGGGCGGCGTCGGTCATGCGCAGCGCGCCGTGACGCTCGGCATCCGGGCGCACGAGGTCATGGCCCATCATCTGCCGGAACACCGCCTGCCATTCGTTGCGGCTGTATTCCCCGCCCACGCCGTAGGTCGGCAGCGATTGGTGGCCGCGCTGGCGGACCTTCTCGGTCTCATTGCCCAAGAGGATGTCTATGAGATGGCCCGCGCCGAACCACTCCTCCGTGCGCAGCATGGCTGAAAGCGCCTTCCGCACGGCCGTGGTGCCGTCGAACACCTCCGCCGGACTATCGCAAAGGTCGCAGCGTCCGCAGGTGACTTCGGTCTCGTCGAAATATCCCAGAAGGGTTTTGCGACGACACTCCAGCGCTTCGGCCAGACCCAAGAGCGCGTTCAGCCGCCCGTGGTCGGCAGCGCGGCGTTCGGGCGGGGCAAGGCCTTCGTCGATCTGGGCGCGGCGCAGGCGGATGTCGTCGGGGCCAAAAAGCGTCAGCGTCTCGGCCGGGGCACCGTCGCGCCCGGCGCGGCCGATCTCTTGGTAATAGGCCTCGATCGACTTGGGCAGATCGGCATGGGCGACCCAGCGAATGTCGGGCTTGTCCACGCCCATGCCAAAGGCCACGGTGGCGCAGACGATCAGCCCGTCCTCTTGCTGGAAGCGGCGCTCGGCGATGCGGCGGTCCTCGGCCTCCATCCCGCCGTGGTAATGCAGCGCCTCCTGCCCCTGATCGCGCAGCGCCTTGGCCAGCCCTTCGGTCTTGGCGCGGGTGCCGCAATAGACGATGCCCGACTGGCCGCGCCGCGCCCCGGCGAAGGCAAGGATCTGGTCGCGCGGCTTGTTCTTTGCGGCGAAGGCGAGGTGAATGTTGGGCCGGTCAAACCCGCGCAGGAAGGCGCGCGGCGGGGTGCCGTCGAAGAGCTTCTCGACAATCTCGGCCTGAGTCTCGGCATCCGCCGTGGCGGTGAAGGCCGCCAGTGGCACGTCGAGCGTGCGGCGCAATTCACCGATGCGCAGGTAGTCGGGGCGGAAATCATGGCCCCATTGGCTGACACAATGCGCCTCATCCACGGCGATGAGATTGACGCCGACGCGCCGCAGCATCCCCATGGCCGAGCCCGCCGCCAGCCGTTCCGGCGCCATATAGAGCAATTTGAGCGTGCCTGCCTCCAAGGCCTCCCAAACCGCATCGGTCTCTTCAGGCGTGTTGCCCGAGGTGAGCGCCCCTGCCGCGACGCCTGCTTCTTGCAGGCTGCGGACCTGATCGCGCATCAGGGCAATCAACGGCGAGATGACCACCGTCACCCCCTCGCGCATCAGGGCAGGCAATTGGAAACACAGGGATTTGCCGCCGCCCGTGGGCATGATGGCCAGCACGTTCTCGCCTTCGGTCACGGCCTCAACAATCTCTTGCTGGCCGGGGCGGAACCCGTCGAAACCGAATACATCACGAAGAAGCGTGGCAGCGCCTGTCATGGAGAACCTGTAAGATTGTCTGCTCTTTTTATGCAGACTCCCACACTAACAAAGCGTGAACAAGGCCAGATGCCCGCGACATCGGCGCGCGGGCGGGCCGGGGCACGGGTCAGTAGAAGGCCGCTGCGTTGTTGGTCAGCACGATCCGCGCCATGGCAACGGCGATCAGCACGATCAGGGGGGCGAGGTCCAGACCGCCCATCGGCGGAATCACATTGCGCACGCGGCTATAGACCGGCTCAAGAATGCGGTTCAGCCCGTCCCAGATCTGCGCCACCAGCGGTTGGCGCAGGTTCAGCACCTGAAAGTTGATCAACCAAGACATGATGACATGGGCGATGACGATGAACCAAACGATGTTCAAAAGCAGCATCAGGATCTGGAACAGCGACGTCATGGAATATCCCCTTGGTTTGACGCAAGACAGTTAAGCGCCCCGCCCTCAAAGGGCAAGAGTGCCGCGACGTATATGCTTGACCGCGCAGCGCTTCCGCCGCAGATCCGCGGCGTCACGACAAAGGAAAGCCTCATGTTCCCGATCATCCGCATGGCCAAAGACGTCATCGTCGCCGCGCGGCAGGCGCCGCTGGACAATCTGACCGACACCCATGTCAGCCATCACATCTGCTGGCCGCATGACCTCGATATCTGGATGGAGTTGAACAACGGGCGGGCGCTGTCGCTCTATGATCTGGGCCGCACCGCCATGGCGCAGCGGGCCGGGCTGATCACGCTGCTGCGGCAGAACAAATGGGCGATCACCATCGCGGGCTCCAGCACGCGGTTCCGCCGCCGCATCCGCATGTTCGAGAAATTCGAGATGCGCAGCCGGACCCTGTGTTGGGACGACAAGTTCATCTATCTTGAGCAATCCATGTGGAAGAAGAACGGCGAATGCGCGAGCCATGTGCTCTACCGTTCCGCCGTGACCGATCGTAACGGGCTGATCCCGCCGGAAAAGGTCTTGCAGGCAATGGGACGGCAGCAAGCTTCGCCTGAGGTGCCGGGCTGGGTGGCCGAATGGATCCGCGCTGATGCGCACCGCCCCTGGCCGCCGATGCAGGACGCGGCCCCGACCCCGGATGCGGCAGGGCCGCTTTCGGCCTGAGCCGACCGCCCTCCTCTGCCTCACCCCCTGCCCTTACTGACGCTTGCGCCTTGCGCCCTGCCCTGCTCTAACTTGAAAAAGGGCAGGCCGCGAAAGGGCGCAACATGGCACAGACAGGCGGGCGCAAGCGCATCTGGGGATGGTATTTCTTTGACTGGGCCAGCCAGCCTTACAACACCCTGCTTCTGACTTTCATCTTCGGCCCCTACTTTGCTCAGACCGCGACCAATGCACTGGTCGAGGGCGGGATGGAGCTTGGCGCCGCCAAAGCCCAAGCGCAGGCATACTGGGGCTATGGTCTGGCATTGGCGGGCGTCGCGATTGCGGTGCTGGCGCCGATCTTGGGCGCGGTGGCGGATTCCTCGGGGCGGCGGATGCCTTGGATCAGGCTCTTCTCGGCCATGTATGTGGTCGGCGCGGGCGCGCTGTGGTGGACGGCCCCGGCGGATTTCTCTCTGCTTTGGGCGCTGTTCTTTTTCGGCATCGGCTTGGTCGGGATGGAGTTCGCAACGATCTTTACCAATGCCTACCTGCCCGAGCTGCACCCCGACGCGGATGAGCGGGGGCGCATTTCCGGCGATGGCTGGGCCTTTGGCTATGCGGGCGGGGTGCTGGCGCTGATCGCGATGATCGCCCTGTTTCAAAGCGGCGCGAATGGGCGCACCATGGCGGGGCTGACGCCGCTTTTCGGGCTGGACCCGGCGACAAAGGCCGACACCCGCATCGTCGGGCCGCTGACGGCCATCTGGTACGCGGTTTTTATGATCCCCTTCTTCCTCTATGTGCGCGACAGGCCGAAACCCGGCGCGGTGCGGTATCGCGTGGGCGCGGGTCTTGCGGATTTGGCGCGCACCCTGCGGGGCTTGCCAAAGCACCCGTCTCTGCTGGCCTATCTCGGCTCGTCGATGTTCTACCGCGACGCGCTGAACGGGATGTACACCTTTGGCGGGGTCTATGCGCTTGGGGTGCTGGATTGGTCGATCCAAGAGATCGGCATCTTCGGCATCCTCGCGGCCATCTCGGGCGCGGTGTTCTGCGTGCTGGGCGGGCGGATCGACCGGCGCATCGGCCCGATGCCGGTGATCGTGGCCTGTTGCGTCATCCTCATCGCCACCGCCTGCCTGATCATCTCTCTGGGGCCGAATTCCGTCATGGGCGTTTCTTTGCCCGAAGGCTCCGCCCTGTCCGATATCCTCTTCTACGTCGCCGGTGCCTCTATCGGCGCGGCGGGCGGGGCGCTCCAAGCGTCATCGCGTAACATGCTGACCCGGCAGGGAAACCCCGATCGGATGACCGAGGCGTTTGGCCTCTACGCCCTCTCGGGCAAGGCCACCTCCTTTCTCGCACCGGCACTGATTGCCCTGACCAGCGACCTCACCGGCAGCCAACGGCTGGGCATCACCCCCGTCGTGGGGCTTTTCATCGTCGGTTTGATCCTGTTAGCTTGGGTCAAACCCAAGGGAGATTTCGCCACATGAAGCTGCTTCGCACCCTCACCTCCGTGGCGCTGGCCTTTGCGCTTGCCTCTTGCGGGGGCGGTCGGACCGAGACCGACATCAGCGGTGAGAAGGTCGCCCTGCCGACCATCGGCTCTTCGGGCGGCGCATTGAGCACGGTCGAGGCCAAGCGGCTTTTCGGGGCCAAGAGCTTTGCCTCCGCGCAGTCTCCGGCGGCTTTCGGCAGCTATTCCAAAGGCTGCCTTGCCGGGGCCGAGCAATTGCCCGAGACAGGACCGACATGGCAGGCCATGCGCCTGTCGCGTAACCGCAACTGGGCCCATCCCGAGATGATCGACATGGTTAAAAAGCTCAGCCGCAAGGCCGCGCAGCAGCCCGGTTGGGAAGGCGTCTATGTCGGCGATATGAGCCAGCCGCGCGGCGGGCCGATGCTGACCGGTCACGCCAGCCACCAGATCGGGCTTGATGCCGACATCTGGATGCTGCCGCCGAAGTCCCTGAACCTCAGCCGGGCGCAGCGCGAGAACATCTCGTCGATCTCCATGCGCCGGGCGAGCGGGGCCTATGTGAATTCCTCTTGGACACCTGCGCATCACGAGGTGATCAAGGCCGCGGCCCAAGACCCCCGCACCGCGCGCATCTTTGTTTTCCCCGGCGCAAAAGTGCAGATGTGCGCCGATGAGAAAGGCGACCGCAGCTATCTGCGCAAAATCCGGCCTTGGTACGGGCATCACTACCATTTCCACATCCGCATCAGCTGCCCCAAGGGTGCGCGTGGCTGTGTGGATCAGGCCCCGCCCCCGCCCGGTGATGGCTGCGCCGATGCGCGGCAGTGGCAGGCCAATATCCTGAACCCGCCAAAGCCCGACCCGAGCGCACCCAAAACGAAACCCAAGCCCAAGCGCGACATCCTGCTTGCGGACCTGCCTGCCCAATGCAACGCCGTTTTGAACGCAAACTGATCCGCGCCTGCCTCCCGTTCTTCCTGCTCATCGCCTGCGTGGCCCCCGCCGCGCAGACAGGGCCGGTGGTGCAGGTGGACAGCGTGCTGACATGGCGCCATCCGGCGCCGTGGTTCGGCGGCTTTTCCGGGGTCGAGGTGAATGCCGATGGCACCCGCCTCACGGCGGTGTCGGACCGGGGCCGCGTCGTGCAAGCGCGCATGCTGCGCGAGGCGGGCCGTCTGGTGTCGCTTGAGATTGAGGAGGATGCGCCGCTCAAAGATGCCAATGGCAAGCCCCTGCGCGACAAGATGCGCGACGCCGAAGCGCTGGCGCGTGACGGCAGCGGGCGACTCTACGTCTCATTCGAACACGACCACCATGTCGCGCGGCTGTCGCCCGAGAGCGGCGTCACCACCCCGCTGCCCAGACATGACGACTTCGCCAAGTTCGAGCCGAACGCGGGGATGGAGACTTTGGCCGCCCACCCCGATGGGCGGCTCTTTGCGATCCCCGAAGGCGGCGGCCCGGCCTCGGGTGATTTCCCGCTCTATGCCTTTGACGGCAACAGTTGGTCGATCACCGCAGAGATCCCGCGCCGGGGGCCGTTCCTGCCGGTGGATGCCGATTTTGCCGAGGACGGCACCCTTTATCTGCTGGAGCGGACGATCACGCCGCTGGGGTTTCGCAGCCGCATCCGCAGCTTTAACCTCACCGCGCCTGCGCTTGGCGAAGAGACACTGCTGACCTCTGGCCCCGGTCAGTATGACAACCTCGAAGCGCTCAGCACGTGGCAGGATGCGGCGGGGCAAACCCGGCTGACCCTGCTGTCGGACGACAACTTCTTCGTCATGCAGCGCAATGAGGTGGTCGAGCTGATCCTTGCCAAACCGGGTTCCGAGGGCTAAAGCCGTCCGGTCTGCGATCCCCGCAGGCCAAGTCGCCGCACCCTTGCACAAAACGGTTCACATATGACACGCACCTATCTTCCCGGCATCCTTGCCATGGCCGCCATCGTCGTGGCCTCGAATATCCTTGTTCAGTTTCTCTTTGGCCAATGGCTGACCTGGGGGGCTTTCACCTATCCGCTGGCCTTCCTCGTCACCGATGTGATGAACCGTCTCTACGGTGCCTCCGCCGCGCGCCGGGTCGTGTTGGTGGGCTTTGTCGTGGGCCTGATCTGCTCGCTCATTGGGACGCAGATCATGGGCGAGTTCGGCCCGCTGGTGACGATCCGCATCGCCGTGGCTTCGGGCACCGCCTTCCTCGTGGCGCAGCTGTTGGACGTGACGATCTTTAACCGTTTCCGCGATGGCGCATGGTGGCGCGCGCCCTTGGTCAGCACCTTGATCAGCAGCGCGATCGACACAGCGCTGTTTTTCTCCATCGCCTTTTCGGCCGGCCTGTCGTTCATCCACCCCGCCACCGATGTCTCTTGGGCCGCTGAGACGCTGCCGCTTTTGGGCGCGGGCCCGCTCGCGCCGCTCTGGGTCTCGCTCGCCGTGGCGGATTGGTCGGTCAAACTGGCCATCGCGCTCATCGCGCTGATCCCCTTCCGGCTGCTGACCGCACGGCTGACCGCCCGCGCGTGATACCGGCGCAGGGGGCCACCCCCTGCCGCCGCGCCCCTCTAAAAAAACGCTTTGCGAATTTCAAAACCTGTGCAACGCTCAGGGTGAGTTCAACAAATGTAAAGGAGGTGATCCAGTGTCAAGAAAGGTATTGGAGCGAGGTGTCGGAACAGCCAGCGGGGTTTCCTGCTAGGGCAGCCCCTGGCAATGCAACCACCTGGTGGACGTCGGTCTAACCGATCCCCCTCCTGAAACCATTCGATTGGGCCGCTCCGTAAGGGGCGGCCCATTTCGCATTCCCCCTTCACCCTCACCGCGCGGGCTGGCATGTTGCGGGGCAAGGAGAGCCCATGCTGCACATCAACGATGACATCGCCATTCAGGATTGGGAGCTGACGGAAAGCTTCATGCGTGCCTCCGGCCCCGGCGGGCAGAATGTGAACAAGGTCTCCTCGGCGGTGGAATTGCGGTTCGAAGCCGCCACCTCGCCCTCCCTGCCGCAACCGGTGAAAAACCGCCTGCGCCGTCTGGCCGGGCGGCGCTGGACCACCGAAGGTGCGCTGGTGTTGCAATGTGACGAGACCCGCAGTCAGGCCCGCAACCGCGAGTTGGTGCGCGAGCGTCTGGCCGAGTTGATCCGCCGCGCCCTCACCCCGCCGAAACGCCGCATCGCCACCCGCCCGACGCTGGGGTCGAAAAAGCGCCGTCTCAAGGCCAAGAAGGTGCGCGGGGAGGTCAAAGCGATGCGGGGCAAGGTCGATCCCGACGGTTAAGGATCAGCCGCGCCGCAGCAGGTAGATGTCCATGATCCAGCCATGCGCCGCGCGGGCGGCGGCACGGGTGGCGATGATGTCTTCGGCAACCTCGGCCAGCGGGCCATGGCGGATGATCTCTTCGGCCATGCCGACATAGGCGCCCCACCAGATCGTCACGCCTTCCGCGTCCAACGCCTGAAAAGCGCAATCGCCATCGAGCATGATCACCAGCGTATCGACCCCCTCGGGCCAACCGTGGTCGCGCAGCTGCCGCCCGGTGGTCACCATGAAGGGCGCGCCAATTTCATTCAGCGGGATCGCATGAGACGCGGTCAACCCTTGCAGCGAGGTGATGCCGGGGATCACGGTCATACGAGGCGCAGGATCCAGCCGCGCGGCGATGCGCAGGGTGCTGTCATAAAGCGACGGGTCGCCCCAAACCAGCAGCGCCACCCGTCGCGCGGTCGGATGCTGCGCCATTGCCGCGCGCCACGCATCCGCAATCGCATCATGCCACTGGTCCACCCGGGCGCGGTAATCCTCAATCGCCGGGTCGCGCACGGGTAGATCGAAGCCGACGATCTGCACCGCCTTATTGGTCAGCACCTCGTCGCAAATGCTGCGCCGCAGCCCCGCCAGATCATCTTTGCCCGCCCCCTTTTGCGGGATCAGGATCAGGTCTTGCGCGTTCATCGCCCGGATCGCTTGCAGCGTCAGATGTTCTGGGTTGCCGGTGCCGATGCCGATCAAAGTGAGTTCGAACGCGCTCATCCCGGTATCCTCGCAATCGCTTTCAGCCGCAGCCCGCCCAGCACCCGCGCGTCGGGGAATTTCCCATCGGCGGAGGCGGCATAGAGCGTCACGAAACGGCGCAGATCATCCATGTCGGCTTCGGTGATCTCTCCAAACAGATAGGCCACCTTGCCCGGCGCACGAAAGGCCACCGTCTGCGCCCGCGTACAGCCCGACATACAGTCGATGCCCTCGACCTGCACCTCAGGCAATTCGGCGCGGACCACATCCAGAAAACCGCCATCGGCGGTGCAAGAAGTGCAAACGAAAGCCTTCACGCCTCGAACTCGGCCAAAGGCCCGTAGAAGATCAGCGCGGGCGTGGTGCTGCTGACGGTTTCTAGATAGCATGCCAATGTCTCAATGGTGAACCGTTGCACCTTCTCCGCCGGGGTCGAAACCGCCTCCGCCAAAAGCGCGGGCGTGGTGCCGGGCAGCCCGTGTTCGATCAAGCGCGCGGCGAGGCCGGCAAAAGTGCGTTTGCCCATATAGACCACCGTGGTCGCCATCGGATCGGCCAGAGCGGCCATGTTCACGTCGCGCGGCAATTCGCCCGTCACATCCGCGCCGGTGATGAATTGCACGCGCCGCGCCGTCATGCGGCGGGTCAGCGGGATGCCTGCGGTGGCGGCGGCGGCAGAGGCGGCGGTGACACCCGGCACGATCTCGAAAGGGATATCCGCCGCGCGCAGTGCGATGATTTCTTCCTCCAGCCGTCCGAACATGCCGCTGTCGCCGGATTTCAACCGCACGACCTTCAGCCCGGCTTGCGCATGATCGACCAGAACGCGGCTCACATGGTCTTGCTTGGGCGAGGCGCGCCCGGCCCGTTTGCCGACGCCGATCAGGTCCGCATCAGGCCGCGCGTGCTCCAAAATCGGGCCTGCGCTGAGGTCATCGAAGAGCACGACATCCGCCGCCTGCAACCGTGCCACGGCCTTGACGGTCAAGAGCTCCGGATCGCCGGGGCCGGAGGAGACGAAGGAAACAAAGCCCCCCATCACAGCGCCGCGATCATGTGAAAGAAGGTGCCCGTGGCACGCCCGCCCCCCGCGAAATCGCGGACCGAGCCGGTCTCGGGCACTTCAAAGTCATTGGCATCGGTGATCCGCGCCAGCGGGGCGTCCGGCTCGGCAAGGATCGTGGCATAGTGGAACTCATGCCCACGCAATTCGGCCCGTGCGGAATGGCCGGGGATCGGCGCGTTGAGGTCGGCCTGACGGTAGCCCAGATGCATCTTGCGCTTGGCGAAAGAGGTCTCGAGCCCCAAAAGCCCCGCCATCTCATGCCGGGTGCCCTCCTTGTCGATGAGACCCGCGCCCATCGCCATATAGCCCCCGCATTCGCCGTGCACGGGGCGGGTCTCGGCAAAGGCGCGCAGCCCGTCGCGGAATTGCGCGGCGGCGGCGAGCCTGCCGGCGTGAAGTTCCGGGTAGCCGCCCGGCAGCCAGCAGCAGTCGGCACTGTCGTCCGGCGCTTCATTGGCGAGCGGGGAGAAGGGCAAAACCTCTGCCCCCGCCGCGCGCCATCCGGCCAAGAGATGCGGATAGACAAAGGCGAAAGCGTTGTCCTGCGCCAGCGCGATGCGCTGCCCGGGCGGGGTGATCTGCGCCGGAGCGGGCGGGTTCTGCAACGTGCCCCGCGCGGCGGCCCGCAGGGCGGTGACATCAACATGGGCCGCGACGAATGCCGCCGCCTGCCCCAACAGATCGGGCAGGTTTTCCTGCTCTCCGGCCTGCACCAGCCCGAGGTGACGCTCGGGCATTTCGATTTCCACCCGGCGCGGCAGCGCGCCGAAGACTTTGATCCCGACAGCCTCCATCCCCGCGCGCACCAGCGTCTCATGCCGGGGCGAGGCGACGCGGTTCAACACCACGCCCGCCAGTTCCACATCGGGCCGCATCTCGCGAAAGCCAAGCGCCGTGGCCGCCACCGATTGCGCCGCCCCCGATACGTCGAGCACCAGCACCACCGGCCAGCCCATCAGCGCCGCGACATCGGCGCTCGCGCCATTGCCACAGGCGCCCGGCTTGGCCACACCGTCAAACAGCCCCATCGACCCCTCGCCGAGGATCAATTCGGCCCCATCGGCATTGCCGACCAGCCCTTCGATCCGCGCGCGGTCCATCGACCAACTGTCGAGGTTGAAAGACGCCCGGCCCGAGGCCGCCGTGTGAAAGGCAGGGTCGATGTAATCAGGGCCGCTTTTGAACGGCTGTACCGCGACACCTTCCGCGCGCAGCGCGGCCAACAGCCCCAGCATCAAGGTCGTCTTGCCCGTGCCGGAAGCGGGGGCGGAAATAAGCAGGCCGGGCGGGATCATGAGGAGGTCTCCGGAAAGCGCGGCTCGGCCCCAACGGGGCGGAAGCGGCGGTCATAATCGGCGGCGTAAAGGCGGCTCTCGCCGAAATCCTCGGCCCCGATGGCATGGCCCACGAGGATCAGCGCGGTGCGGGCCATTTCCTCGCCCACCTCGGTGCGCAGGGTCGCAAGCGTCGCCTTGACGATGCGCTGATCGGGCCAGCTTGCACGCCAGACCACGGCGACGGGGCAATCGGCACCGTAATGCGGGGTCAGTTCTTCGACGACTTTATCAAGCACATGCACCGACAGATGGATGGCCAGCGTCGCCCCGGTGCGGGCGAAATTGGCCAGCGTCTCGCCTTCGGGCATCGCCGTGGCGCGGCCCGAGGTGCGGGTCAGTATCACCGATTGCGCCACGCCCGGCAGGGTCAACTCGGCCCCCAGTTCCGCGGCGGCGGCGGCAAAGGATGGCACCCCCGGCGTCACGTCATAGGCGATGCCCATCTCGCGCAGGCGGCGCAGCTGTTCGCCCATCGCCGACCAGACCGACAGGTCGCCCGAATGCAGGCGCGCCACGTCATGACCTGCGGCATCGGCGGCGGCGATTTCCTCTATGATGTCATCCAGCGACAGCCGTGCGGTATTGACGATCCGCGCCCCTTCGGGGCAGTGGCTCAGCAACGCCTCGGGCACCAG
Source organism: Sulfitobacter sp. 1A13679 (assembly GCF_043557115.1). NCBI lineage: Bacteria > Pseudomonadati > Pseudomonadota > Alphaproteobacteria > Rhodobacterales > Roseobacteraceae > Sulfitobacter > Sulfitobacter sp. 1A13679. The sequence goes on from NZ_JBIFFO010000001.1 coordinate 208,032, forward strand.
CGACCCGGCATAGAGGCAGACCGGGCAGGCCGCGATCTGGTCGCGTCCGCGCAGGGTGATGAGATCCGCCGCCCCCGGCCCGGCCCCGATGAAATGTACAGTCACGGTATCTATCCTTTCCTCTCGGCAATCGCCGCAGTGGCCATGGCATCGCCCGAAACGACGCGTTCGGCAACCAATACCGCCCCCGGCCCGGCGGCGGCCAATGCGGCGGCCTCGGACAGGGAGCCGGTGCCGAAACGGTCTTCGATCCGAGCCGATTGCGTGGGGGTTATCATGCGGGCCAAGTCTTCGGTGGTGATGCCGAGCCCCGGCACGCCCAACTCTTGCGCGAATTCGCGGAAGACGGTGGCGCGGGCCTTGGCGGCTTCGGTCACCAGCGCGTCGATCTTGGTGCCATCGGGGTTGGCCCGCGCCAGCGCATCGCGCAGTGAGGCGACGCTCGCCGCGCCCCGAAATCCGATCCCGGCCATCCTCATAGTGTCACGCTCCATTGTACCACGGGCCGCAGCGGCTGCCAGCCGCGCATCCGGCCCAAAGGCGCCGCCTGTGCCAGTTCGATCCGCAACAGGGCGCCGCCATGCTCCGCTTGCAACTGCGCCAAAAGCGCCTCGGTTTCCAGCGTCACACCGTTGGCGACCAGCCGCGTGCCCGCTGGTAGCGCAGGCAGGAGGGCATCGTAAAGCGCCGCGTTCCCGCCGCCGCCGACAAAGACCACATCCGGCAGAGGCTGCCCCGCCCAGACATTTGGCGCGCGGCCATGAATTGTTTGCATACGCGCGTTCAGGCCAAAATCTGCGATATTGCGGATGATATTCTCGACCCGCGCGGCGTGCTGCTCAAAGGCGATGGCGTGCCCACCGGCAAGACAGAACTCGACCGAGACCGAGCCGCTCCCCGCGCCGATGTCCCACAGCAACTCGCCGGGCCGAGGGGCGAGGGCCGACAGCGTCAGCGCCCGCACCGGCGCCTTGGTGATTTGGCCGTCGCTGGCAAAATGGTCATCCGACAGGCCGGGGGTGCGCGGCAGGCCGATGCCCTTGGGCAATTCCACCCCGACCGCCACCGGCGCTTGCACATCCGTCAGATCGAAGCCATCCGCCTGCACCGCCCGCACCCGCGCATCGGGACCGCCCAGCCGTTCGGCCACATGCAGCCTGGCCGCGCCCGCGCCCTGTGTGCAGAGGAACTCCGCCAGCGTCGCCGGGGCCTCCCCATCGCGCAGCAGACAGATCATCCGCCCCTTGGGACGCAGGGCCCCACGCAACTGCGCCAGCGGTGCGGCGTGAAGCCCGTGGCAAGTAACCTCCTCCAACCGCCAGCCAAGCGCATTGGCCACCAGCGAAAAGGTCGAGGGCGCGGGCAGGCTGTGCCATTCGTCGGGCCGCAACGCGCCGACAATGCTGCCGCCCGCACCGAACCAGAAGGGATCGCCCGACACCAGCATCGCCACGCGTTTGCCGCGCTCGGCCAACACCGGCTCGACCGAGAAAGGCACGGGCCAAGCCCGCCCGCGCGCGCCTGCGCCTGCCCGCTCCAGATGACGCGGCCCGCCAAAGATCACCTCGGCCTTTGCCAGCGCCGCGCGGCTTGCCGGGGGCAAGGCATCCGCGCTATCGTCGGGCATTCCGATGATGCTGAGCCAAGGGTCACCCATTATGCGCGTCCTTCTTTTGGGTGGCACCACCGAAGCCAGCGCCTTGGCCCGCGCCTTGGCCAAAGCCGAGATCGACGCGGTGTTTTCCTATGCCGGGCGCACCGACAGCCCCGTGGCCCAGCCCCTGCCCACCCGCGTCGGCGGCTTCGGGGGCGTGGCGGGGCTGGTGGCCTATCTCGAAGCCGAAGCGATCACCCATGTCGTCGACGCAACCCACCCCTTCGCCGCGGGGATGAGCAACAATGCCTTCGTCGCCTGCGCCCGGCAAGACCTGCCGCTCGTGCGGTTCGAGCGCCCCGCGTGGGAACCGCAGGAGGGTGACGACTGGACCTTCGTGCCCGACCTCACCGCGCTGCCCGCCGCCCTGCCCGACAGCCCGGCGCGGGTGTTTCTGGCCATCGGCAAGCAGCAACTGGCGCTTTTCGCTGCGAAACCGCAGCACCGCTACCTCCTGCGCCTCGTCGATCCGCCACGCGAGCCGCTGCCGCTGCCACGGGCGACGGTCGTGTTGGCGCGCGGGCCCTTCGACGTGGCGGGCGATACCGCGCTGATGCAGACCCATGCGATCACCCATGTGGTCGCCAAGAACGCCGGAGGCTCCGGCGCGCGGGCCAAACTGGATGCAGCCCGCAGCCTTGGCCTGCCGGTGATCTTGGCCGAGCGGCCGAAACTGCCGGGCGAGGTGGCCGCCAATGATGTGACCGAAGTGATGCATTGGCTACATCATACCGCGCTGCGCGGCGTATAGACATAGCGCCCGACCCGCCGCGTCGCGGAATTGCCGACGATCACCACAGTGCGCATATCCGCCATTTCAGGAGTCGCTTCGCCCAACGTCACGGTGTTGAACGCTTCTTCGGCTGTGGTCACGGCGCGGGCAAAGGTGATCAGCCGATCCGGCCCGCATTCGGCGCGCAGAATATCCAGCGCTTCGGCGAATTGATGCGGCCGCGACTTGCTGCGCGGGTTATAGAAGGCCATGGCGAAATCCGCCCGCGCGGCCATCCGCAGACGGTGTTCGACCATCGTCCACGGCTTGAGGTTATCGCTAAGGTTGATCGCACAGAAATCATGGCCCAAGGGCGCACCAAGCCGCGCTGCTGCCGCCAGCATCGCTGTGATACCGGGCAGCACGCGGATGTCGACGCTCTCATACGCCGGGTCGCGCTCTACCGCCTCGAACACCGCCGAGGCCATGGCAAAGACGCCCGGATCACCCGAAGACACCACCACCACCCGCGCGCCGGCTTGCGCCAGTTGCAGTGCGTGTTCGGCGCGGTCCAACTCCACCCGGTTGTCACTGGGGTGAAGCGTCAGCCCGTCGCGGGGGGCGACGCGGGCGACGTAAGGGATATAGCCGATGACATCGGTGGCCTGCGCCAGCGCCTCGGTCACCTCGGGCGTCACAAGCGCGTCGTCACCGGGGCCGAGGCCCGCGATATGAAGGATGCCGCTCATGTCTCCGCCTCCGGTCTGCGGCCTTGACCATGGACCAAGACGATCGCGAAATAGGGGCAGTCGTCATCCGCCACGTCAGAAAGCCTCGCCACCCGCTGGTCGGGCATGGTGCCGCGTTCGACCAGCCAAGCGTCCTCCAACTTGCCCGCCGCCGCCAGTGCGCGGCGCACGCTGGGCAGGTTGCGGCCCGTCTTCATCACCACCAGCGCATCGGCGCGTTTCATGTGGTCAGTCAACTCGGCCTCGGGCAGCGTGCCCATCAAAACGGTCACCACGTCATCGCCCCAAGTGAAGGGGGTATCCAGCGCGTTCCAACAGCCCACCATGCCGGGGATCGCGGGCAGCACCTCAACCTCGGCGCGGCCCTGAAGCCGCGTGTGCAGATGCATGAAGGAGCCGTAGAAGAAGGGATCACCCTCGCAGAGCACGACGACCTCATGATCCTGGGCCAAGGCTTCTAGCCGGTCGGCCCATTCCTCGTAAAAGGCGACCATCTGGGCGCGATACTCGGGCGAATCAAAGCGCAACTCGGTGGTGACGGGATATTCCATCGCATATTCGATGACGTCGTCGCGCAGCATCCCCTCAACGATCCGGCGTGCTTGTCCGGCACGACCTTTCTTGCGAAAATAGGCCAGATGCCGCGCGCCGCGAATGGCACGGTCGGATTTCACGCTCATCAGTTCGGGGTCGCCGGGGCCAAGGCCCGCGCAGATAATCTTGCCCATTGTCATTCCACCCTGCTGGCCAAGGCGTTGACCGCCGCCACGGTGATCGCCGAGCCGCCCAAACGCCCCTGCACAATCATCGAGGGCACCGGCAGGTCCTGCATCAAAGCCTCTTTCGATTCCGCCGCGCCGATAAAGCCCACCGGGCAGCCGATGATCGCCGCCGGGCGCGGGCAATCGGGGTCTTCGAGCATGTTGAGCAGGTGAAACAGCGCCGTGGGCGCATTGCCGATGGCCACCACGGCGCCTTGCAGATGGGGCCGCCACAGTTCCAGCGCGGCGGCGGAGCGGGTGTTGCTCATCTTCGCGGCCAGTGCTGGCACCGAAGGGTCGCGCAGGGTGCAGATCACCTCATTCTCGCGCGGCAGGCGTTTGCGGGTGATGCCTTCGCTGACCATATAGGCGTCGCAGAGGATCGGCGCGCCGTCCTCCAGTGCCGCCCGCGCGGCCACGGCCATGCCTTCGGAAAAGCGGATGTGCTCCTCCAGCCCGACCATGCCCGCGGCGTGGATCATGCGCACGGCGACGATCTCTTCTTCCGGGGTGAAACGCGCCAGCGCCGCTTCGGCGCGGATGGTGGCGAAGGACTGACGGTAAATCTCGGCACCGTCGGTGATATAGCTATGGGGCATCGGCGGACTTTCTAAGGTGAGAGGCGATGGCGGCGGGGGTCAGCCCGCGCAAATGAGGGGGCGCATCGGCGTGGCCGTCGCGGATAAGGTCATACTCCCCCGGCGCGGTGGCGGTCAGGGTGAGGTCGGTAGCGCGCGGCGCGGCGCAGCCCTTGGCGCAGCCGGAGACATGCAGGCGTTGCCCCTTCGGCACCACGGCGGCAAGGTGCCGGGCCAGCCCGCGCGTCTCGCCCCGGCCCTGTGCGCAGCCCGGCGCGCCGATACAGGCAACGACGCGCAACAGCGGGTCATCGGCGGCGGTGATGAGACCGGCCAGATCAGGCAGGCGCGGGGCACCTTCGATCAGCAGCCGCCGCCACGGGGTCAGGCGCAGCGGGCCAAGCTCGGCGAGCGCGGCAAGCGTTTCGGCCTCCATCTGCCCGAAAGCACAGGCGACAAGCGCCCCGGCTGGGTAGAGGCCGGGGGCGGGTGTGCCCTGCCCTGTCTGACGCGGACAGTCAAAACCGGCGGGAAGCGGCGCCCCCGTGGCCGTGGCGCGTGCGGCGCGGGTCACCCCCTGCGCGCGCACCCATTCGGCCAGCGCGATGGCTTCGGTCACCGCAGTCGCACGGGTCACGGGCTTGCCCCGCGTTGCCCCTTCAATGCAGAGCAGCAGTTGACCCTCCGCCGAACGCTCGAACCGGATGTCGGCGGGATCGGCCTGCAACACCGGCTGCGGCCCCGCATCGACCGCATAGCCAAATTTGGCGGAGACATCCGGCAGCGCATGGGACTGCGCGGCGGCAGAGAGGGCTTGGCAAAGGAAATCCGTATCATCGCCCGCCTGCCAAAAGGGGCTGACCATGATGTTGCGCCGTCGCTCCGTCCGCTCATCCGCGTCGATCAGCGCCAGCGCGCGCAGCGCGTCGATCAGACCTTCGTGCCGCGCGGGATCGACGCCGCGCAGTTGCAGATTGCCCCGGTTCGACAGGTCAAGCATGCCGTTGCCATAGCGCGTGGCCAGCCCCGCCACGCCGCGGGCTTGGGCCGGGGTCAAGCGTCCCTGCGGCACCCGCAGACGCACCACCAGCCCATCGCCCGAGAGCATCGGACGCAGCGCACCGGGGCACCAGCCCTTGATCGCCGGAGCCGCGCTCACGTCACCCCGTCCAATGTGGCCGAGATTGAGTTGCGGCGGGTCAGCCAGAGGCCGGACTCGCGCAGCGCCGCAAAACGGTCGCGCATGGCCTGCAAGGCCGCGGGGTTCTCGGCCTCCATAAAGGCGACCAGATCATCGCGCCCGAGCGTGGCGTCGAAGTAGAGGTCGAAGAGATGCGCAGGCACCTCGCGCGTCAGATGCGCAAAGGCAGCAAGGTTGTCGAGCGTCGCCGCCACCTCTGCCGCGCCGCGGAAACCGTGGCGCATCATGCCGCTGGCCCAATTGGGATTGGCCGCACGGGCGCGCACGACGCGGGCTATTTCCTCGGGCATGGAGCGTGCGCGGGGGCTGCCAGCGCGGGTGTGATCGAGGTGGTACATCGCCGGTTTCTGCGCGCCCAGATGCGCCATCGCGGCGGCAAAGCCGCCTTCGTGGCTGGCATAGTCCGAGGCCAGCAGGATATCGCTTTCGGCCAAGTCCTGCACATGAGCAAAGCCATCGGCGCGCTGCAACTGCGCCTCCAGCGCGGCGCGGTCCTGATGCGCCTCGCCTTGGGCGTTGATCGCCCATTCCGACCCCGCCAGCCACGCCTCTCCCGCCGCGGCGCGACCGGCGTCGGAATAGTCTTGCAAGGCCGCTTCCATATTCACACCATAAAGGCCCGGCTTGGGGCCAAAGACACGGGGGGTGCGGGTGAGATAGGGGTTCATATCCGGCGCTTCTTCGCGTTCGGCCAATGCCGCCGCCCCGGCTTCGAAAAGCTGTGCAAGACCGGGAAAGACATCGCGGAACAGGCCCGAGATGCGCAGGGTCACGTCGATGCGCGGACGGTCCAGCAGGGTCAGCGGGATCACTTCAAAGCCCGAAACCCGCTCACTGCCCTCATCCCATTTCGGCGCGATCCCGGCGAGATGCATCGCCATGGCGACCTCTTCGCCCGCCGTGCGCATGGTGGCCGAGCCCCAAAGGTCGATCACCAGCCCGCGCGGCCAGTCGCCATTGTCTTGCAGATGCCGTCTGAGCAGTTCCTCGGCCAGTTTCACCCCCTGCGCATGGGCGGCCCGGCTGGGCACCCCGCGCGGATCGACGGCATAGAGGTTGCGCCCCGTCGGGAGCACATCAGACCGCCCGCGATAGGGTGAGCCGGAAGGCCCGGAGGTGACGCGCCGCCCCGCCAGTGCGGTCAGCAGCCCGTCCCATTCGCCCGCCCCCGCGCCGAAGACGTGCAGACCATCGCCGTATTGGCTTTCCTTGATGTCGCAGACGAAGGCGTCGATCCGGGTCAGGGCCTCGGCCGAGGAACTGGCGGCGTCGAGGCCGAGGTCATCTTCCACCCCCGCCGCCTGCGCCTCGGCGCGGATCGTGTCGACCAGCCGGTCGCGGCGCGCGGGGTCGAGCCCGTCGGCGGTGGAATATTCATCCAGCAGCCGTTCCAACCGCAATAGCCCCTCGGGCGTTTCGCTGTCTTTCAACGGGGGCGGCAGATGGCCTAGCGTCACCGCCCCGATACGCCGCTTGGCCTGCGCCGCTTCGCCGGGATCGTTGACGATAAACGGATAGATCACCGGCAGATCGCCGGTCAGCGCCTCGGGCCAGCAGTCGTCCGACAGAGCCACGGCCTTGCCCGGCAGCCACTCCAGCGTGCCATGCGCGCCGATATGCACCAGCGCGTGATTCCCCTGCGCGCGCAGCCAAAGGTAGAAGGCCACATAGGAATGGCGCGGCGTGCGGGCGAGGTCGTGATAGCTGTCTTCGCGGTCTTGCAGATCGCCGCGTTCGGGTTGTAGCGCGACCAACGCATTGCCGCAGGTTTGCGCGGCGAAGTGGAACGCGCCGTCTTGAACCAGCGGATCATCCTCAACCGTGCCCCATGCATCGCTGAGGTCATCGCGCAGCGCCTGTGGCAGGGTGGCCAAGGCGGCATTGTAATCCGCCAGCGGCCACGAAATGCGCTGTTCGGTAAGGCTCCGGCCAAAACCGATCTGCGGCGTGACGCTATAGCCCTCGCCCGCCAGCCGCATCAGCATGTCTTCGACGCTGGCCAGCGCATCAAGGCCGACCGCATGGGCCAGTTGATCGTCCCGCCCCGGATAGGTCGAGAGCACCAGTGCCAGCTTGCGTGTGGCCGCCGGGGTCTGCGCCAGCCGATGCCAGCCCAGCACACGGGCGACGACAGCCTCGATCCGCGCCTCTTCGGCGCGGTGGGCAAAGCGGGAATATTGCAGATCGGGGTCGCGCTTTCCGGGGCTCTTGAAGCTGACGACGCCACCGAAGATGCGGCCATCGACCTCGGGCAAGACCACATGCATCGCCAGATCGGCGGGGGAAAGGCCGCGCTCGCTCTCGTCCCAATCGCGCCGCCGGGCGGTGGAGAGGGCCACTTGGAACACCGGGCAGCCCGGCGCGTCGAGTGGGGAGGTGCCGTCATCCCCGCGCCCCGAAAAGGCGGTGGCGTTGACGATGGCCACGGGTTTCATCGCCGCCAAGGCATCGTCCAGAAAGCCCCGCGCGGGATCGGATTTGAGCGAGGGTACAAAAAGCCCGATGGCGTTCAGCCCCGCCGCCCGCAACGCCCGGATCAGCGCATCGACGGGCGCGGTATCGGCGGCCAGAAGATAGCTGCGGTAGAAGGTGACCCCGACGGTATCCCCTGCCACGTCGGCAAAAGGCACCACGCCCTGATCGGGGTCGTAATAGCCGCAATCAGGCACCGTTTTCGCGCCCATCACCGGCCCGGCATAGAACCCCGCCGCCAGTGCCATCTGTGCCAGTGCGGCCTGCGCCGCCACCGGGCCGCCCGCGTCGCAGAGATGCGCAAGACGGCGCAGCGTGGAAACCGGCAAAGTCGAATGCGCGTCGAGCCCCGGATCCTCGCGCCCATCGGCGGGCAAGACGGCCAGCGCGATATCATGGCGGCGGGCGAAGTCTTGGACCTGCATGATGCCGTAGGGCCAGTAATTCTCCCCCCCGATGAGGCGGATCAGAATGCCCTTGGCCCCGGTCAGCGTCTGTTCGATGTAGTTGTCGACCGAGGCCGGGTGCCGCAGCGCCACGAGGTTGCACAGCCGCAGCGAGGGCAGCTTGCCCTCCCTGCCGCCGCCGCGGTGCCAGCCTGCCGCGAAAGCGCCGAGGTCACTGTCGGAAAACGACAGCACCACCAGATCGGCGGGGGTTTGCCCCGGATCATAGGGGGTGTCGGTATCCTCCAACCCGTGGCTTTCGCGAAAGACGACATGCATGGGCGGTCAGGCTCCCAAAGTCTCGCGGATTTTGGCGAGGTCGATGTCGTCATGCTCGGCGATCACCACCAGATGCCCGGCGCGCGTGTCGCTGCCCCAAGGGCGGTCGAACTGCTGGCGCACCCGCGCGCCCACGGCCTGCACCAACAGGCGCATCGGCTTGCCCTCAACCGCGACATAGCCCTTCACGCGCAGGATGTTCTGCTCACGCGCGAGCCGTTCGATCGAGGCCACCAGCGCATCGACATCCGACACTTCCGGCATCGGGATCACCACGGTTTCGAAATCGTCATGCTCGTGATCGTCGTGGCCGTCATGATGCGAAGGGCGCGCGGCGAGGTCGTCTTCGGCGGCAGCGTTGAGGCCGAGCACCACCTTGGGGTCGATCACGCCTTCGGTCATCTCAAGGATCGGAATCTCACGCGGGCTTTCCTCTTCAATCACCTTACGGGCTTTGGCAAGGCCATCGGGACCGGCGAGATCGGCTTTGGACATCAGCACGATATCGGCGCAGGAAATCTGATCTTCGAACACTTCGGAAAGCGGCGTTTCGTGGTCGAGGCTGTCATCGGCCAGACGCTGCGCGTCCACGGCGGCGACATCGGCGGCGAAAGTGCCAGCGGCCACGGCCTCGGCATCGGCCAGCGCGATGACGCCGTCGACGGTGATCTTGGACCGGATCGCGGGCCAGTCGAAGGCTTTAAGCAGCGGTTTCGGCAGGGCCAGCCCAGAGGTTTCGATCAGGATGTGATCGGGGCGCGTCGGCAGAGCCATCAACGCTTCGATGGTGGGGATGAAATCATCCGCCACGGTGCAGCAGATGCAGCCATTGGCCAGTTCGACGATATTCTCCGCCGGGCAGTCGTCGATGGCGCAGGATTTCAGGATGTCACCATCCACCCCCACGGTGCCGAATTCATTGACCAGAACGGCAAGGCGACGCCCGCCTGCATTGGTCATCAGGTGGCGGATCAACGTGGTCTTGCCCGCGCCGAGAAAGCCGGTGATGACGGTAACGGGGATTTTAGCGAGATCGCTCATGCGGTAGGCTCCTGCGGCAGGGTCAAAGGGGGGATACGCGCAAGGCTTTGCTTGCGAAAGATGACCGGGCGTTCGCGCCAGGGCACCAGCCCGTCTTGGGTGGCGGCATAGGCGGCGGCTCCGGCAAGGATGTCGGCGGCGTCTTCCTTGGTCAAGCGGCCATAGACATAGGACCATTTGCCCGGCGCAGACAGCGCCACGGCGGCCCCCTGCGAACAGGCGGAAAGACATTGCACCGGCACGATGGTCACGCCCTCGGGCGCGCCTGCGGCGTCGAGGGCGGAATGAAGCTGCGCGCCGGGGCGCGGGGCGTCTTCCTCCAGCACCTCACCGGCGCGGCAGGTCATGCAGACATGTAGGGTTGCGCTCATTGATCTTGTCCCATCGGGTTATGCGTGCCGGGTATGCGCTCCGGCCCGCCATGAAAAGGGGAGGCGGTGCGATTATTCAACCGTCAGCACCTCACGGGCTGTAATCGGCGCGCCGTTCACCGCCAAGGGGCGGTGGTCGTTGGCGTTGAGCGTGACCTCTACCGTGACCTCGCCCTTGGGCAGGTCAGCCAGATGCAGCCACGGGCCATAAAGCCGCCCGATTTTGGCACCGTTGACATAGACATGGGCATGGCCCTCGCCCGGTTGATTTTCGCCGCTGGCATTCTGCGGGGCAAAGGCGAAGCCTTCGGTCTCAACAAAAAGGTTGTGGCCTGACATCGGGTCGGGGGTCACGCGGATGGCAAGGCTGGGGGCCTCTTCGACGGCCAGCGCGATGGGCTGGCCGTGCATCCGCGCGTGATCCGCACCACCGTGATCCATGGCCACATGCCCGCCGCCGCCATGGGCGGCAGGGTCGCCGTGATCATGGCCGTCAAAGGTCACACCGTTGCTTGCGGCGATGGCAAAACCGATGCCACCGCCAAAGACCAATCCAATGGCGAAAAGCGCCAGTGATCTGTCCATTTCGACCTCCCTTAGGCGCTCTGCGCGCCTTCACGTTGCCAAAAGAACCCGGCGAAACTGCCCAGCAACACCCATGCGGCCAAGCCGATGCCAAGCGCACGCGCGGCGAAAAGCGCGCCGATCTCGGTCGGGACCGGGCCGCTGAAGCTCTCGGGCTCGGGAGCGCCGATGACATGAGGGGCCATCAGCAGAACCGCCGCCCCGATCCACGCGCCCCAACCCTTGCCAAAGGCCAGCAGCCATAGCGCCACCAGCGCTGCCGCTGCGGTGGCAAACCACCAGATCTGCCGCGCGGTGATGTCTGCGGCAGCGACGCCGGGCACTTCGGGCGCAAGGCTGAACCCCGGCGCGAGGTGGAAGGCGACGAAGCCTGCAACGCCCCAAAGGATGCCCCAACGGCCATCGATCACCGCGCCGCGCTCTTCGCCCAAGCTCATCGCGGCGAGAAGGATCAGCGCATAGGCGGTATAGGTCAGCATGGTGAAGATCAGGCTCAACCCATCGCGGACGGCATCGAAACCGGGCAAATCGGGGTGCGCGCTGACGGGGTCGACCCCGAAATGCACCAGCGCGCCGGTCTCATAAAGCTCGGCATGAAGCAGCACGGGCTGCACGAAATAGAGTTGCAGCAGGCCGGTCAACAGGCCGGCAGAGGCCCCGGCAAACAGGGCGGAAGTCAGAAAACGTGAAAACATCGCAATGATCCTTAGATGCGAAATGATACTCAGCGCCGCGCGAAACGCGGGCCGAGCCATCAGCCAGCCTCAAGATGCACCAAAGCCCTGCCCACACGGTAAAGAGCGGAGGCAGGCAAAACGGCAAGAGGCGGGCATGGAAAGAAAACCAGAATCACAGACAGCCGGACTGCGGCATGGCAGCCCGGACCCCTGTGATACCGAACGCGGCGCTTAGTGGCAGGGAAAGCCTGTCGCGTGGCGCACGTCATGGGCGGCATCATGCAGTGCTGCGGCCTGCACATGGCCGGTCAGCGCCATCAGAGCCACACCCAATACGGCGGCAAACAGCGCCGGTACGAGTTTGCTGCGCGTGGCACCGGCGGTCTTAATCATCGTCGTCATCTTCAATCTCCTTACCGTCACACCCGACGGCATCTAGCGTTTCATTTGCCTGGCAGGTCTCCTGGCTCGCGGGTCGTGGCCTTTGCCCGCCTTCCCCGTCCGAAAGGACAAGTGGCACGAGGGGCATTGGCTTACCGCTTACAGTCGCGGGGGCGGCTTCGGCTTCAGGGTCGGGCGACCCCTTACTGAATTCCCTTTTCGGTCCCACACTCAAAGGCGCTTTTCGGGACACCAAGCGCCCTCAATTACGCATTTTAGGCCCTTCCTGACAAGCCGCATTTATCGAACCTCGCGGAACCGTATGGCGCATACAGCATTTAGTAGATAAATATGGCCCAACCCCCAGTATGCGGGTTGACCCAAAAGCCACGTGCAGGGCACATTGACGGCCAGTTTCGATCAGAGGGCGGAAATTCATGAACGACAACACGGTCTCCGCCGCTCGGCAGACCCTGACCGAAGACGTTCTAGGCAAGGTCGTGCGCTATGCCCGCCTGCCGCTGTGCATCACTGACCCGACCCTGCCGGACAATCCCATCGTCTATGTGAATGACGCTTTCACCGATCTCACCGGCTATGGCTTGGATGAGATCGTGGGCCAGAACTGCCGCTTCCTGCAAGGTCCGGAAACCACGCGCGAAAGCGTCGATGCGGTGCGCGAAACCCTACTGGCGCGCCGGGTCGACACGGTTGAGATCGTGAACTACCGCAAGGATGGCAGCCGCTTCCTGAACGCCCTACAACTGGGGCCGATCAATGACGAAGACGGCAATCTGATCTACTTCTTCGGCTCGCAACTCGACGTTTCCGAACGCCGCCGGGTGGAACGGGAGCACCGGCAACTGGCCGATGACGAATTGCTGCACCGGCTGCGCAATATCGTCAACGTTATGACTGCGATGGTCCGCCTGACCGCCCGTGAGGAGCCGACCCCGGCGGCCTTTGCCGACAAGGTGATCGAGCGGCTGGCCGCCTTGGGCGCGGCGCATTTCGACACGATTGGCCGCAGCGACCAGCATGAGGTGGATTTCGAGACGCTGATGGGGCCGATCATGCGGGCCTATACCTCGGCCACCGAGGATCAGATCAACCTCACCGGGGCGAATCCGCTGATCTCGCACCGCCTCGTTTCGCCCCTGACGCTGGCCTTGCACGAACTGGCGACGAATGCGGTGAAACACGGCTCGCTCAGTTCCGATACCGGGCGGGTATCGCTGGATATCACCATCCTTCAGGAGCCTGCGCGCATGCGGTTTGTCTGGCGCGAAACAGGTGGGCCAGAGGTCATCAAATCTCCGCGCAACAGCGGCTCGCGGATCATCCAGTCCTTGACCCGCGCGGTCGGCGGCACCCTGCACTACGATTGGCAGCCCGAAGGGTTGATTGCCACGGCGGAGTTCCCCGTGGCCGCCCTTAACGAAGGCTGAGCGTCAGACGATCACCTGCTGCGCGGCCTGCTTTCCGACCCCGAAAACACGCTTGTAACGCGCGATTTCATCCGCCGGCCCCATCGCCTTGTTCGGGTTGTCCGAGAGTTTGACCGTGGGCCGCCCATTGGCGCTGACCGCTTTGCAGACCAAACTAAAGGGCGCCAGCGCATCATTCGGCACCAGCCCGCGGAAGTCATTGGTCAGCAACGTACCCCAACCGAAAGAGACCTTGGCCTTGCCCGCGAACTGCGCGTGCAACTCCTTGATTTTGTCCACATCCAGCCCATCGCTGAAGATCACCCGCTTGGTCGTCGGGTCCTCGCCACGCGCGCGCCACCAGTCAATGGCCGTCTGCGCCGCCGTGGCCGGATCGCCGCTGTCGACGCGGATGCCGGTCCAACCCGCCAGCCAATCCGGCGCGTGATCGAGAAAGCCCTTGGTGCCGTAGGTATCGGGCAGGATGATCCGCAGATTGCCCTCATGCTCATCATGCCAATCCGACAGCACGTCATAGGGCGCGCGGGCAAGGGCGGCGTCATCCTCGGCCAAAGCGGCATAGACCATGGGCAACTCATGGGCATTGGTGCCAATCGCCTCAAGCTCGCGCATCATGGCGATGCGACAGTTGGAGGTGCCGGTAAAGGCATCGCCCAGCCCCTCATGCATCGCCTGCACGCACCAATCCTGCCAAAGGTAGGAATGCCGCCGCCGGGTGCCAAAATCCGCGATTGAAAGGTTGTCGACCTCGCGCAGCGCTTCGATCTTTTCCCAGACGCGGGTCATGGCGCGAGCGTAAAGCACCTGAAGCTCGAACTTGCCCATCGGGTCGAGCGCGGCGCGGCTGCGCAGCTCCATCAGCACCGCCAGCGCGGGGATCTCCCAAAGCATGACCTCATGCCACTTGCCCTCAAAGGTCAGCTCATACTGATCGCCCTTCCGCTCCAGATGATAGGGCGGCAGGCGCATGCCCTCGAACCACTCCATGAAATCGGGGCGGAACATCTGGCGTTTGCCGTAGAAGGTATTGCCGCGCAGCCATGTGCTCTCCCCCCGGCTGAGGCTGAGCGAGCGGATGTGATCGAGTTGCTCGCGCAACTCCCCCTCGTCGATCAGCTTGGCCAGCGGGATATGGGTGGAGCGGTTGATCAGGCTAAAGGTGACCTGCGTGTCCGGCTTGTTGCGAAACACCGATTGGCACATCAGCAGCTTGTAGAAATCCGTGTCGATCAGCGACCGCACGATGGGGTCGATTTTCCACTTGTGGTTATAGACGCGGGTGGCGATGTCGACCATGGGAGGTTCCTTATTGCGTGCCCCTTCATGCCAAGGGGGCGGACAGATGGGCAAGGGGAAAGCGGCGGATCAGGCCAGCGTCACCCCCGCCGCGCGCATGCCTTCGCGGGCCTTGGCAAGCGATCCGTCCAGATCAATCGCGCGGCACAGGTCTTCGCGCACATCGACCTTGAACCCAAGTTTTGCCGCGTCCACAGCCGAGAAGTTCACGCAGAAATCCAGCGCCAGCCCCACCATGGTCAGCCGCTCGATCCCGCGCGTGCGCAAATAGCCTTCGAGCCCCGTGGGCGTGCGGTGGTCATTCTCGAAAAACGCCGAATAGCTGTCGATGTCGGGGTTGTAGCCCTTGCGAATGATCAGATCGGCGCGGTCGGTTTGCAACTCGGGGTGGAACTGCGCGCCAATGCTGCCTTGGATGCAGTGATCGGGCCACAACACCTGCGGGCCGTAGGGCATGGTGATGACCTCGTAAGGCCCGTTGTCCTTATGCGATGAGGCAAAAGACGAATGCGCCGCCGGGTGCCAGTCCTGCGTCAGGATCACCGCGTCGAAGTCGGGCATCAGCGCGTTGATGCTGCGCAGAATCTCATCGCCCTGCGGCACTTCCAGCGCGCCGCCGGGGCAGAAATCATTTTGAACGTCGATCACGATCAGGGCATGGGTCATGGGCATTCTCCTTACCGAAAGGGGTAGGGCTGCGGGTGGGGTAGGTCAATGGCACGCGCCGGATTGAGCTTTGCCGCCGAAGCGCTTATTTGACGCTCATGTATACCATCGCCGCCCTATATCACTTCACCCGCTTCGACGATCCCGCCGCGCTCAAACCCGCGCTCTTGGCGCTTTGCGAGGCGCAATCGGTCATGGGCACGCTGCTGTTGGCCCCCGAAGGGGTGAACGGCACCATCGCCGGGCCGCGCGCCGGGGTCGACGCCGTGATCGCCCATCTGCGCGCCCTGCCCGGCTGCGCGGATCTGGAATGGAAAGAGGCCACCAGCGACAAGCCGCCCTTCGGCAAGATGAAAGTGCGCATCAAGCGCGAGATCGTGACGATGGGCCAGCCCGATGTCGATCCCCGCGCCAAGGTGGGCCATTACGTCGACCCCAAAGACTGGAACGAATTGATCCGCTCCCCCGATGTGGCGGTGATCGACACGCGCAACAGCTACGAAGTGGCGATTGGCACCTTCGAAGGCGCGGTCGACCCCGAGACCGAGAGCTTCGGTGAATTCCCCGCGTGGTGGGAGGCGAACAAAGACCGCTTCCACAACAAGAAGATCGCGATGTTTTGCACCGGCGGCATCCGTTGCGAAAAATCGACCAACTATCTGATCGGTCAGGGCGTCGAGGATGTCTTCCACCTCAAAGGCGGCATCCTGAAATACCTCGAAGAGGTGCCCGAACAGGAAAGCACATGGGAAGGCGACTGTTTCGTCTTCGACAACCGCGTCAGCGTCGGCCATGGGCTGCGCGAGGGGCCGCATATGCTTTGCCACGGCTGCCGCCGCCCGATCCTGCCTGAAGATACGCAGCACCCCGCCTATGAGGCTGGGGTGTCCTGTCATCAATGTGTGGATGAGACCTCGGCAGAGGATAAGGAACGGTTCCGCGAACGCCAGCGCCAGATCACGCTGGCCAAGGAACGCGCGGCGCGGGAAGAGGGCTGACCGCCCGCCTCAGCGATCCGACAGCGCGAAGCCTGCATAGACAAAGGGCATGACCGCCCGGCGAAAACGGCCCAATTCGAACCGTGCAAGCGGGGCGCGCATGGGGGCGGGATAGGGCCGCTCGGGCGTGATGCCGCGAACCAGATCGGCCAAAATGGCGCCGGAATAGCTGGCCATCGCCACGCCATTGCCGTGGTAGCACAGCCCTGCGAAGATCCCCGGCTGATCCGGCACCTGCCCCACGAAGGGCATGCGATTGCGCGCGATACAGACCATCCCGGACCAGCCATGCGGCGTTTCGACATGACGCCACGCGGGGAACATCGCCTCGAAATCCGCGCGGGCCCGGGCCAGCGCGCGCCGCTCGGAATTGGGGTTGGACATCAGCCCGCCTCGCACGCCGAACAACATGCGATTGTCGGGCATCAGCCGGAAGTAATGCAGCAGATGGCGGCTGTCATAGCAGGCCTGTTGGCTGGTCCAACCTTGGGCGGAAAGCTCTGCCTCGGTCATCGGGCGGGTCACGATCACGCTGGATTGCGTCGGCATGTAACGCGCGGCCAGCCATGGCGGCAGGTCTTCGGAGGAATAGCCATTGGTGGCGATGATCACCCGCTCGGCCCGAATGCGGCCCTGCGGCGTCGTGACCTCGAACGCGCCCTTGCGCCCTGTCACCCCGGTGGCCGGGCTGTTGTGATAGATCGCGGCCCCCGCCTCTTCCGCGGCCTGTGCGAGGGCGGTCACATATTTGCGGGGGTTGAGGCCAAAGCCAATCGGCACGGTGATCGCGCCCTCGAAGCCTGCGTTCAGCCCCTCGGCGGCCAGATCGGCCTTTTCGGTCAACCGGGCCGTGACGCCGTAATTCTCCGCGTAGTACTCCAGCCTGCCGCGCATCTCTTCGAAATCGCGCGGGCGGTGGGCCAGCTGGGTTTCCCCTCGAGAATGCCGATCAACATTGATGCCGCGGGCGGCGATGAAATCCTCCACCTGTCGGATCGCCGCCACCTCGGCCTGCCGCCAGCCAAGCCGCTCTGCCCGCCCGGATTTCCGGTCAAGCGCCGCGTCGTCCAGCATCCCGCCGCCCAAGCAGCAAAAGCCCCCGTTGCGGCCCGAAGCGCCAAAGCCCACCCGCTCGGCCTCCAGCACCGTGGCCCCGACCCCGGCCTGCGTCAGATGCAGCGCGGCGTTAAGGCCGGTGAAACCGCCGCCGATGATCACAACATCGGCCTGCGCCGCGCCTTGCAGCGCCGGACGCTCCGGCGCGCCATGGGTCTGATCCCACCAGCAGCCCGCACGCGGCGCTTCGGAATAGGCGAAATCCGCGTAGATACGCTTCATGCGGCGGGCCGTTCCGCCGCGCGGGCCTCCTCCTGCGCGCGCAGGCTTGAGCGTTTGCTGACCAACGATGCAGTGATGACCCCCACGGTCACGATGGCGATCATGATCGTCGATAGCGCGTTGATCTCGGGCGAGACGCCCAAGCGCACGGCGCTGAAGATCTTGATCGGCAGCGTCGTCGCCGACGGCCCGGCGGTGAAGGAGGCGATGACCAGATCATCGAGGCTGAGCGTGAAGGCCAGAAGCCAGCCCGAGATCACCGCAGGCGCGATGATCGGCAGGGTCACGAGGCGGAAGGCTTCCCACGGGGAAGAACCGAGGTCGAGCGCGGCCTCTTCCAGCGAACGGTCGAAGGACACTAGCCGCGAGGAGACGACGACCGAGACATAGCACATCGAAAAAGTCGTATGCGCCAGCACGATGGTCAGCACGCCCCGGTCCAGCCCGATGCCGATGAAGAGCAAGAGCAGCGAAAGGCCGGTGATCACCTCGGGCATCACCAGCGGCGCGTAGATCATGCCGGAGAACAACGTCCGCCCCATGAACCGCCCGCCGCGCACAAGCACATAAGCCGCCATCGTGCCCAGCACCGTGGCGATAGAGGAGGAGATCACCGCGACCTTCAGCGTGACCCAAGCCGCATTCAGGAAGGCTTCGTTCTGCAACAGCTCGCCATACCAGCGGGTCGAGAATCCGGCCCAGACCGTCACCAGTTTCGAGGCGTTGAAACTGTAGATCACCAGAATGATCATCGGCAGGTAGAGAAAGGCGAACCCCAGCGTCAGCGAGGTCACGTTGAACCATGTCATCCGCTTCATTGTTCGGCCTCCGCCTGTTTCTGCTGGTTGCGCTGGAAGAGGATGATCGGAATGATCAGGATCAGCAGCAGGATCACCGCCACCGCGCTCGCCACCGGCCAGTCGCGGTTGTTAAAGAACTCCTCCCACAGCACCTTGCCGATCATCAGCGTGCCCGAACCGCCCAAAAGCGAGGGGATCACGAATTCACCCAAAGCCGGGATGAAGACAAGGAAGCTGCCCGCCACGATGCCGTTGCGCGACAACGGGATCGTCACCAGCCAGAAGGCTTGCAAACGCGAGCAGCCGAGATCCTCCGCCGCCTCGTTGAGCGACTCGTCGAGCCGGTCGAGCGCGGCATAGATCGGCAGGATCATGAACGGCAGGTAGGTATAGACGATGCCGATATAGACTGCCGTATTGGTATTAAGGATCTGTAAAGGCTCT
Source organism: Sulfitobacter sp. 1A13679 (assembly GCF_043557115.1). Taxonomy (NCBI): domain Bacteria; kingdom Pseudomonadati; phylum Pseudomonadota; class Alphaproteobacteria; order Rhodobacterales; family Roseobacteraceae; genus Sulfitobacter; species Sulfitobacter sp. 1A13679. Next base: position 226,929 of record NZ_JBIFFO010000001.1, read on the forward strand.
GCCGTTAGACCCAACCCCATCAAAAGTTGGTTCAGCAGCCCTTCGTTGCTGAGGATGCCCATCCACGCATAGACGCGGATCAGGAAGGAGGTCCAGAACGGCAGGATCACCAACATCATCAAAGTGGCGCGCCACTCTTCGGGGGCGCGGGCCATGCCATAGGCGATAGGATAGCCAACCAAGAGCGTCAGCGCGGTCGATACAACGGCGATGCGCAGGGAGCTAAGGTAGGCTTTCCAATAAAGATCGTCAGAGGCGAGGAAGGTAAAATTCTCAAAATCCAACTGGGCGATCAGGGCGCTGATGCCGTCCTTGATCGTCGGCGTATAGGGCGGGATCGCCAGCGCCGTATCGGAGAGGGAGATTTTGAAAACGATCAGGAAAGGCACCAGAAACAGCGCCAACAGCCAGAGGTACGGGACCGCGATCAGGGCGAAACGACGCATGTTCATTGCGCCAACAAAACGCCCGCGGTGGCGCTCCATGAAATCCAGACCGGGTCTTCCCATGTGATGTCACGGCGCGCGATGCGGCGAGTGTTGGCCGTCTGCGCCTTGATCACCTGCCCACCGGGCAGTTCGACGTGATAGGTGGAGAGGTTCCCCAAATACGCGATGTCGAGCACTTTGCCCTGAAGCGCATTGGGCGCATCCTCGGGCCGCTCGGTCGAAATGCGGATTTTCTCGGGCCGGATCGCAAGATGGGCTTGCTGCCCCTCACTGAACGACGCGACGGAAGTCGCGGTCAGCGGCGGCTGCCCTTCGATCCAGTTCAGGTGATATTGATCTTGGCCAATGGCCTTGGTGCTGGCTTCGATGATGTTCACATCACCGATGAAGTCGGCCACATAGACGGAATTCGGCGCCTCGTAGATTTCAGCCGGGGTGGCCACTTGAATCACGCGCCCCTCGTCCATCACCGCCACGCGGGAGGCGACGGTCATCGCCTCTTCTTGGTCGTGGGTCACGATGACAAAGGTGGTGCCGGTGGATTCTTGAATGTCCATCAGCTCGAACTGGGTGTCTTGCCGCAGCTTCTTATCAAGCGCGCCCAAGGGTTCATCGAGCAGCAGAAGCTTCGGCGCTTTGGCTAGCGAGCGCGCCAGCGCCACACGCTGCCGTTGGCCGCCGGAGATCTGATGCGGTTTGCGGCGGGCGAATTTCTCTAGCCGGGTGAGCTTCAGCATCTCGGCCACGCGGGCGGCGATGGCGTCCTTCTCCATCTTGTCGCGGCGCAGGCCGAAGGCGATGTTGTCCCAGATGCTGAGATGCGGAAACAGCGCGTAGGATTGGAACATCATGTTCACCGCGCGTTTGTTCGGGGGCACCGGGGCGATGTCCTGCCCTGCCAATTCGATGCGCCCGGTGGTGGGGCTTTCGAACCCGGCCAGCATCCGCATCATCGTCGTCTTGCCACAGCCCGAAGGCCCAAGCAGGGCAAAGAATTCCTGCGCGTAGATATCCAAAGACAGATCGTCGATGGCGACGAATTCGCCGAATTTCTTGGTCACATTCTTAAAGCGAATGAGCGGCTTTTCGTCGGGGTCGTTCCAGGGGGCGAAGACGGTTGGGCTCACGGTTGAGACATCCTTTGATCGGGCTTTGCTCGGGCTTTGATCGGGGTCGCGGGGCAAGAAAAAGGGGCGCGACCAGACTGGCCGCACCCCCTGTCTCAGATCAAGTACCGGACTTGATCTTGGTCCAGAGCCGGGTCACCACGCGCTGTACTTTCGGCGGGTAAGGTGTGGTGGTGAACAGGTTGTTCAACGCCGCCTCAGAGGGGTAGATCGCCGGGTCGCCGATCACATCCTCGATCAGCTGCTCCTGCGAGGCTTCGTTGCCGTTCGCGTAGTACACATAGTTCGACGCGGCGGCCATATTCTCGGCGTCCATGATGAAGTTCAGGAACTTATGCGCACCATCAGGGTTCGGCGCGTCGACCGGGATGGCCATCTGGTCAAACCACATCTGCGCGCCTTCGGAGGGGGCGTTATAGGCGATTTCAACACCGTTGTCGGCTTCATCCGCGCGGTCACGGGCCTGCAGGATATCACCCGACCAGCCCACCGCGACGCAGACGTCACCGTTGGCCAAAGCGTTGATATATTCCGAAGAGTGGAACTTCTGGATGTAGGGGCGGACCGGCATGAAGACCTCTTCGGCCTTGGCGATCACATCGGGGTCATGGCTGTTGGGGTCTTCGCCGATATAGTTCAGCGCAGCGGGGATCATCTCTGCCGGGGCATCAAGGAAATGCACGCCGCAGTCGGCCAGTTTTTCCATATTGGCCGGATCGAAAACCAAGTCCCAGGAGTCGATCGGGGCATCTTCGCCCAGGATTTCTTTCACCTTGCCGACATTCACGCCGATGCCGGTGGTGCCCCACATATAGTTGATAGAATGGGCGTTATCGGGATCATATTGTTCGGTCCGCGAAGAGACCACGTCCCACATGTTTTCGAGATTGGGCAGTTTGGACGTGTCCAGCGGCTGGAATGCACCGGCTGTGATCTGGCGCTGCAGGAAGGTGCCCGAGGGGACGACCACGTCATAGCCGGACCCACCGGCGAGCATTTTGGTCTCCAGCACCTCGTTGCTGTCGAACACGTCATAGACCAATTCGATGCCGGTCTCTTCTTCGAATTTATCCAGCAGGGATTCGTCGATATAGTCGGACCAGTTGTAGACCCGGACCGTTTCGGCAGTGGCGGCACCTGCCATCAAGGTGGCGACGGCGACGCTGCTTAGTAGCACATGTTTCATTTCATACTCCCGTTAGACAGGTCGGGTTGATCCCCACCTTTCGTCAATTTGATCAAGTTTTGCCTCTTCGGGCAAGATGGTTTATGCTTTCATGCAGAATGAAATGCTGCAAGACACGGCGAAACAAGACGGAAAGACCGCTCCCATGGGTTCAGAAAAAACCGATCCGAGATTGCTTCCCGCCGCCGATGCGGCGGTCAAGACACCGATCCATCAGCATGTTTACGAACGCCTGCGCAAGATGATTCTCTTCGGCGATCTGGCCCCCGGACAGGGGGTCACGATCCAAGGTCTGACCGCCGCTTTGGATGCGGGCATGACGCCGGTGCGCGAAGCCATCCGCCGCCTGATCTCGGAAGGGGCGCTGACCCATTTGGGCAACCGCCGGGTCACCGTGCCGGAACTGACCCATGCGGGGCTGGAAGAACTGGAATTCATGCGGGAAACGCTAGAGCCGGAACTGACCAAACGCGCCGCAAACCGCATGACGGATGAGCGTTTGAACGCTTTGAAAGACTGTGACAACGCGCTGAACCATGCCATCGACCGGGGCGATGTCGGCGGTTACTTGATGCAGAACTACAGCTTTCACCGGATGATTTACGACCTTGCCGAAGCGCCGATCATGGCCGCGACGGTGGACCGTCTTTGGCTGCGTTTCGGCCCCTCGCTTCGGGTGGTTTGCGGGCGATACGGCACCAGCAATCTGCCCGATAAACATGCCGAACTTTTGGCGGCCTTTGCCGAGGGCAACGCCGCTTTGGCGGGTGAGGTCATGGCGGGCGATGTTGCCCAAGGAATGACCCAAATTCGCGCAGCCCTTGATGGTCTGCCCGTTCCGCGTTGATTCGATTGACATGCTATAATTTGATCATATTCTGCGACGAAGCTTATTTTTCATGCAAATAGAAGGTGCATCCCCATGCCGCCCATCACGAATCACCTCCCCACCGCGGACCTTCAGTCGCTGGATGCGGCGCATCACATGCATCCTTTCACCACCAATGATGAACTGGGCGACAAGGGCGCGCGCATCATCACAAGGGCCAAGGGCATCTACCTGACCGACAGCGAGGGGAATGAGATTCTCGACGCGATGGCCGGGCTGTGGTGCGTGAACCTTGGCTATGGCCGCGAAGAGATGGGCAATGTCGCCGCGCGACAGATGAACGAACTGCCCTATTACAACACCTTCTTCCAAACGACCCATGTGCCCGCCATCGCGCTGGCCAAGGAGCTGGCCGATCTGGCCCCCGGTGATCTGAACCACGTCTTCTTCGCCGGGTCGGGGTCAGAGGCGAATGACACCAATCTGCGCATGGTCCGCACCTATTGGGCGCAAAAGGGCAAACCTGAAAAAAGCCATATCATCAGCCGCAAGAACGCCTATCACGGCTCTTCGGTCGGCTCGGCCAGTCTCGGCGGCATGACCTATATGCATGAGCAAGGCGGCCTGCCGATCCCCGGCATCCACCACATCGGCCAGCCCGATTGGTATGCCGAAGGCGGGGATATGTCGCCCGAAGACTTCGGTCTGAAACGCGCGCAGGAGCTGGAAGCGAAGATTGTCGAGCTGGGCGCGGACAAGGTCGCGGCCTTCATCGCCGAACCCGTTCAGGGCGCGGGCGGGGTCGTCGTTCCGCCCAGCACCTATTGGCCCGAGATTCAGCGCATCTGCGACAAACACGATATTCTGCTGATCGCTGACGAGGTGATCTGCGGCTTTGGTCGGACGGGCAATTGGTTTGGCTCGCAGACCATGGGCATCAAGCCGCATATCATGACCATCGCCAAGGGGCTGAGCTCGGGCTACGCGCCCATCGGCGGGTCGATCGTTTGTGACGAGGTGGCCGAGGTCATCAACGCCTGTGAGTTCAACCACGGCTACACCTACTCCGGCCACCCGGTGTGCGCCGCCGTGGCGCTGGAAAACCTGCGGATCATGCAGGAAGAGAACATCGTCGCCCATGTTCAAAACGTCGCCGCCCCCACGCTGAAGGAGGCGCTGGACAAGCTGGGAGAGCATCCGCTGGTGGGCGGGGTGAACGTATCGGGCCTGATGGCCTCCCTCCCGTTGACGCCGCATAAGGAAAGCCGCGCGAAATTCGCTGATAGCGGCACCGCCGGGTACATTTGCCGCGAACATTGCTTTGCCAACAATCTGGTGATGCGCCATGTCGGCGACCGGATGATCATCTCTCCGCCGCTGATCATCACACCCGAAGAGATCAAGATCTTCGCCGAACGGGCGACCAAGGCACTGGATGCGACCTATGCCGATCTGAAAGACAAGGACATGCTCAAAGCCGCGTCCTAAAACATCGGGTTGCCCCCAATTGGGGGCGCCCTCTCACTCTGCGCGCAGTCGAGCCAGCAGCCGGGGGGAGGCATAGCCATCGGGCGCGATCCCCTCGGCCTTTTGATAGCTGCGCACGGCATTGACGGTCAGCGGCCCGATCTTGGCGTCGATCTTTTGCGTGTCAAAACCCGCTTCGGTCAGCAGGGTCTGCAATTCGATCCGCTCATCAAAGCTCAGCGCGCGGTCTTCGCGGGGCCAGTCCTGCTGTATCTCGCCCGCGCCGCCGATGCGGTCGGCCAGATGGCCCACACCGATGACATAGGCATCCGCCGTGTTATAGCGCTCGATCACCGCGAAATTGGGGAAGATCATGAAGGCGGCACCCTCGGCGCCCGCAGGCAGCAAGATCGACGCGGGCCCATGATCCGCCACCGCCCCGCCATCGAGCGCGGTGACGCCAAGATCGGCCCATTCCGCCGGGGTCTTGGTCACCGCACGGTCGGCCAGCAGATAGTCGAACCCCTCCGGCAGAGCCACTTCGACCCCCCAGGGCTGCCCTTCGGTCCAGCCAAAATGCTTGAGATAGGCGGCGGTAGAGGCCAGCGCATCGCTGGGGTCATCGCCCCAGATGTCGCGCCGCCCGTCGCCATCCCAATCGACCGCATGGGCGTGGAAGGACGAAGGCATGAACTGCGTATGCCCCATCGCGCCCGCCCAAGAGCCGCGCAATTGATCGGCATCGGTATCGCCCGCCTGAAGGATGCGCAGGGCGTCGAGGAGCTCGCCTTCGAAAAATTCCGCCCGCCGCGCGTCATAGGCAAGGGTGGCCAGTGAATCCAACACCCGATCCCCGCCCCGGAAGCTGCCATAGGCGCTCTCTAGCCCCCAGATCGCAGTGACGATCTCTTTCTCGACACCGTATTCCGCTTCGATCTCTTCCAGCGTGCGTTGCCATTGAGCCAATGCCTTCTGCCCGTTCTGCACCCGCAGATCCGAGGTGGCGGTGTCGAGGTAATCCCAAATCGTTTTGGTGAATTCCGATTGGTTGCGGTCGCGGCGGATCACCTCCGGATCATAGCTGACCGTATCCAATGCCCGGTCAAAGACATCCGGGTCGATGCCATGTTGCAGGGCGCGGGGGCGGAATTCTTTCACCCAAGCGCGCAGCCCGGCATCGTCGCCGCTAGCCTCTGCCACGGGTTCCTGCGCTACTGGCGCCACGGCGGCCAGCACGGCCTGCGGCGCGCGCGGCGCGGGGCGCAGGGATTCAGTCGGGCCTAACGCGAAGGCCGGAGCCCCCATGCCAGCTGTCGCCAGAATGCCTGAAATCATCGCGTAGTGCCGGATCATAATCGCCTCACCTCATAGAGTTACGGCAAATCCTATGCCCGCCCCGCCCCGGTGGAAAGGGAGGGGGCCGGCCATCCGCGAAGCTCCGCCGGTTTGCCGCCTCAGCGGCGGGTGCGGGTCACTTTGCGTTTGATCTTGTCCTTCTTGCGCTTGGCCTTCACGGCCTTGCCGCGCGGCTTGCTACGGCCCGCCGGGCTGCGGCGGCCCCCACCTCCGCCCTGTTTGACCTTTTGGTCTTCGATCTCAAGCAATTCCAGCGCAATGCCCCCGGTCACGGGGACCGCCTCTGCCAGCCGCACAGTGACACGCTGGCCGAGGCCGATGGTCATCCCGGTGTCCGAGCCCATCAGCGTCTGCGCCTCGGCGTCGTGGTGGAAATACTCCCGCCCGAGCGAGCGCATCGGCACCAGACCATCCGCGCCCGTCTCGTCCAACTTCACAAAGGCACCAAAACGCGCGATGCCGCTGATCCGCCCGGTGAACTCGTTGCCGACACGCTCCGACAGGAAGGCGGCAAGGTAACGGTCGGTCGTGTCGCGCTCTGCCACCATCGAGCGCCGCTCGGTGTCGGAGATATGCGCGCCGGTCTGCTCCAGCCCCTCAATCTCTTCGGGCGTCAGCCCATCCTTGCCCCAACCATGCGCCGTGATCAGCGCGCGGTGCACGATGAGGTCAGCATAGCGGCGGATGGGCGAGGTGAAATGCGCGTAGGAGCGCAGGGCAAGGCCGAAGTGCCCGATATGCGCCGGGCCATAATAGGCCTGCGTCATCGAGCGTAGGGTGCTGAGATTGATCAACTCGGCATCATTGGTCCCCGCTGCCTGATCCAGCAGGCGGTTGAGATGCGCGGTTTGCAGCACCTGCCCCTTGGCCAGCGTGAAACCCGCCGCCTGTGCGGTTTCGCGCAGGGATTCGAGCTTCTCTGGCGAGGGTTCCTCGTGAATGCGGAACAGCAGCGGGGTTTTCTTTTTGATCAGCGTCTCGGCGGCGGCGACATTGGCCAAGACCATGAACTCTTCGATCAGCTTATGCGCGTCGAGCCTTTCGCGGAAGTTTACCGACTTTACCTTGCCATCATCGCCCAATTCGATGCGGCGCTCGGGCAGGTCCAACTCCAGCGGCTGCCGCTCGGCGCGGGCGGTCTTCAGCGCACCGTAGGCGGCGTAGAGCGGCTTCAACACCGGCTCCAACAGCGGGCCGGTGCGGTCGTTCGGGTTGCCGTCGATGGCGTCCTGCACTTCCTCGTAATGCAGCGAGGCGGGCGAGCGCATGAGGCCCCTGTGGAACGTATGGCCGATCTTGTTGCCCTTGGCATCCAGCACCATGCGCACGGCGATACAGGCACGCGGCACGCCCTCGTGCAATGAGCACAGATCACCCGAGAGCCGATCCGGCAGCATCGGCACCACGCGGTCAGGGAAATAGGTGGAGTTGCCGCGCTTGCGCGCCTCGCGGTCCAACGCCGAGCCCGGCGTCACATAGGCGGCCACATCGGCAATGGCGACCCAAACGACATGGCCACCCTCGTTCTTGGGGTCGTCGTCGGCATGGGCATAGCAGGCGTCGTCATGGTCCCGCGCATCGGAGGGGTCGATGGTGACCAACGGCAGGTCGCGCAGGTCTTCGCGACCCTTGAGGCCTTGTGGTTTGGCCGCATCGGCCTGTGCGATCACATCGTCGGGGAATTCGTCCGGAATGCCATGCTGGTGGATCGCGATGAGCGAGACCGCGCGCGGCTCGGACGGGTCGCCCAACCGTTCGACGATGCGCGCGCGGGGGGAACCCATACGCGCCTTCGGTCCGGCCTGCTCGGCCTCGACCAGTTCACCGTCTTTCGCGCCATGTGTATGGTCGGCACCGACGCGCCATTCGCGATCCGTGCCCTTGTCGATCGGGACGATCCGCCCGCCTTCGGCCGCTTTGCGGAAGATACCCAGCACCTTGCGCGGGTTGGAGCCGATGCGGCGAATGAGCCGGGCCTCATAGTGGTGATCTTCGCCTTTCACCAGCGTCAGCCGCGCCAGAATGCGGTCACCTTCGCCAAGCGCCGGATCACTCTCGCGCGGGATCAGCAGGACGACAGGTTCTTTCCCCTCGCCATGCCACTCCATCGGTTTGGCAAAAAGATCGCCGTCGCTGTCCGGCCCCGTGACCAGCAGCACCGAGACCGGCGGCAGGCGGTCGGGATCCTGATAGCTGCGCTTGCGCTTTTCCAGATGGCCCTCGGCCTCCAGCTCTTTCAGCACGCGCTTCAGATCGATCCGCGCCGCGCCCTTGATGCCAAAGGCTTTGGCGATGTCGCGCTTGGCGGTCAGCGTTGGGTTCTGTTCGATCCAGTCGAGGATCTCGGATTTGCTGGGTATCTTGCTCATACCTCAGCAGGTAGCACGCAGCCCCCCTGTCGTCATGGCAAATCGTGAATTTCGTCCACGTCGCGCAGGGTGGCGACTTCGGCGATGCGGTAGCCCGGCAGGGTCGCGCGGCTGTCAGCCAGCGCATGCGGGCCGGACCAGCGCACCCCGTCAAACAGGCTGGGCGGCGCGCGGCGGGGGTGTTTCAGCCCCACGAGCCAATAGCCGCCATCGGGCGCCGGGCCAAACACCGCGTCATGGTTGCCAAGCGCATCGAATGCCCGCGCCAGTTCCTTGCGGTTGATGCCCGGAATATCCGCCCCGATCACACAGGCCGGTCCCGGCGCGCTGCGCAGCATCCGCGCCATGCGGTCACCGAGGTTGCCCCTGCCCTGCGGCCAGCGTGGCAGATGCGCGGGCCAGACGCGGCTTTGCAGCCCTTCCACGTCCGGGGCCACGGCCAGCACCACCTGCCAACGGGGGTCTTCGATCCGACGCAACAGGCGGCGGGTCTGATGGCGAAACCACCAAGCCGCGCCGACCATGCCGATGTCGCGGCCCAGACGGGTTTTCACCCGACCGGGGCGCGGCTCTTTCACCATGACGATAAGCGTTGGTTTCACGTGAAATAATTCCGCAGCACGCGCCCATAGATGGATTTGAGCTGTTCGATATGTTCGACCCGCACATGCTCATCAACTTGGTGCATGGACTGGCCCACCAGACCGAACTCCACCACCGGGCAATGCGCCTTGACGAAACGCGCGTCCGAAGTGCCGCCGGTGGTGGAAAGCTCGGGCTGCACGCCCGTCTCAGCCTCAACCGCGCCCGCGACCAGATCGGACAGGGCGCCCGGCGGGGTGATGAAACTCTCGCCGGAGATCTTGATCTCTACATCCACTTGCAGGCCGAATTCCTCGGCGATCTTATCCGCCTCGCCCCGCAGCCAGTCGCTGAGGCTCGCGCCCGAATGGTGGTCATTAAACCGGATGTTGACCGCGCCGCGGCATTGCGCCGGGATCACATTGGTTGCCTTGTTGCCAGTATCCACGGTGACCACGGCCAGCGTCGAAGGGTCGAAGTGATCGCTGCCCTGATCCAACTCATGGCTGGCCAGACGATCCATCAGCCGCACCATCGCGGGCAGCGGGTTGTTCGCGCGGTGCGGATAGGCCGCATGGCCCTGTTTGCCCGTCACCTTGAAATGCGCGTTCATCGAGCCGCGCCGCCCGATCTTGATCATATCGCCCATGGTCTCGGGGCAAGTCGGCTCCCCCACAAGGCAGACATCCATCCGCTCGCCGTTCTCCGACATGTAGTCCAAAAGAGCCGTGGTCCCGTCGAGGGCATCGCCCTCTTCATCCCCGGTGATCGCCAGCACGATGGAGCCATCGGGCGGCGTGTCCTTTACGAAATCCACCGCCGCTGCGACGAAAGCCGCCACGCCCGATTTCATATCCGTGGTGCCGCGACCATACATGATGCCGTCCTTGATCTCGGCCCCGAAGGGGGGCATCGACCAATCCGCCTCATCCCCGATGGGCACGACATCGGTATGACCGTTGAAGCCGAAGGATTTGGTGTTGCCCTTGTTGCCCCAGCGAGCAAAGAGGTTGCAGATGCCGCCCCGGTCGACGCGCGTACAGTCGAAACCCGCCGCGTCCAACACTTCTTCGAGCACTTCCAGCGCCCCATCGTTCGCGGGGGTGACAGAGGCGCAGCGCACCAGTTTCGCGGTGAGATCAACAGGGTCGAGACCGGACATATCGGCTCCTTTTCAGGGGTTATCGCTTGTCCGGTAACTTGTGTGGGCAAATCGCGCCGATGCCAAGGGGGCGCATTGCAATTCCCCGTGTGGGGCGCGGGTCAGTCGTAAAATGGGGTCATTTGCGCGACGATGACCGAGTTTTCTTCCAAAGCGCGCTGCATCAGGGCGCGTTCCTCGGCGTCGATCTCCTGACCTTCGGCCTCGCGCTCTTCCAGCGTGCCGTAACCGGTCACGTCAAGCGGGTTGGTATCTGCCTGTTTGAGGATCGCCACCGTCTCGCGCACAGCTTCGGCCTCATCAATGCCGGAGGCGAAACACATCAGCGCAGCACCGGTGGCCTTGTCGGGCAGACCGTCACCGTCCTTGCGGCCGATCTGAACCAAAAGGGTAAAGACCTGCTGGCGCGAAGGTTTCTTGGTTTTCTTGGGTTCAGACATGATAAGGGCCGCCGATTGCTTTCGGCAGCCCTAACCTTTTCACTTGGATTTGGAAAGGGGCCGCGCCCCTGCCCTTAAGTCTTGCCGCGGACCATCCGTGTGACCCAGATCAGCAGGCAGGCACCGATGACACCCACCACCAACTGACCGAACCAACCGCCCAGCGTGCTGCCAACGATCAGCATCAAGAGCCAGTTCGCGACCAAGGCACCAACGATGCCGAGGATGATGTTCATGATCAGACCCATGTCCGATTTCATGATCTTTTCCGCGATCCAGCCCGCAAGGCCGCCCACGATGATTGCGGCAAACCAACCGATACCCGTCATGTCGTCAATCTCCTTTAAATTCAGGTCTCAACGCCATGACGGGGCATTTGGTTCCGATCAGTCGCGCAGCAGCTCGTTGATCGAGGTTTTGGAGCGGGTCTTGGCGTCCACCCGTTTCACGATCACAGCGCAGTAGAGGTTCACGTTGTTCTTCGACGGCATGGTGCCAGCCACGACGACCGAACCTGCGGGCACTTCGCCATACATGATCTCACCGGTCTCGCGGTCGACGATCTTGGTCGACTGGCCGATGAAGACGCCCATGCCCAGCACCGAGCCTTCGCGCACGATGCAGCCTTCGACGACTTCCGACCGCGCGCCGATAAAGCAGTTGTCTTCGATGATGGTCGGACCGGCCTGCATCGGTTCCAACACGCCGCCGATGCCGACGCCGCCCGAAAGGTGCACGTTCTTACCGATCTGGGCGCAGGAGCCGACGGTCGCCCATGTATCGACCATGGTGCCAGAGTCGACATATGCGCCGATGTTCACGAAAGACGGCATCAGCACCACGCCCGGCGCGATATAGGCCGAGCGGCGCACGACGCAGTTCGGCACGGCGCGGAAGCCCGCCTCTTTCCACTCGGCATCGCCCCAACCTTTGAACTTGCTGTCGACCTTGTCCCACCAACCAGCGCCCTGCGGGCCGCCTTCTTGATGTTCCATGTCCTTGATGCGGAAGCCCAGCAGCACGGCCTTCTTGGCCCACTGATTGACGTGCCACTGACCGTCGTCCTGCTTTTCCGCCACGCGCAGTTTGCCGCTGTCGAGCGCGTTCAGCGTCTCTTCGATGGCGTCGCGCACTTCGCCAGTGGTGGCGGATGTGATCTGATCGCGGGTATCCCAAGCGGCTTCGATGGCGGTTTCAAGTTGGGCGTTGGACATGGGGCAAGTCTCCGAATGATGAAAAGGCCTTTTGAGGGCTATAGCCTTGCGCCGCCAAGGGTGCAATTGCCGGGCGATGAGGGGCGTGGTCATTCGCCGAACAACAGGGCATCTTGACCTAAGCGACCATCGCGCCACCTGAGCCAAGCCCTAGACCAAGGAAAGACCCGAGGATGACCGAGGAACACCGCCACCCCCTGCGCCGCGCCAATGTGGACCGCGCCAAAGCCCAAGACGCCCCCGACACGCCGCAAACCCGCGCGCCCGCCTATCGTCTGGCCTTTACCGACGATGACTTCATGTGCCGCGATGAGCTGCGCCCGGTGCGTCTGCAACTGGAGCTTCTCAAACCCGAACTGCTGCTGGACGCCCATGGCATCCAATCGACCATCGTGCTCTTTGGCGGGGCGCGCATTCCCGAACCGGCCGAGAAACACACCGCCCGGACCAAGACACTGGCCGATCTGTCGCGTTTTTATGACGAGACGCGCACCTTTGCCCGTCTGATGACCGAAAAGTCGATGGAAAGCGGCGGCACCGAGAATGTCATCGTCACCGGCGGCGGGCCGGGTGTGATGGAAGCGGGCAACCGCGGCGCGCTGGACGCGGGCGGCCATTCCATCGGCCTCAACATCGTACTGCCGTTCGAGCAGGCGCCCAACGAATATGTCACGCCCGAGCTATGCTTCAACTTCCACTACTTCGCGATCCGCAAGATGCACTTCCTAATGCGCGCCCGCGCGATCTGCGTCTTCCCCGGTGGTTTCGGCACGATGGACGAACTCTTTGAGGCGCTGACGCTGATCCAAACGGGCCGCATGAACCGGGTGCCATTCTTGCTGTTTGGCCGTGAGTTCTGGGAAAAGATCATCAACTGGGACGCGCTGGCCGATGCGGGCACGATCTCAGCCGAAGACCTCGACCTGTTCCGCTTTGTCGAAAGCGCGGATGAGGCGATGGAGGTGATCGAGAATTGGGAGACCGCCCCCGCTCGCGAACATGTGCCGGGCCGCGAAGAGGTCGAAGATCACGGCTAAGCCGCCTTGGCCCACCCCCCCAGACCCGTCACCGGGTGAAGGTCTGGCCCAAGGCCGCTTCGGCCCCTTGGACGATATCGCGCAGGATATCAGCGGCGGGGCTGACCGCACCGATCAGCCCCGCCACCTCTCCGACAAAGGCGTTGGCGGTGCGGGCATCCCCCGCGGCCACCGCCGCCTGCCAGCGCGGCAGCTCCTGCGCCAGCGCGGCGCGCAACCCGTCGGGGTCGTCATGCCAGCGGTTGGTGAAATCGTTGCGCAAGACACGACCCGTGTAGCGTTTGGGCCAATCATAGCCGCGCATGATGTCGGTCACGGTGCTACGCAGCGTGTCATCACCGCTGGCCTTGAGCGCGGCCTCTCGCATCGCGGGGTGCACCAGCGCCTCTTCCGAAGCCCAGAAGCGCGAGCCGACGACCACACCATCGGCCCCCAGCATTAGCGCCGCTGCCAACCCGCGCCCATCCGCCACGCCGCCTGCGGCGCAAAGCAACGTGTCAGGCGCATGGCGGGCGATGTGATCCGCGACTTCGGGGACGAGGGTAAAGGTCGCGCGTTTCTCGCCGTGGCCGCCAGCCTCGGCCCCTTGGGCGACGATGATCTCGGCCCCCAGATCGATCGCATGGGCGGCATCGCGCAGGGTTTGCACCTGACAGATCAACGGCACCTTTGCCGCGCGGATCGCGGGGAGGAACTCTGCCGGGTCGCCGAAGGAAAGAAAGATCGCTGAGGGATCACGGTCGAGCGCTTGTTCCAGCGCCTGCGGATGCTCCCGCAGCTTCCAAGTGATGAAACCGCAGCCGACCGATTGGTTGCCCGCCACATCCATCTGCTCAGCGATCCAATCGCCGGCATCATAGGCACCGCCGATCATCCCCAAACCGCCCGCGCCTGAGACCGCCGCGGCGAGCCGCCCGCCTGCGGCAAAGGCCATCGGCGCTTGGATAATCGGGTGGTCGATCCCCAGCCGTTTGGTTAGCCGCGTGGTCAGCATCGCCTACCGCCCCGCCAGAATGGCATCAGCGGCCTTTTCGGCGATCATCACCGTTGGCGAAGCCGTGTTGCCCGAGACGATCTTGGGCATAATCGACGCGTCCACCACGCGCAGACCGCTTAAGCCATGCACCCGCAGATCGCTATCGACCACCGCCATCGGGTCGCTGCCCATCTTGCAGGTGCCGACGGGGTGGAAAATCGTCGTGGCGATGTCGCGCGCCTTGTCGAGCAGGTCTTCGTCGCTCTGCACGGCGGGGCCGGGCAGGATTTCCTCGGGCGCATAGGGGTTCAGCGCCCTGGCCGTCATGATGTGACGCGCCTGTTTCATCGCCGTGACCGCCACTCGTTTGTCATTCTCGGCAGAAAGATAGTTCAGCCGGATATCGGGCTGCACCGCGCTGTCGCGGCTGGTCAGATGGCAACTGCCGATGCTTTCGGGCCGCAGGTTACAGACCGAGACGGTGATCGCGGGGAAAGGGTGCAGCGGATCCCCCAGCTTGTCGGTCGACAGGGGTTGCACGTGATACTCCAGATCCGGCGTCTCAAGCGCGGGGTCGGACTTGGTGAACATGCCAAACTGGCTGGGCGCCATCGCCAAGGGACCGCTGCGGCGCAGGAGGTATTCCAGCCCCATCCGGCCCTTGCCCCAGATCGAATGGGTCATCGTGTTGAGCGTTTTGGTGTTCTGCACCTTGTAGACAGTGCGGATTTGCAAATGGTCCTGAAGGTTCTCCCCAACGCCGGGCAGATCGTGCAGCGTGTTGATCCCCATGCCGCTCAAAAGGTCACCTTGCCCGATCCCCGACAGCTCAAGGATCTTGGGCGAATTGATCGCCCCCGCCGAAAGCAACACTTCGCCCTCGGCCTCGGCGCGCATCGCGCGGCCTTTATGGGTGAAACGCACGCCAGTCACACGCTTGCCGTCCAAGACCAACCCATCGGTATGCGCATGGGTGATCACCCGCAGGTTGGGGCGCTTCATCGCCGGGCGCAGGAAACCGCGCGCCGTGTTCCAGCGCACCCCGCCCTTCTGGTTCACCTCGAAAAAGCCCGAACCTTCGTTGTCGCCATCGTTGAAATCGGCCCGCGGCTCGATCCCGAACTCCCGCGCGCCGTCTTGCACGGCCTCCAGAATGTCCCACCGCAGGCGCTGCTTGCTGACCTTCCACTCGCCCCCCGCGCGGTGCATCTCGCTGCCGCCCGCATGGTGATCCTCGGATTTCAGGAAATAGGGCAGCACGTCGTCCCAGCTCCACCCGGCATTGCCCAGTTGCCGCCAATGGTCATAGTCCGCCGCCTGCCCGCGCATGTAAATCATGCCGTTCACCGAAGAGCAGCCACCCAGCACCTTGCCCCGTGGGTAAGCCAGAGAGCGCCCGTTCAACCCCGCCTCGGGCGCGGTTTTCATCATCCAATCCGTGCGCGGATTGCCGATACAGTAAAGATACCCCACCGGCACCTTCACCCAGTGATAGTTGTCATCCCCCCCGGCTTCGAGCAGCAGAACCCGATTGGCCGGATCGGCGCTGAGACGGTTGGCCAAGACACAGCCCGCGGTGCCCGCACCGACGATGATATAGTCATAGCGGCCCTCTAACTGGGTCTCGTCATTCATGGTGGTCTCTCCCGATATTTAGGCCCGCCTCCCCGGCCCGTCATTGGTAGAGCGCGCGGTGACGGGTCACAATCCCTGCCGTAAATCGCCCGGCCTCCCGCGGCTTTTGCCGCAAAGCCACATTCACCGCGCTTTGCATGCGCGGCGAATCCGTTTGTTGATTTTTTCGACCCATGGGTGAATATGACCGGATTGGACATACCCCCCCCGCGATGCGCGACGTTCATTTCGGGGAAAGATTTTGCCGCCATTTGGTGGCCAGAAACAAAGGCTTGAACTGGTGCGGCGACCCGAATTCATACTCTTTCTCGGATGTCTCGCCATCACCTTTGGGGTGTTCCTCTACAGCAGTCGCAGCAATGATGCCGCCGCCGACCGGGCCTTTGATCGCATCGCCGAGGAAAGCCTGAAAAGCCTTGATGCGCGGATGCATACCTATTTGCAAAGCCTCAATGGCATCGCCGCCTTCATGAACGCCTCTGACGAGGTGACGGCCAGCGATTTCGCGCATTATGTCGATACGCTGGAGATCGACAGCTTCCTGCCCGGCATCAACGGCATCGGCTTTGTTGCCCCCGTCGCCCGAAGCACCGAAGAGGCGTTCATCGAAAAGGTCACCGCCCTCGGGATCGAGGATTTCCGGATTCACCCCGACACCGGCAATGCCGAGAAGATGGTGATCCAGTATATCTACCCCCAAGGGCCGAATGCAGAGGCCGTGGGCCTTGATATCAGCTTTAACGAAGACCGCCGCCGCGCCGCCCTGCGCGCCCGTGAGACGCGAGAGCCGAAGCTCACCCCGCGCATCCTGCTGGTGCAGGACAAGACGCGCCAGCCCGGCTTCCTGCTGCTGCGCCCGGTCTTTGCCGCCGACAACAGCCCGGCGCAGGAGACCGCCGGTTTCATCGGTTGGGTCTATGCGCCCTTTGTCGGGGCCAACCTGCTGTCCGGGCTGACCCCAACTCAGGGAGAGTCCTATGACATTCAAGTCTACGATGGGCTGACCACGGCCCCCGAAAACCGGATTTTTGACAGCACGCCCGAAGGCATCGCCACCGGCCACCACAGCATCACCCAGACCATCGAACGCTTTGGCCGCCCCTGGACCGTTGTTCATGTCAGCACCGCCAGCTTTGACCGCGCCACCCATAGCGCGGTGCCGGAAATCCTGCTGGTCTCTGGCATCCTTCTGGCGATCCTGTTCTTCGTGGCCTTCCGCAGCCTGCGCCAGCGCAGCGCCGCGCTGAGCGAGCTTGCCGTGCTGCGCGAACGCCAGATCGACGCTCATGAAGAAGAAAACCGCGCCGTTATCGAAAACGCGGTGACGCCCATCTTCTTGCTCGACAGCAATGACCGGGTGCTCTTCGCCAACCAAGCGGCGCTGGTCTGCTTTGGCTATGGGCATGAGGCGCTCAAGGGGATGGAGTTTGGCGAACTCGTCACCGATCTGGTTGAGGATCACGACCACGAACAGGTCAACGCGGCGGGCAAGACCTGCTTTGGCCAAGACCTCAAGCTTAATCTGCAACGCAACAATTGGACCACTCACACCGGCGAACGGCGGGTGACCGCAATCGTGCGTGACCTGACCTCGGAACTGGCGGTGCAGGATGAGCTGGCGCGGAACAAGGCGCTCTATGACCTCGCCCTCGAAGGCGCGCAGATCGGGGTTTTCGACATCGACCTGCGCACCGGCAAATCCGAGGTGTCCGACACATGGCGGCGCATTCTGGGAATGGCGGATTTCGAGCGGCTGCCCGACCCGCAGGGGGAATTCCTCAAACGTGTCCACCCCGATGACCTGCCTCTGCTGACCCAGACTGATCAGGCCTGCATTTCGGGGCAGCAACAACGTTCCGTCACCGAATACCGGCTGAAGATCGGCACCGGTGAGTGGCGCTGGATGCGCTCTGACGCGGTGGTGACCGAACGCGATGAGAATGGCACCGCTCTGCGGATGGTCGGCACCCAGACCGATGTGACCGACATCGTCCACGCCCGCAACGCCCTTGAAACCAGCGAGCGGCGGTTTCGCCAAGTGCTGGCCGCGGCCCCGGTGGGCATGGCGATCTTGGGCGAAGGCGGCGTGTTCAACAGCGTCAACAGCGCGCTTTGCACCCTTTGCGGCTATAGCGAAGAAGAGCTTTTGTCGAACACCAAACTGGGCGATCTGATGCCCGAGGGCGATCTGCAAAAGCTCTACGGTGAGGTGCGCGGGCTGGTCGATTCCCGCAGTTCGCAAAACTATCAGGCCGAATACCGCATCACCCACAAGCTGGGCTATGAACGCTGGGGCCTGTTCAACGTCTCTTGGACCTATGACAAGAACGCCCGCGGCTATGTCTTTATCGTGCAGATCAACGACATCACCGACCAAAAGAAGCTGGAACATATCAAGAGCGAGTTCGTCTCGACCGTCAGCCATGAGCTGCGCACGCCGCTGACCTCGATCAAAGGCGCTTTGGGGCTGATCGACACCACGGACAACAGCCGCTTCCTCCCCGCGCATATCCGGCTGATCGACATCGCCCGCAGCAATGCCGACCGCCTGTCGCATATCGTGAACGACATTCTCGACCTTGAGAAGATTTCATCGGGCGAAGTGCAGTTCGACTTCCACGATGTCGATCTGAACAAGGTGATCACCGACTCGGTCAACGAAATGTCGCCCTTTGCGATCACCCATAACAACACCCTGGGCCTGCAACTGCCCGACAAGCCGCTGACAGTTCGGGTGGATGAAAGCCGCACCCGGCAGGTGCTGGCCAATCTGATCTCGAACGCCTGCAAATACTCCGATGCCGAGAGTGAGGTGCAAATCCGCGCCGAGCGGCTGGGGGACCGGGCCATCGTCTTTATCCAGAACACCGGCCCCGGCGTACCGGAAAACTTCCGCCCGCGCATCTTTCAGGCTTTCTCGCAGGCTGATGGCTCCGACACCCGAGCCAAGGGCGGCACCGGGCTGGGGCTCAACATCACGCGGCAGATCATCAAGCGCCAAGGCGGCACCATCGGATTTGAAAGCATCCCCAACGGCGTCACCGTCTTTTGGTTCACCTGCCCCATCGCCGAGGCGCAGACCGCGCAAACGCCCGCCAGCCCCGACGTGGAAGCAGAGGAGCGGGACACCAAGCTGCGCGTGCTGCATATCGAAGACGACATCGACTTTGCCGAAGTGATCCGCACCGGGTTGGACAGCGTGGCGGAGGTGACTAATGTCACCAACCTTGCCCAAGCGCGGAAGTTGATCGGCCAGGATGAACTCGACGTCGTGATCCTTGATTGGTCCCTGCCCGACGGCGATGCACGCTCTTTGTTGGAAGATATCACCCGCCTGCATCCCGCGGCCAAGATCATCAGCCTTTCCGCGGACAACAACCGCGAACCCGACCCCCGCGTGGGGATCAACCTTGTCAAATCACGGAGCGGGATCAGCTCGGTGGTCAACTCAATTACGGGGACAACCGCCCGCGCCTCTTAACCGGCGCATTATAAACCGTGGCATTTCAGCGGAGTGACGCTAAAGTGCGACATGCCATATTATTGCCAATATGCTCTGGCATTTTGATTAAATTACAATGCACAAGTCATGCTATAGTTTTAAGCATGTCCGCTTCGGGGCGAGGAATTCCAAGTGTCGTCAAAGCCATTTACCAAGCGTACCGCCGCCACATTTTTTCTGGGCACTGCCATTTCCGGCAGCTGGTACACCGCAACATCCGCAATTTTCGCGGGCCAAATGGGGGAGGTTATCCCCGTCGTCGGTGCGATCATTCTGGCGGGTCTCACGCCCTTTGCCGCGACCGCATTGCAAGCAAACCCGCAGTCTCCTGCCGATAATTCAGATATGGAACAAAGGCTTAAGGCGTTCGACAGCCATGCCATTGTGAATATCGTTGATACGGGCGGGATGCTGGAACAGGTCAACGACCGTTTCATCGAACTGACAGGCTACACCCGCGATCAATTGATCGGCCAGCCTGTGTCGATGCTTTACCAAGAAGAGTTTCGCGAACTTGCCGAAGAGATCCGTGCCACCCTGATGGCTGGCAAGACGTGGCAGGGCGAAACCCCGCTGCGCTGCGCCGATGGTCGGGTGATCCAGACGCAGTGCACCGTGATGCCACTTTTCGACAAAAAGGGCGCCTGGGCCGGGTCGATCTCGGCCCGCACCGATGTGACCCATGCCAACGAACTTTTGGCCGAACGCGACACGGCGGAAACGCTCTATGAGTTGCGCGATGACATCTGGATCGTCGACGCCGAGACAGAGCGGTTCAGCTATATGAACCGCGTCGCCATGAGCCGCACTGGCTGGAGCAAGGACAGCTACCGCACGCAAACGCTCGAAACCCTGACCGAGGAAAGCGACAACCCGGCCCTGCTGGACGCCTGCCGCGCGCTGAAAAAGTCGGGCAAAGCGATGACGCAGTTCGACACGCAACTGTTTGGCAACCATTTCCAAGTTACGATCAAGCTGCTGCCCACCGGCGGGGCGGCGGGACGGTTCCTGATCATGCTGCATGACATTTCGGATATCATCAACGAAGAGCGGATGAAGTCGGAGTTCATCTCGATGGTCAGTCACGAACTACGTTCGCCCCTGACCTCGATCAAGGGCTCCATGGGGCTGCTCTTGTCGCGGGCGGCGGGCGAATTGCCCAGCAAGGCGCGTGCCCTGCTGGAGATCTCCCACCGCAACGCCGACCGGCTTGTGCTGATCATCAACGACATCCTCGATCTTGAGAAAATCGCCAACGGGCGGTTAGAATTCAATCTTGAAGAAGTCGACATCGCGGAACTTCTGCACGAAACCAGCGCCGCCAATGCCTCACTCGAACAGCGCCATGGCGTGCGCATTCAAGTCGAAGGGACGGAGGACTTGAACAAGGTCACCACGGACCCGAACCGGGTCATTCAGGTGCTGACGAACTTCCTGTCGAACGCGGCCAAATTCTCCAAACCTGGGGAGCGTGTGACCATCCGCGCCGAAGAGAATGACGACGAATTGCGCATCTCCGTGGCCGACCGTGGCCCCGGCATTCCGGCTTCCGAGCAGCACAAGGTGTTCCAGCGGTTTGCCGATCTGTCCAATTCCAACCGGGCCGACAAAGGCGGCACCGGGCTGGGCCTTAGCGTTTGCAAAGCCATCGTCGAGAATCTCGGCGGTAAAATAGGTTTTGACAGCCGTGAGGGATTTGGTACGACATTTTACTTTACCCTGCCGAAGAAAAATTCTCAGGTAGCGGCAGAGGAACCGGCCGCGTTGCTGCGCGAAGCCTCCTAGAGAGAGTATGGAATGATCAAACTGCTGCACGTCGAGGATGACGCCGATATTCGTGAAATCGCGCTGATGGCGCTTGAACTGAGCGGCGATTTTGATGTCGTCCAATGCGAGACCGGGGAAGCGGCGCTGAATCAGGTTCAGTCCTACACGCCCGATGTGATCCTGCTCGATATGATGATGCCCGGCATGACCGGTCGCCAGACGCTTGAGAAGATGCGCGAGATGGAGAGCCTGCGCGACGTGCCCGCGATCTTCATGACCGCCCGCGCCCAGCATAATGAGATCGAAGAGCTTCGTGATCTGGGGGCGGCTGACGTGATCAGCAAACCCTTCGATCCGATCTCGCTGGCGGATCAGGTCAAGGCGGCGATGCAAGCAGGCTAAGCCGACTTGCCTTTGGCCTGCCCTTGCGGGCGGGTTTGCGATGAATTGTCAGTAAGTTTTGGACCGGCTCAATACCGGGCGCCGCGCCCTTAGGCGTGGGCGTCGATTTCCTGCCGGCAATGGGCGACGAACCCATCCAGTTCCGAGATGATCTCGATCGGGCAATCCGCGTGATTGGCGCGCGGGCCGGCCAGATGCTCGACAATCTGCGTTTCGCATTTGCGTGCCAGACGGCCCAGCTCTTCGAAGCCGAGCGACCCGGCGCTGCCCGCGATCTGGTGCAGAATGGCCTGCGCGCTGGCCAGATTGCTTTTGATTTCGTCTACGGTGGTCCCGTCCCAGGCGGCCAACCCATGGGTTGCGATCAGCGTCTGACGCTCGTCCAGCATTTCGACAAAGCGCTGCCTGATGCGCTCTATGCCGGGAAGTTCCGCTAACATTTTAGTCATGCTTGTTGATCATTCTGCCAAAAATCATTGAGCGATCTCGTATGCGCCTCACTGGCGGCTTCTGCACTTGCATGGGCCTGCGCCAGCGCATCCATGACGGAATTGCCACTTTTCCAGATCAGCCGCACGGCCTCTCCCGCGCTGACACGCGGGTGAACACGCTCGCCATTATTGTCGAACAATTCGGTTTGAGACAACTCAAAGTTAACCGCATCCATCAAACCGCCCATATTCGGGCGCCAGCCGCTCTCTGTAACGCATACGAAAGTGCCATTGCCCGCGTAGGACATCAGCACCTGATGATCGACGAGCGTATCGGACAGGATTTCGGCCACATCGGAGACAAGGCTATAGAACTCGAAAGAGGTCATCGTCGCGTGGAAGGCATCGACCTCGCGGATGGTGAAGGCAAAGGCGGTGGAGCCAAAAAGTGCGCTGCGCGACAGTTGGGCGACGTAGTTCTCCATCGCGGTATAGTCGATCACATTGTCCACGTCATAGATCGGGACCGGCTCGAACAGCTCCATATGCGTCGCCTGATCGGCGATAGTCTTGGCGGCAAAGATCTTTTTGGTCCGCTGCTGACGCTCTTTCACCATGCCTTCGACCAGCCCGATGCGGGCCTTGAGTTCGGCAATCTCGAAAGGCTTGGTCACATAGTCGGTCGCGCCGGCGGCAAAGGCTGCGTCGATATAGCGTTTGTCGGACATCGCGGTGAGCATCAAGATCGGCGTATCGGCATGGCGCGCCGAATTGCGGATGTGCTGCGCCAGTTCGATCCCATCCATGCCCGGCATCTGAATATCAAGCATGAAGCAATCAATCGGCCCGAGATTGGGATCACCCAACATATCAACCGCATGCAGAGCCGATGGGGCGGTCGTTAGGTCATGCGCGCCGATGATCTCTACAAATTGCCCAAGCAATTCGAGGATAATCGGATCGTCATCCACCGCCAGAATTCTCATTACATCTCTCCACAGATAAAAATCTTTGGCCCCAAACTGGACGGACCGCTGCTTTCTTCTAATTTCTCTGGGAACTGTGGCCTAATTTTGGCGAATTCTTAGTAAATAGGCGACAAACCGGGGCACTGTTTCCATATCGGGGGAATTTGGCCCGATGAACGGCCCTGTTTACCGTTTTTTCATTTCTGATCGGTCTAGCTGCGGCACCTCTCTCGGGGTGTGATTCCCTCCAATGCAAACGGCCCGACGTTTCCGCCGGGCCGCTCAAGTGTCTCGTAGCTTTAAGCCTTAGCCCAAGGTCGCCTTGATCGCGTCGGCGGTGACCCCCACGACCTTATCCGCTTCTTCGCGGGTCAGGCAGAAGGGCGGCGCAAAACCAATGATGTCGCCTTGGGGCATGGCGCGGGCGATGACGCCGGCCTTGACCATATCGCCGACGATGGTCGGCACCACTTTGCGCGCCGGATCGAAGGGCGTGCGCCCATCGCGGTCTTCGACCAGCTCCACGGCGCAGAGCATGCCTTCGCCCCGGATATCACCCACCTTGGGGTGATCGCCCAATGCGGCTTTCATCTGCGCATTCAGATAGCCGCCCACGTCCGAGGCATTCTCGATCAGCTTCAGATCGTCGATCAGCTTGAGGTTCGCGATCCCCGCAGCCGCGCCGATGGGGTGGGCCGAATAGGTCCAGCCGTGGCCGATTGGGCCGTTTTCATCGGTGCCCTGCTCCAGCACCTTCCACATCTTGTCGCCCACGATGGAGCCCGACAGCGGCGCATAGGCCGAGGTCAGCCCCTTGGCGATGGTGATCAGGTCAGGCTTCATCCCGTAGTGATCCGAGCCGAACATTGAGCCCAGACGGCCAAAGCCGGTGACGACCTCATCCGCGACCAGCAGGATGTCATGCTTGTTCAGCACCTCTTGCACGGCGACCCAATAGCCCTCGGGCGGGGGCACGATGCCCCCGGTACCCAGAACCGGCTCCCCGATGAAGGCGGCGATGGTGTCGGCCCCTTCGCGTTCGATCAGCGCTTCCAACTCGCCCACCAGATGGGCGGTGAACTCCGCCTCGCTCATGTTGGCGTCGGGGCGGCGGTAGTAATAGGGCGCGTCAGTGTGGACCACCTGCGCCAGCGGCAGGTCGAATTTCTTGTGGAACAGCTCCAACCCGGTGAGCGAGCCGGTCACCAGCCCCGAGCCGTGATAGCCACGCCAGCGCGAGATGATCTTTTTCTTCTCGGGGCGGCCAAGGATGTTGTTGTAATACCAGATCAGCTTGACGTTCGTCTCATTCGCGTCCGAGCCACCAAGGCCGAAATAAACCTTGCTCATGCCTTCGGGCGCGCGGTCGAGGATCATCTTGGACAGGGTGATGCTCGCCTCAGTGCCATGGCCAACGTAGGAGTGATAATACGCCAGTTCATGCGCCTGCTCGGCAATCGCCTCGGCAATCTCGGTGCGTCCATAGCCGACGTTCACGCAGTAGAGGCCCGCGAAAGCGTCGAGCAATTCGTTGCCGTCGCGGTCAGTGATATGGCTGCCCTTGGCGGTCTTGATCACACGGGTCGGGCTTTCGCCGCGCGCGTGCTGCGCCAGATGGGTGGAGGGGTGAAAGAAATTTTCACGGTCCCATTGTTCAAGCATATCGTTCTTCAGCATTGGTCTTTCCTTTCTTCCGGCGCGGCTTTGCGCCGTATCTTTTAAATCTTAGGCCCAGTCACGGCAGACGTATTTGACTTCCGTAAAGGCTTCGAGCCCCAGCCGCGATCCCTCGCGCCCGATCCCCGATTGTTTCGTGCCGCCAAAGGGGATCGGCGCGCCGGTCACCTTGGTACGGTTCACCGCCACCATGCCAAAACACAGCGCCCGGCTGGCACGGTAGATGCGGCGGGGGTCTTGGCTGTGGACATAGGCCACCAAGCCATACTCCGTGTCATTGGCCCGCTGGATCGCCTCATCCTCGCTGTCGAAGGCCGCGATGGCGGCCACGGGGCCAAAGGTTTCCTCGCGCATGATCAGCGCATCGGGCGGTACATCTGCCAGCACCGTCGGCTCAAAGAACAGCGGCCCCGCCGCGTGACGCTTGCCACCACAAAGCAGCCGCGCCCCACGGTCAAGCGCATCTTTGACGTGTTCTTCTTGTTTGGCCACGGCTTTCTCGTTCATCAACGGGCCGATGTCGGGGTCATCCGCCCCGATGCCGACGGTGAGCGCTTCGGTCGCGGCGGTGAACCGCGCGCAGAAGGTGGCATAGCTGTCGCGGGCAATGAAGAAGCGGTTCGCGCCGAGGCAGTCCTGACCGGAGGTGGCGAACTTGGCCTTGATCGCCTCTTCGACGGCCCGGTCCATATCGGCATCGTCAAACATGATGAAAGGCGCATGGCCACCGAGCTCCAGCACCAGACGTTTCACGCTGTCCGATGCCTGACGGTACAGCAGTTTGCCGATCTCGGTGGAGCCGGTGAAAGAGATGGCCCGCACGCGGGTGTCCTCCATCCACGGTTTCACGATCTCGGGCGCCTCGCCGGTGACGACGTTGAACACCCCTTTGGGCAGCCCTGCCTGTTCGCCCAATTCGGCCAGCGCCAGCGCCGAGAAGGGCGTTTCTGCCGAAGGATGCGCCACCACGGTGCAGCCCGCCGCCAGCGCCGCCCCCGCCTTGCGGGTCAGCATGGCAGAGGGGAAGTTCCACGGCGTGATCAGCGCGGCCACGCCCACCGGCTCGCGCCAGATTTCCACCTCGGCATCTGGCAGATGCGAGGTGACGCCTTCGATATTCGGGCGGCGGGCCTCTTCGGAATAGAACTCAAAGAAGGACGCGGCATAGTCGATCTCGCCGCGCGACTCGGAGATGGGTTTGCCCTGTTCGGCGGTCATGATCCGCGCCAGATCCTCGCGGTTCTCCAGCATCAGGTCGCGCCAGCGGCGCAGGATCGCGCCGCGCTCTTGCGGCAGGAGGCCCGACCAATGGGGAAATGCGGCATGGGCGGCATCCACCGCGCCGCGGCTGTCCTCGGCGCTAAGCTTGGCCACCGCCCCCAGCACCGCGCCGCTGGCCGGATCGGTCACCTTGAAATCATCGCTCTGCGCCCCCGCGACCCATGCGCCATCGACATAGGCAAAGTGGCGAGCCAATGCGCCCCGCGTCAGCGCGGGCAGACCATCGGCGGGGGTTGGGATCATCTTGGTCATCGGGCACCTCCTTGGGATGAATTGCCCCGAAGGTAAGGCAGGATGCGGCGCGGGTTTGACCGAATATCAGCCGATCGGCAGGAGGTTTTGCGGCGCAGCCCCCGGCCCGCCGCAAAAACTACGGCGACTCAGCTTTCGCCCTCAGGCAGCAGCAGCGCCAGCGGCAGCGGTGCCGATTTAACCGATTTGGTGACGACATAGGTAAAGTAGCGGCTCAGCCCGGCCTGCTGAGCCAACAGCGCGTCCATCAGACGTTGGTAACTGTCGATGTCGCGGGTGACGACCTGTAGCAGATAGTCAAAGCCGCCGCCCAAGGCCCAGCACTGCACGATCTCATCATGCTGCGCGATCACGGCCTCGAACCGCTGAAACGCCTCGGCCCGGTGGTTGCCCAATTCGGCCTGCACAAAGACGGTGACATGCGGGGCGATGCGGCGCAGGGCGACATGAGCCTGATAGCCGGTGATGATGCCTGCAGCCTCCAGCCGTGACAGCCGTTCGCCGCAGGCGGTGGCGCTCAGGTTGACCTTGTCGGCAAGCGCGGATTTGGCGATGCGCCCCTCGCGAGAGAGGATCGACAGCACCGCGATATCGCGCTTATCGAGTTTGACAAAGCTCATATCCGCTTCATGCGAGCGCATGCCGGACTTGTCAATTGTCATGATTGTGGTGATCATCCAGATCATGACAAAATGGCGCCCAGACCCCGGATCCCTGACCCGCCCTGCCTATCGTTCACTCGTTCAGGCGATTGAAACGGCGATACAGAACGGCGTGCTTAAACCCGGAGACCGCCTGCCGACGCAGCGCCAGATGGCCTTTGACCTGTCGCTGAGCGTGCAGACCGTCAGCCGCGCCTATGACAAGCTGGTTGAGGCGGGCAAAATCGTCGGTGAGGTGGGGCGCGGCACTTTCGTGCGCGCGGCGAGCGATGAGATCTCCATGCCCTTCGTCAGCCGCAAGGCCGCCGGGCGGCTGTTGGATATGTCGATCCTGAAACCTGTGCTGGATCACGCCCATGAAGAGGCGATGCAAAAGACACTCCGCGCCATGGCCCGCTCCCTGCCCCGCGCGATGATGGGCGGGTTTCGCCAAGACCTCCGCGCCGGGGACAGCAGCAGCGCAGTGCGGCGCTGGCTCTCGCTCTGCGGGCTGGATCTGGAGGGGATGGCGGTGATCCCCACCAATGGCAGCACCAGCGCGATGACCGTGGCGATGATGACGGCGGCCCAACCGGGCGATCTGATCGTCAGCGAAGACATCGGCCACCACACCCTGCGCCCCCTCGCCCGTTTTTTGGGCATCCGCCTGCAAGGGGTGACCGTCGACGCGGGCGGCATCTGCCCAGAAGTGCTGGAACGGATCTGCGCGAAAGAGCCGGTGAAGGCCGTCTATCTGATCCCCAATGGCGCCAATCCGCTGGCCTTTACCATGACGGAAAGCCGCCGCGCCGCGGTGATCGAGGTGGCACGACGCCATGACCTGCTGATCATCGAAAACCAGTCATGGGGGCCGTTGCAAGACGCGCCGCCGCCACCGATGGCGGCCATGGCCCCGGAACGGGTGCTCTATTTCACCAGCCTCACGAAATGCCTGCTGCCGGGGCTGCGGGTCGGCTATCTGGTGGTGCCGGATCACCTTGGAGCCTCCGCGGCCAACCGGCATATGGTGACCAGTTGGATGGCCACCAATATGATGACCGAGATCGCCGGCCGCTGGATCGAAGAAGGCACCGCCGAAACCCTGCTCAACCGTCAGCAATTGGCCCTGCGCGACCGCGCCGATTTCGCCGCCAATGTGTTTCGCGGCCTCGACATGCGGACCAGTTCGAACGGGCTGCACCTTTGGCTGCCCTGTCATGATATTTACGAAGAGGCCGAACTGGTCAAATCCATCCGCGAAAGCGGGGTCGCCGTGGCCAATGGGGCCAGTTTCGCCATCGGACCACCAGACCGCCACCCGGGGCTTCGCGTCTCGATCGGGGGGCAATCCTTTCCCGAATTCGCCCGGGGGATTCGCATGATCGATGCAAGATTACGCAACAGGGGTAGGGCGGAATGACTGTGAGAGCGCCTCAAATTGTCATGGATCAATATTCACATTGACATGATTGGGATCGGTTTAAATGATCTAGCAGTCAGGACATTAGTTTCGCTGCGGCCTTTGTGCTGCGCGGGCAATAAATGAAAGGGAGACAGATGGCTAATTTCAAGACCGTTATCACCGGGGGTATCCTCGCAGCCGTGACAAGCGTCGCAGGCGCGGCCTCCGCCGACACATGGCGCTATGCATTTGAAGAGGCACTGGACGAGGTGCAGGGCAAATACGCCCAGAAATTCAAGGAAGAAGTCGAAGCGAACTCCGACCACGAAGTGCAGCTTTTCCCCTATGGCACCTTGGGTGAATCCGTTGACACGATGGAACAGGCGCAGGCCGGTATCCTTCAGTTCGTGGACCAATCCCCCGGCTTCACCGGCGCGCTGATCCCCGAGGCGCAGGTCTTCTTCGTGCCCTACCTGCTGCCGCAGGACGACGAGGAACTGTTCGAGTTCTTCCGCACCTCCAAGGCCATCAACGAAATGTTCCCCGAGCTTTATGCAGAGCAGGGTCTGGAACTGCTCAAGATGTTCCCCGAGGGTGACGTCTGCATGACCACGCAAGAGCCGGTCAAAACGCCCGAAGACCTCAATGAGGTCAAGTTCCGCGTCATGACCAACCCGCTCTTGGTCGAAAGCTACAAAGCCTTTGGTGCCACGCCGACACCGCTGCCATGGGGCGAAGTCTATGGCGCGATGCAGACCGGCATCATCCAAGGTCAGGAAAACCCCGGCTTCTATCTGGAATCCACCAAGATGTATGAGGTGACCGAGGTCATCACCTGCATCGGCCACAACAACTTCACCACCGCTGTGATGGCCAACAAGGATTTCTATGACGGTCTGTCCGACGCGGACAAAGAGGTGGTTCAGAACGCCTCTGACGCGGCATTCGAATACATTCTCGAATACCAGTCCGGCCTGCAGGAAAAGTCGCTGGATAACATCGCCAAGGCGAAGCCCGACATGCAGATCAACATCCTGTCCGAAGAAGAGCGTCAGCCCTTCAAAGACAAGGCCGCATCGGTCGAAGAAGCCTTCATCGAAATGACAGGCGACAGCGGCAAGGAAATCCTTGAGCAATTCAAGGCAGACCTTGAAGCCGTCAAGTAAACGACTTTCTCACCCTCCGGCATCGCCGGGGGGTGACCTTATTTTGACGCGATCCATTTGAACCATCTACGGGATGACGCCGGTGACGGAAGACAACCACAGTTCGCAACTGCAATCGCAGACAGATACCACCGGCACCGATGACGCCCCAGTGGGCACCTATAAATCCACCCTCCCCGGCCCTCTGGGCACGATCGACAACGCGATCAGCTGGCTTGAGTCCGTAATGCTCGCCGCTGGTGTCTTGTTGATGGCCGCCAATACAATTGCCAATGTGGTGGGCCGCTTCGTCTTTCAAAGCTCGATTTTCTTTTCCGAAGAGCTGAATAGCGTTCTGATCATTCTCATCACCTTTGCGGGCATCTCCTATGCCGCGCGGCATGGGCGGCATATCCGCATGTCAGCGATTTTCGACGCCCTCCCCCCGCGCCCGCGCAAAATGCTGATGATCTTCATCGCCTTTGTCACCGCCGTCTTCATGTTCGGCCTTGCCTGGTACGCGCTGCAATACATCATGACCCAAGCTGGGCGGGGCCGCCTGCTGCCTGCGCTGCAAGTTCCGGTCTGGTGGACACTGGTCTGGGTGCCTTTCGGCTTTTTCATGACCGGGCTGCAATATCTGCTGACCGCGATCAAAAACATCATTGAACCAGATATTTACCTGTCGACCAGCGTTCTAGAAGGCTACGACGACAACGAGCGGGAGGTCTGAGCCATGGCCGTCACCATTTTCTCTGTCATGGTCGTTCTGCTGCTGCTCGGCTTTCCCATGATGATCCCGCTGATCGTGGGGGCTTTCGTCGGTTTCTATTCGCTCTTCGGCGGTTTCGGCCAGCTTGAGACGATGGTGCAGCAGATGATGGCAGGGGTCAGACCCGCCTCACTGATTGCCGTGCCGATGTTTATCTTTGCCGCCGACATCATGACGCGCGGCCAATCCGCCGGGCGGCTGATCGATATGGTGATGTCTTTCGTCGGCCATATGAAGGGCGGTCTCGCGGTCGCCACCGCTGCGGCTTGCACCATGTTCGGCGCGGTCTCGGGCTCCACACAGGCGACGGTCGTCGCCGTTGGCTCCCCGCTGCGGCCCCGGATGCTCAAGGCGGGCTACAAAGACAGTTTCGTGCTGGCGCTGATCGTGAACTCCTCCGACATCGCCTTCCTGATCCCACCCTCCATCGGGATGATCATCTACGGCGTCGTCTCCAACACGTCGATTGCCGAACTTTTCATCGCGGGCATCGGGCCGGGGCTGCTGATCCTCGCGCTCTTCTCGGTCTATTCCGTGATCTACGCCTACCGCCACAACGTCCCCACCGAAGAGAAAGCGACATGGGGCGAGCGTTTCCGCGCGGTGCGTCAAGCGCTCTGGCCCCTGGGCTTCCCGGCGATCATCATCGGCGGCATCTACGGCGGCGTCTTCTCCCCGACCGAGGCGGCGGCGGCCTGCGTGCTCTATGCCATTTTCCTTGAGATGATCGTCTTTCGGGAAATCGACTTTGCCGGCATCTATGAGACCGCGAAATCGACCGGGCTGATTACCGCCGTGGTTTTCATCCTCGTCGCGGCGGGTGCGGCATTCTCTTGGGTGATCTCCTTCGCGCAAATTCCCCAAGCGGTGCTGACCGGCATCGGGATCGACAGCATGGGGCCGATTGGCGTGCTCTTCGTGATCTCGGCGGCCTTCTTCATCGGCTGTATGTTCGTGGACCCCATTGTCGTGATCCTCGTCTTCGTGCCGATCTTCGCCCCGGTGGTGGACTCGGTTGGCCTCGACCCGGTGCTGGTCGGTACGGTCATCACGTTGCAAGTCGCCATCGGCTCGGCCACGCCGCCCTTTGGCTGTGACATCTTCACCGCCATCGCGGTCTTCAAACGGCCCTATATGGAGGTCATCCGCGGCACCCCGCCCTTCATCATCATGCTGCTGAGCGTCTCGGTTGCCCTGATCTTTTTCCCGCAGATCGCCCTGTTCCTGCGCGATCTGGCCTTTGCGAAATAAGAGGAGAGCGTCATGTTCACCCATATCCTCGCCCCCTATGACGGCTCGGTGAATGCCGACCGCGCGCTGATGAAAGCGGCAGAGATGGCCAAGCTGACCGGGGCGAAAGTGACGCTTTTGACGATCTACCGGCATCATTCAATGCTGGAGGCGTCGCTCTCGATGGTGCGGGTGAACGATCCGGGCAATATCGACGACGCCATGCAGGCCCATGCGACCGAGATCATCACCCACGGCAAGCAACTGATGAAAGACGCGGGCGTCGAGAATGTCCGCGCCTTCGTCCGCTCTGGCCGCCCCGCGCGGGCGGTAACGGAATTTGCCAAGAAACATGAGGTTGACCTGATCGTCATCGGCTCGCGCGGCCTTGGGGCCACGGGCGACAGCTATCTCTTGGGCTCGGTTTCTCACAAGGTTACGGGGCTCGCGAAATGCCCCGTGCTTGTCGTCTAGGTCAAAGGAATATTCAGGTGACACCCCCTGTGCAAAGCGAGACGCTTGATTGCCGTTTGCGTGAAGATGACCCCGTGCGGCTCGGTGCGATGCTGCTGTCGACCGACATGACCTTTGAACGCGACGCCGCGCGGCTGATCGACCCGGCGCAGGCGGCGCTGCATGTGGCGCGGATCGCCTTTGAGAACCCCACCACCCCGGAACGTCTGCGTGCCATGACCCCCGATATGGCGCGCACGGCGGCGCTTTTGGTGCCGGGCATCCAGCTGTCGGCCATCGCCTTTTGCTGCACCTCGGCTTCGGTCGCCATCGGCAACCCGGCGGTGCGCGCGGCGATTGGCGAGGGGCTGCCCGGCGTGCCCGTCATCACCCCCGCCTCCGCCGCCATCGCGGGCTTTGCCGCGCTTGGCGTGACGCGGGTGGCGATGCTGACCCCCTATCTGCCGGAAACCGCCGCGCCGCTGGCCACCTATTTCAACGATCAGGGGCTAGAGGTCATGCGCAACGGGGCCTTCGCACTGGAAGACGACCGCGACATGGCGCGGATCGACGACGAGAGCATCATATACGGCGCCGCTGCGCTGGATGGCGCGGAAGTAGAGGCATTTTTCCTCTCCTGCACCTCCCTGCGCGGCGTTGACGTGATCGACCGGATCGAAGCACGGCTGGGCAAGCCCGTCGTGACCTCTAACCAAGCGCTGTGCTGGGCGTTGCAACGGATGGGCGGGCTTTCGGGCCGCCCCGATGGCTATGGCCGTCTGTTCGACTGCGACATGCCAAGCGCCCATGCACAAGGCATCATTCCGTGATCCCGGCCCCTCTGGCCGGATCGCATTATTCGGGTAACCAGACATGAAAGGGGCTGGCCTATGACCACTTATGAGGCGAATTTTACAAACAGCGAGTACCAGCGCCGGGTCGACCGAACGCGCAAGACCATGGCCGCGCGCAATCTCGATGCCATCGTCGTCAGCGATCCGTCGAACATGTCTTGGCTCTCGGGTTATGACGGTTGGTCCTTCTATGTTTACCAAGCGGTGATCCTGACCCATGAGGGCGAACCGGTCTGGTGGGGCCGCGGTATGGACGCGCTCGGCGCCCGGCGGACGGTCTTCATGGAGGACGACTGCATTCGCGGCTATGACGATACCTACGTCCAGAACCCCGAAAAACACCCGATGGAAGACCTCTCGGCCCTGCTGAGCGAGATGGGGTTGGAGCAGGCGCGCATCGGCGTCGAGATGGACAACTACTATTACTCCGCCCGCGCCCATGACACGCTCAAGACCAAACTGCCCAAGGCGACCTTCATGGATGCCACCGCGCTGGTGAACTGGGAACGCGCGGTGAAATCCGAGCGCGAGATCGAATATATGGAACGCGCTGCGCGCATCGTCGAGGAGATGCACGTCCGCATTCTCGAAGTCGCCGTGCCCGGCATGCGCAAAAACGATCTGGTGGCCGAGATCTATGCCACCGGCATTCGCGGCGCACAGGGGTTCTGGGGGGACTATCCGGCCATCGTGCCCATGGCCCCCTCGGGCATGGACGCCACCGCCCCGCATCTGACATGGGACGACCGGCCCATGCAGCCCAATGAGGCGACGTTCTTTGAGATCGCAGGCGCGCATCGACGCTATCAATGCCCCCAGTCGCGCACGCTGTTCTTTGGCGATGTGCCGCAGAAATACCGCGACGCGGAAAGCGCCGTGCTGGATGCGATTGACGCAGGTCTCGAACAGGCCAAACCCGGCAACCGGGCCGAGGATATCGCCAATGCCTTCAACGCCACGCTGAACAAGGCGGGATTCGAGAAGGACAGCCGCTGCGGCTATGCCATCGGCATCAGCTACCCACCAGACTGGGGGGAGCGCACGATCTCTTTCCGCCGTGGCGACAAGACGATCCTAGAGCCCGGCATGACCTTCCATTTCATGCCCGCACTTTGGCTTGACGATGGCGGGCTTGAGATCACCGAGCCGATCCGCATCACCGAGACCGGCCATGAATGTTTCTGCACCACACCGCGAAAGTTGTTTGTTTCCGCATGACCAGCAATCCCATCACCCCGACCATCCCGCTCGACCAACCCGGCGCGCATCACGGTTTCCTGCGCCTGCCCTACAGCCGCGATGACAGCGCATGGGGGTCCGTGATGATCCCCATCACCGTCATCAATGGCGGCGACGGCCCCACGGCGCTGCTGACCGGCGGCAACCACGGCGATGAATACGAAGGCCCGATTGCCTTGCAGGAACTGGCCGCCACACTGGATCCGGCGCAGGTCACCGGTCGCGTCATCATACTGCCGATGATGAACCAACCCGCCTTTGCCGCAGGCCGCCGCTGCTCGCCCATCGACGGCGGCAATATGAACCGCAGCTTTCCGGGCAGCCCGGGCGGCACGGTGACCCAAAAGATCGCGCATTACATCGCCACCGAACTGGTGCCGCTGGCCGATATTGTGCTGGATTACCACTCCGGCGGGCGCACGCTGGATTTCCTGCCCTTCGCCGCTGCGCATATCCTGCCCGACAAGAAACAGGAGGCCGCCTGCATGGCCGCGATGGCGGCGTTCAACGCGCCCTACTCCATGAAGATGCTAGAGATCGACAACCGCGGCATGTTCGACACCGAGGTCGAGGAGCAGGGCAAGGTCTTTGTCACCACCGAATTGGGGGGCGCGGGCACATCGACAGCCAAGAGCATCGCCGTGGCGCGCAAAGGCGCGCGCAACCTGCTGATCCATGCGAAAATTCTGCAAGGGGAGCCGGAGGTGGCCGAGAGCGTGATGCTCGACATGCCCGACGGGCGCTGCTTCACCTTTAGCGAGACCACGGCCCTGTTGGAGCCGCTGGTCGATCTGGGTGACGCGGTGACCGAGGGCCAGCCCATCGCCCGCCTCTGGCCCAGCGACCGAAGCGGTCAGCCAGCGATCCTCGCCCATGCGCAGCTTAGCGGCATCCTGACCGCCCGGCATGTGCCGGGGCTGGTCAAGATGGGCGATTGCATCGGCGTGGTGGCGCAGGTGGTCTGAACCACCCGCGCCCGCCTCATTCGTCGATGGGGAAGTAGCAGGCCGCCGGATGCGGTGCGCCCTCTAACGGGGGGCGCTCCTTGCGGCAGACATCCTGCACCTTCCAGCAACGCGGGGCAAAGGGGCAGCCTTCGGGGATCGCCAGCGGCGAGGGCAATTCGCCCTGCAGTTTGATCCGCTCCTTGCCGCCTTCCGGATCGGCGCGCGGCGTGGCCGACAAAAGCGCCGCCGTATAGGGATGGCGCGGATTGTCGAAAACCTCGTCCTTCGGTCCCTTTTCGACCGCGCGGCCAAGGTACATGACGATCACGTCATCGGCCACATGGCGCACGACCGACAGGTCGTGGCTGATGAAGAGGTAAGCCAGATCCATCTTCTCCTGCAGATCCACCAGCAGGTTCAGGATCGCTGATTGGATAGACAGGTCCAAAGCCGAAACCGGCTCGTCCAGCACCAGCACTTTGGGGTCCAGCATCAGGGCGCGGGCCACCGCGATGCGCTGGCGTTGCCCGCCCGAGAACATATGTGGGTAGCGGTCGTAATGCTCGGGCCGCAGGCCGACGAGACGCAGCATCTCGCGCGCCTTCTCCTCGCGCTCTTTCTTGGACATGTCCTTGCGATTGATGACCAGCGGCTCTTGCAGGATCGTGCCGATCTGCTGGCGTGGGTTGAGCGAGCCATAGGGGTCCTGAAAGACGATCTGCACATGCTGGCGCAGGTCGGCCCAATCCTCGGGTCGCACCGGTTTGCCGTCGAGCGTGAGCGAGCCTGCGGTCGGCTCTTCGATCATCGTGACCATGCGCGCCAGCGTGGACTTGCCGCAGCCGCTCTCGCCCACCACGGCCAGCGTCTTGCCGGGGTGCAGTTCGAAATCGAGACCCGCGACGGCCTTCAGCGTCTGGGTCTTGCGCAGGAAGCCGCCACCAACCTGATAGTGACGCTGGAGCGCGTCGGCGGTCATTACGGGGGCGGTCATGACGCGGCCCTTTCATTGGTGTTGAGCGGATAGAAGCAACGCGCCTTGCCGAGATCTTCGCCCAAGGGCGGCGGGTTCTCGGCGCGGCATTTGTCGTTGGCGAACTTGCAGCGCGGAGAGAAGAGGCACCCCGCAGGCCGGTCGAACTGACCGGGCACCACGCCGGGGATCGTCGGCAGACGTTTCTCCGTGGCGCGCTCGGGCAGCGCGTCCAGCAGCGCCGCGGTGTAGGGGTGGTGCGGTTCGCGGAAAAGCGGCAGCACCTGCTGTTCCTCGATCTTCTGACCCGCATATTGCACGCTCACGCGCTCGGCGGTTTCGGCGACCACGCCCATGTCATGGGTGATCAGCACCAGCCCCATGCCGGTCTCGTCGCGCAGCGAGGTCAGCAGGTCGAGGATCTGCGCCTGAATGGTCACGTCGAGCGCGGTTGTCGGCTCATCCGCGATCAGAAGCTTCGGCTTGCAGGCAATCGCCATGGCGATCATCACGCGCTGGTTCATCCCGCCCGACATCTGGTGCGGGAAGACCGAAAGGCGCTTTTCCGGGTCCGGAATGCCGACCTGTTCGAACAGTTCAATCGCCCGCTTGTGCCGCTCAGCCCGGTTCAGGCCCAGATGCACGCGCAGGGATTCCTTGATCTGCCAGCCCACCGGGAAACAGGGGTTGAGCGAGGACATCGGCTCTTGAAAGATCATCGCCAGATCATTGCCAACAATCTTGCGCCGGGCGCGTTTGTCCATTGTCAGCAGGTCGTGGCCGTCGAAGGTCAGCTCATCGGCGGTGACGGTGGCGGTCCAGGGCAGAAGCCCCATCAGCGCCAGCATGGAGACCGACTTGCCCGAGCCGCTTTCTCCGACGATGGCGAGGATCTCACCGGTGTCGACATCCTGGTCGACGCTGTCCACCGCGCGGAACTTGCCCGAGGCGGTGGCGAAATCGACCGAGAGGTTGCGGATACGCAATAGTGACATCAATCAGCTCCGCTTCAGTTTCGGATCGAGGGCGTCGCGCAGACCGTCGCCCATGAGGTTGATCGCCAGCACCGTGACGAGGATCGCAAGCCCGGGGAAGGTCACGACCCACCATGCGCGCAGGATGAACTCGCGCGCTTCGGCCAGCATGGTGCCCCATTCGGGGGTCGGCGGCTGTGCGCCCATCCCGAGGAAGCCCAAGGCCGCCGCATCGAGGATCGCGGTCGAAAACGACAGCGCGGCCTGCACGATGATCGGCGCAAGGCAGTTCGGCAGCACGGTCACGACCATAAGCCGCAGCGTGCCTGCCCCCACGACGCGGGCCGATGTGACGTAGTCCTTCTGGCGCTCAGAGATCACGCTGGCGCGGGTCAGGCGCACGTAATGCGGCTGTAGCACGATGGCGATGGCGATCATCGCGTTGGTGAGGGACGGCCCAAGGATTGCCACCAGCACCAAAGCCAGCAAGAGCGACGGGAAGGCCAAGATGATGTCCATGATCCGCATGATGATCGTGTCGACCCACTTGGGCGCAAAGCCCGAAATGAGGCCGATGATGATCCCGCCCGAGGCGGCGATGGTCACCACCACGATGCCCACGAAGAAGGAGTAGCGCGCGCCAACGATCAGCCGCGAGAGCATGTCACGACCCAGCGGGTCGGTGCCGAGGATGTGGCTCCAAGTGCCACCGTCCTGCCAGACGGGCGGCTGTAGCGTGGCTGCGCGGAACTGTTGAGTTGCGTCATGCGGGGCGATCCATGGGCCGAACAGCGCCAGCACGGCGAAGATGGCAAAGATCCACAGGCCGATCACGGCCCCGCGGTTTTCACGGAAATAGAACCAGAATTCGCGCAAGCGGCCGGGGCGGTCGTGCACCATTTCGGCTTCGGCAGAGAGTGCGTCGTCCATTAGCGTTTCCTGATTTTCGGGTTGATGATGCCGTAGAGCATGTCGACGGTAAGGTTCACGACCATGACCATGACGGCGATGAGCAGAAGGCCACCCTGAACCACCGGGTAGTCACGGCGGAAGATGCTGTCGACCATCCACTTGCCGATGCCCGGCCAGCTAAAGATCGTCTCGGTCAGAATGGCGCCCGCCAGCAGCGTGCCGACCGACAGGCCGATCACGGTGATGACGGGGATAAGCGCGTTGCGCAGGGCGTGGATGCCGTTGATCCGGCCCGTCGACATGCCCTTGGCGCGGGCGGTGCGGATGTAATCCTCGCCCAGCACCTCAAGCATCGCCGAACGGGTCTGCCGCGCGATCACCGCCAGCGGGATCGTCCCCAGCACGATGGTCGGCAGCAGCAGGTGCCGCAGCGCCGAGAGGAACGCCCCGTCCTGCCCGGAGGCAATGCTGTCGATCAGCATGAAGCCGGTGGCGTTGGGGAAGTAATAAAGTAGGTCGATCCGGCCCGAGACTGGCGTCCAACCCAAGTTACCGGAAAAGACGATGATCAGCAGCAAGGCCCACCAGAAGATCGGCATCGAATAGCCCACCAGCGCGGTCGACATCAGCGCCCGGTCAAAGAACTTGCCCCGGTTCACCGCCGCGATCACCCCTGCGGGCAGGCCCAAGGCCACGGCGAAGATCATCGCGCAGAGCGACAGCTCCAGCGTGGCGGGGAAGAGCGAGAAGAACTCATCCCAGACCGGGCGTTTGGTTACGAAGGACGTGCCCAAATCTCCCTGTATCACGCCGGTGAAGTAATCCCAGAACTGCACATAGATCGGCCGGTCAAAGCCGAACTGCTGTTGCAGTTCGAGATAGCGTTCTTCGGAAATGCCGCGCTCACCGGCCATGACGACGATCGGGTCGCCGGGCAGCAAGCGGATGAAGGCGAATGATATCAGCGTGACGCCGATAAAGGTGGGGATGAAGGTCGCAAGGCGCGACAAGACATATTTCAGCACGGGAGCACCATCAGTTCCTTCGGAAAGTTGGTCAGGGATTTGTAGCCATCTTCGGTAATCAGCACGTCATCTTCGATGCGCACCCCAAAGTTGCCGATCTCATAGAGACCGGGTTCGTTGGTGTACACCGTTCCGGCGGGTAAAGTCATGTGGTTGCCGCGCATGATATAGGGCGCTTCATGCACATCGCGGCCCAGACCGTGGCCGGTCTTGGTGCGGATGCGGTCGGCAAAAGGAGAGGCTTCGAGCACGCCGGTCACCACATCGTCGATCTCATGCGCGGTGACGCCTGCGCGGGTGGCCTCCAACCCGGCAAGGTTGGCGCGCAGCACGGTGTCGTACACGGCGCGCCCCTCGTCGCTGACATGGGTAAGGAAAACGGTGCGGGTGATGTCGGCGGCAAAGCCGTCCTTCCGCGCGCCGAAGTCGATCAGCAGCGCATCGCCTGCTTTGACGCGGTAATCCTCACGCGCCTTGGCATGCGGGCGGGCCGAGCCGTCACCGGCGGCGACGATGGGGGCGAAGGACAGATCGTCGGCCCCTTCGGCAAAGACCATCTGCACCAGCTTCTGCTCGATCTCTTTCTCGGTCTGGCCGAGCTTCACGCTATTCAGCGTGGCGCGCAGGGCGCGTTCGGAAATGTCGATGGCTTTTTGCAGGGCTGCGACCTCGGCCTCGGTCTTGATCATGCGGGGGGCGGAGATCTCGCGCTCGGCGTCGATGATCCGCAGATCGGGCTGCGCTTTCTTCAGCGCGTGATGCACGAAGACGCGCATCACTTGGCCTTCAACGGCAAGCGAGGTGATGTTCAAATGTTGCATCAGCGCGGCGAAGGCATCGTCATAGCCCGTCTGGTCGCGCCAATCGAAAACGGCCCCGTCGAAACCGACCAACTCCCAACTGCCCAATTCAAGGTTCGGCACCAAGGCGGCAGCGGGGCCGCGGGCGGGGATCACCAGAACAAAGGGGCGTTCGTGGCTCATGAAGGCATGGTCGACGGCGCGGGTGAAATTCGGGCCGGGCACCAGCGCCACGGCATCGACCGATAGGTCGGCGGCGATATCGGCATAGGCCGACAGGCGATCATTCAGCGAAGGGGACATGGGCTGGCTTTCGGGCTGGCGAGGTTAATAAAATGGGGACGGCACAGGATGCCGCCCCCTTTGGTCAAAGCGGCAGGGTTACTGCTTCAGGCCAACTTGGTTGAAGATGTGGCCACCCAGCGGGTGCACGACATAGTTTTCAACTTCGGGGCGCATGGTCATATAGACGACCGAATGCGCGATGGTGGCCCAAGGCGCTTGATCCTTGAAGATTTCCTGCGCTTCTTCGTAAAGCGGCGCACGCTCTTCTTGGGTCGGCAGAACCTTGGCTTTCTGGATCAGCGCGTCGAATTCCTCGTTGCACCACTGGGCGCGGTTGGATTTCTCGACACCGTCACAGCCCAGCAGAACCGCGAGGAAGTTGTCTGGGTCACCGTTGTCGCCGGTCCAACCCAGCAGCACAGCACCGTCACGGTCCTTGGACTTGGAGCGCTCCAGATACTCACCCCATTCGTAGGAGACGATTTCGACATCGACGCCAACCTTGGAGAAGTCTTCCTGCATCAGCTCGGCCATACGGCGGGCATTGGGGTTGTAGGGACGCTGAACCGGCATCGCCCAGATCTTCATCGACAGATCGCTGACGCCCTCTTCCTCGAGCATCGCCTTGGCGGCCTCGGGGTCATAGTTGTCGTCTTCGATGGCGTCGTTGTAGGACCACATGGTCGGCGGCAGCGGGTTCTTGGCGATTTCGCCGGACCCTTGGAACACCACGTCGATGATCGCCTGCTTGTCGATCGCCATGTTCAGGGCCTTGCGGACCTTGGCGTTGTCGAAGGGCGCGACCTGCGTGTTATAGGCCAGATAGCCCACGTTCAGACCTTCTTGCTCCATCACGACGATGTCTTCAGCGTCTTTCATCGCCTGAACATCGGCAGGGTTCGGATATGCCATCACGTGGCACTCACCCGCCTGCACCTTCTGGTAGCGCACGGAGGCGTCAGGCGTGATCGCGAAGATCAGGCTTTCAACCTTGGCCGCATCGCCCCAGTAGTCGTCGTTACGCAGGTAACGGATGACCGCGTCTTTCTGATAAGCTTGGAATTTGAACGGGCCGGTGCCGATGGGCGCTTGGTTCACCATTTCAGGCGTGCCGGCTTCCATCATCGCGTCGGCATATTCCTTGGACACGATCGAGGCAAAGTCCATCGCCATGTTGGCGATAAAGGGCGCTTCGGGACGGGTCAGGTTGAAGGCCACGGTGTAATCGTCGACCTTCTCAATGCTTTCGATCAGGTCGGGCATGGACATGCCGCCGTAGTATTCCCATGTGCCGCCAGAGACGGTGTGATAGGGGTTCTCTTCGTTGCCCTGACGGTCAAAGCTGAAGATTACGTCGTCGGCGTTAAAGTCGCGTGTCGGCGTGAACTGGTCGTTGGAGTGGAATTTCACACCTTTGCGCAGCTTGAAGGTCACGGTCATGCCGTCTTCGCTGACTTCCCAGCTTTCGGCCAGCGCGGGCACGACTTCGGTCGTGCCGACTTTGAACTCGGCCAGACGGTTGTAGATCGGGTGGCTGGAAGCGTCGAATGTGGTGCCGGCTGTGTACAGCGCAGGGTCAAAACCCTCGGGCGAGCCTTCGGAGCAATAGACCAGCGATTGGGCCGATACCGCCGAGGCTCCAAGGGCCGCCAGCATGGCACCGGTGGCCAATTTCGTTGTAAAAGACATAATATTCTCTCTCCTGGTTGGTTTGTTTCTTGGCAGCGGGGTATCCGCCGCAGGTGATACGCCCTTACGGGCGAGACGACGCGAATGCGGTGGCGACTGCCCCTTCATTCGGACGTATTCTATTGGCGCCAGCAGCCTGTTCATATTGCATCCGCCCCACCCAAAGCACGCGGGCGGGCTTGTCGGTCTTGTTGGACCACGAATGCGGGCTGCTGCCGAGGTAATGCAGGCTGTCGCCGGGCCGCATGATATGCTCCCCCCCATCGACGACCTGCGCGATCTCTCCCTCAAGGATATAGATCACCTCTTCGCCCTCATGCACGACCTCTTCCGAGGCATAGCCCGGCGGCACGTTCATGATGTAGGAGGACAGCTCATGGCCCGGGAAATCCGCACCGATCTTTTCATATTCGATGGATGAGCCCGAAACGGCAAAGCGCGGACGCTCGGCGGCACGGGTCAGGCTGTCTTGGGTCTTGGGCGTATGGATGAAAAAACTGACATCGACCTGAAGCGCCACGGCGATCTGCGACAGGGTGCCCAGCGACGGCGTGGCCCGGCCCCGCTCCACCTGGCTCAGATACCCGACCGACACGCCAGAGGCTTCGCCCAACTGCTGTAGAGTCAGGGACAAACGATGACGCTGCTTGCGCATGCGCGCGCCAAGCGTCGATACACTGTCGCCATTGGCAGTCAGCAAATTCACCCTCCCCGTGAACAGCGGCCCGATCTCATACCGGGTATAGCCTTTTCATGTCTCGCTGTGTGAAATTAAAAAGGTTGAGGGTCAACAATAATTTTTTTACTACACCGCGGCGCAGGGCGCGAGGCTGCGACCAACGGGGGTGGATGTCATTCTACTCAAAGGATTTTAGCTGCGCCCGGTCGATCCGCGCCAATTCAGACGCCGTCGGGTCAAGCGGGGCAAAGGAAACGCTCAAGCCGCTGGGGTGCCATTCGCAAAGGCCGAATCCAGTGCCCTCCACGATACGCAGGTCGCGGGTTTCGGTCAGGTCGATGGTCGAATGCAGCCCGTTGGAAATGACTACCGGAATGCCGTGCCAATGGCTCACCCGGTTCACATGCACATGGCCCGAGAGGATGCCCGCCACGCGCTGCCCCTTCAACATCTCGGCCAAACGCGCACTGCTCGCTGCGTCCAGACTGCCCCATGCGAGGGCCGCGGGATCAATGCGCGGCGGGTGGTGGATCACCAAGAGTTTCGCCAGATCGCCATAGCGCTCAAGTGCGGCTTCCAGAAACTCGAACTGCGCGTCGTCCAGCGCCCCGGCCACCTTGCCCGGCACGCTGCTGTCCAACGTGATGGCATGTAGATCGCCCTGCGGCGCGTCATGGAAATAGGGCGCATCGGCCAGCCCCGGCGCAAAGACCGCGTTGAACCCATCGCGTTTGTCGTGGTTGCCGAGGGCCATGACCAGCGGCGCTTTCAGCGGCTCCATGATCTCGCGCACAAGGGCATAGCTTTGCTGGTCGCCGTGATTGGTCAGATCGCCGCTGGCCACCACGAAATCGGGCTGGGGCTCCATCGCGTTGATCACCTCCACCACGCGGCGCAGGGTGGCAGGCGTATCACTATGCAGATGCGGATCGTTCAGATCGGGATGCGAGATATGCAGGTCGGTCAGGTGGACGAAACGGGTCATGGGCGTACTCCTGCGGCTGTCAGCAGGGTTTTCGTATAAGGGTGCTCGGGGCTGCGCAACACATCTGCCGCCGCACCGCTTTCCAAGGTCTTGCCATGCTGCAGCACCAGCACCCGGTCGCAGATCGATCCGACCACCGCAAGGTCATGGCTGATAAAGACCATGCCGAGGCCCAGATCATCCTGCAGGTCCATCAAAAGGTTCAGAATTTGCGCCTGAACCGAGACATCAAGGGCCGAGACCGCCTCATCCGCGACCAAGAGCGCGGGGCGGGTGACGATGGCCCGCGCGATGGCGATGCGCTGGCGCTGCCCGCCCGAGAACTCATGCGGATATTTGCCCGCGTCCGCGGCATGCAGCCCGACCTGCTCCAAGGCTTCGGCGATGCGATGGGGGATATCCTCGGTCTCACCATTGGCGCGCAACGGCTCGGCGATGGACCAGCCGATACGGCGGCGCGGGTTGAGCGAGCCGAAAGGGTCTTGGAACACCATCTGAAAATCGCGCCGCAGGCTGCGCAATTCTTGCCCCCCGAGCCCATGCAGATCGCGCCCCCGAAACAGCACCGCGCCCGCGTCCGGACGCTCAAACGCCATGATCAGCCGCGCCAATGTGGATTTGCCCGAACCGCTTTCCCCGACCACGCCCAAGGTCTCGCCCGCGTGCAACGAGAAGGAGGCGTTTTCCAAAGCCGTCAGCACCGGCGGGGCACGCAGCAGACTTTGGCGCGGCAGTTTGTAGCGGCGGGTCAGGTTGCGGACCTCTAAAAGCGGCGCGTCAGTCATGGCGCCCCTCCGTCAGCAGGTGACAGGTGGCGGCACGGCCCGCGTCGGTCTGCACAAAGTCTGGGCGCTGCGCGGCGCAGTGAGGCAGTTCCACCGGGCAGCGCCCCGCAAAGCGGCAG
The DNA here is from genome assembly GCF_043557115.1 of Sulfitobacter sp. 1A13679. Classification (NCBI taxonomy): domain Bacteria; kingdom Pseudomonadati; phylum Pseudomonadota; class Alphaproteobacteria; order Rhodobacterales; family Roseobacteraceae; genus Sulfitobacter; species Sulfitobacter sp. 1A13679. Next base: position 270,947 of record NZ_JBIFFO010000001.1, read on the forward strand.
CCCTGCGGCAGCCCATGCAGCGGCGGGACCGCGCCCGGAATAGTCGGCAGCCTGCGCCGTTTTCCTTGGGCATCCCGCCCCGCCACGCCCGGATCGGGCCGCGCGCCCAAGAGCCCCTTGGTATAGGGATGCGCAGGCCTGCCCAGCACCTCTGCCGTGCGGCCCCGCTCGACCATATCGCCCGCATACATCACCACGATGTCCTCGGTCGCCCGCGCCACAGCGGCGAGGTCATGGCTGATGAAAACCAGCGCCATCTGCCGCTCCCGCGCGAGCCGTTGCAGCAGGTCGGTGATCCGCAGCGCCACATTGGCGTCAAGCGCGGTTGTCGGCTCATCGGCGATCAGCAGCATCGGGTTGCAGGCCAGCGCCAGCGCGATCAGCACCCGCTGGCGCTGGCCGCCCGACATCTCATGCGGGAACTGCCGCAGGCGACGGTCGGGATCGGGAATACCCACCTCTTCGAACAGGCTCAGGGCGCGGGCACGGGCAGCGCTGCGTGTCAGCCCGTCATGCAGCAACATCGGCTCCATCACCGTGTCGCCCACCCGCCGCAGCGGGTTAAGCGCGGCCATCGGTTCCTGAAACACCATCGCCACGCGGCGGCTGCGCAGCCTCTGCCAATCGCGCTCAGACGCGGCGGCCATGCCCTGCCCGTCGATGCGTAGCTCCCCGGTCAACCGCGCGCTTTCGGGGGCCATGCCCATCAAACAGAGCGCCAGCAGCGTCTTGCCCGAACCGCTTTCGCCGACGACCCCCAAACGGTCGCCGCGCTCAATCACCAGATTGGCGTCGCGCAGGGCGGCGGCAGTGCCGAAATGGATCGAAAGATTGCTAAGCTCAATCATCGCGCACGCACCAGTCGGGGATCGGTGATGTCGCGCAGCCCGTCGCCCAGCAGGCCGAAGCCCAGCACGGCCACCACGATGCACAGACCCGGATAGATCGCCAGTTGCGGGGCGAGATACATCAGCGTCTGCGCCTCCGACAGCATTCGCCCCCAGCTCGAGGCGGGCGGCTGCGCGCCGAGGCCGAGATAGCTCAGCGCCGCTTCGGCGAGGATCGCCACCGCGAACTCAATGGTGGCCTGCACGATCACCGCCGCGGCGATATTGGGCAGGATGTGATCCCGGCTGATCGCGAAGCGCCCGCGCCCGGCGGCCCGCGCGGCGGCGACATAGTCGCGCGTCCAGATCTGGTTCGCCGAGGCGCGGGTGACGCGGGCGAAAATGGGAATGTTGATGAAGGAGATCGCCAGTACCGCGTTGGTCAGCGACGGCCCGAAGACCGCCGCCAGCATGATCGCGAACAACAGCGCTGGAAAGGCAAAGCCCAAGTCGGCGAGCCGCATCACCGCATCCTCGACCCAGCCGCCAAGCGCGGAGGCCAGAAGCCCCAGCCCCACGCCGATGCTGCCGCCCAAGAGCACCGCCACCAGCGCCACGGTCATCGAGTTGCGCGCCGCCGCCATCAGCTGCGCCACCACGTCTCGGCCCAACTGGTCGGTGCCGAGCCAATGCGCCGCAGAAGGCGGCGCGAACTTGGTGCCGATCGACATCGCCTGCGGGTCATGCGGGGTCCAGACAAGCGACAGCGCCGCCACCCCGACGACGAGGCTCACCAGCAGCGCACCCAGCAGGAAGTTCGCCGGAAGCTGCCTCATGCCCGCGCCTTCAGCCGGGGGTCGATGACGACGTAGAGCAGATCGACCACGAAATTCGCCGTCACCACGATGGCGGCGAACAGCATCACCAGCGCCTGCACCGTGGGCAGGTCACGGTTGGCGATGGACTGAAAGATCAGCCGCCCCAGCCCCGGCAGGTAAAAGACATTCTCGATCACGATGGTCCCGGTCACCAATGCGGCGAACTGCATGCCGACGATGGTCACGATCGGCACCAGCGCATTGGGCAGCACATGCCGCCAAAGAACCCGTTGTCGAGACAGCCCGCTGGCGCGGGCGGTGCGCACGAAGTCCTGCCGCATCACCTCCAGCGCCGAGGAGCGCGTGACCCGCGCCAGCACCGCCGATTGCACCAGCGCCAGCGCCACCGTGGGCAGGATGAGCGAGCGCAGCGCCGCCCCCGGATCGTCCCAGCCCGCAAAGCCCCCCGGCGGCAGCCAGCGCAGCTTCACGGCAAAAAACATCACGAGCAGGATCGACAGCCAGAAGGCCGGCACCGCGATGCCGAGCTGACTGAGAAACATCACCCCCCAGTCGCCCGCGCGCCCATGCTGCGCCGCCGCCGTGATGCCAAGGCCCAGCGCCAGCACCAGCGTTACAAGCATCCCCGCCACGGCGAGAGAGATCGTCATCGGCAGTCGTTCGGCAATGAGTTCCGAAACCGGCACGCGAAAGGAATGGCTGAGGCCAAAGTCCCCCTGCACCGCGTTCCAGACCCACGAAACATAGCGGGTCACCAGCGGCTCGTTCAGCCCCAGCTGTTCACGCAGCGCCGCGATGGCATCCTCGCTGGCGTCCATGCCAAGAATGGTCAGCGCCGGATCGCCCGGCAGCACGTTCATCACGGCAAAGACGACGAGCGAGACGGCGAGCAGGGTCAGCACGAAACCGAGCGTGCGGCGGAAGAGGAAATAGGCCACGAAGTCAGGTCCAAGAACCGCGGCGCCGGGGGCACCGCGGCCGTTTCAGATTAGTCGGCGATGCGCACGTTCTTCAGCGGCATGTAGAGCACGGGCGAAGAGGACCAGTAGCCTTCGACCTCTTGGCGGAAGACGCCCAAGAGAGGCAGCTGGAACAGGAAGCCATGCACCGACTGGTCGGACAGCATCTGCTGGCCCTGCTTGAGCAGTTCATTGCGCGCCTCGGCGTCGACCTCAGTTTGGATCTTCTCCCACAGGGCGGTCATCTCGGCATTGTCGTAGCCGTAGAAATAATCCGGGCCGCGGGCGAAATTGCCCATGTCGTTGGGGCTGGTGTGGGCGATGATGGTCATGTCGTAGTTCTTCTTCTTGTAGACCTCATCGATCCAGAAGCCCCATTCGACATTCTCGACCTTGGCGTCGATCCCGGCCTCCGACAGCTGGTTCTGGATGATTTCGGCCGAGCGAGTGGCGTAAGGGAACGGCGGCACGCGCAGGGTCATGGTGGCCCCCGCAACCCCCGCCGCCTCGAACATCTCCTCGGCCTTGGTGCTGTCATGCGGATAGGCGTCCGTCAGGTCGACATAGGCGGTGCCATGTGGCGGGTAGAAGCTGCCGATCGGCACGGCTTGGCCGTACATCGCGCCCTCGATGATCTCGTCCCGGTCGATGGCGGTGGCCACGGCGCGGCGCACCTCGACATTGTCGAAGGGCGGCTTGGCGTTGTTCATGGCAAGGATCACCTCGCCCTCGGTCGAGCCGACGTTGACGCGGAAGCGCGGGTCGGCCTCGAACTGCGGCAGCAGTTCCGGCGCGGGAAAGCCGGGGAAAGCGTCCAGTTCTTCGGCCATCATCGCCGCAGTGGCGGCTGCGGGGTCGGAGATAAAGCGGAAGACCACCTTGTCGAGCGCCACGTCATCCGCGTCGCGGTGATCGGGGTTCTTGACCAGCGTCAGCCGGTCGCCGCGGGTCCAGCTGTCGAACTTGAAGGGACCGGAGCCCACCGGATTGGCGTTGTTGGTCTCCACGCTTTCCGAAGCCACGATGGCGCTGTCGCCCTGCCCCATGTTGAACAGGAAAAAGGCATCCTTGTTCGTGAGCGTAATCTCGACCGTTTGGGGATCCACGGCCTTGACGCTTTCGATCGGCTCGAAAATGTCCTTCGACGGGTTCACGCTGTCTTCACCCATGGCGCGGTCGAAGGAATAGACGACATCCTCGGCGTCTAGCGTGCTGCCGTCGTGGAAGGTCACGCCTTCGGCCAGTGTGAAGGTATAGGTCAGCCCGTCTTCCGACACCTCCCAAGACGTCGCGAGATTGGGCTGCACTTCCCCGTTCTCGGCCACGGTGGTCAGCGATTCGAAGACGTTTTGCGTCATCATGCTGTCGATGGAGGCGGTGGCATCCGCCGTGGGATCGAGCGACGTGGGTTCCTGCTGCATGCCGATAACAAGCTCGGCGGCGGCAGAGGCCGAGGCCGAGGCCATCAGGCCAAAGGCCAGCGTCAGCGCGGGAAGGGTTCTGGAAAGGGTCGGTTCGGACATGGGGCAGCACTCCTGTGGGTCGGGGCGCGTTCGGCATCACCGCATGCGCCCTTTGTGACAGACTGCGCCGGGCGGGGGCGTTCGGTCAACGGCTTTGCCGCGCCGGGCGAAAATTTCATGCAATTGCAACAATATGGCGGATTTATCCGATTGCCCGCAGGGACAGAGGCGGGCGGTGCTTCGGCCCTTTTGCCCCGCCGCAGGCAGTGCTAGCCTCCGCGCAGAGAGGGCAGAGTATGAACAATTCAACGACATGTTTTGATTGCATCGTGATCGGTGCGGGCATTGCGGGCGCTTCAGTCGCCGCTGAACTGGCCAGCGACCGCCGGGTGCTGCTGCTGGAGCGCGAAAGCCAGCCGGGCTATCACACCACGGGCCGCTCTGCCGCGCTGTTTACGGTGACCTATGGGCCGGAGGTGATCCGCGCCCTCTCTCGTGCCTCTGCGGCGTTCTTTCACGACCCTGCCAGCCCGCATCTGGCGCATCCGCTGTTGGAACCCCGCGGCGCGGTCTTCGTCGCGCGGCAGGACCAGCAAGCATCGCTTGCCCGCACTGCCGAGGAGTTGGGCCCCCATGTCACTCCGCTGAGCGGGGCCGAGGTCGAGACGCACGTGCCGTTGCTGCGCAAAGGCTATGCCACCGGCGGGCTGCGGGACGCCTCGGCGGCGGATATCGACGTGAACGGGCTGCATCAGCACTACCTCAAGACTTTCCGCGCAGCGGGCGGCGTTTTGCACACCAAGGCCGAGGTGCAGGCGCTTCGCAAAGAGGGTGACTGGCAGGTCGACACGAACCAAGGTACCTTCCACGCGCCGGTGATCGTCAATGCCGCAGGGGCTTGGGCGGATGAGATCGCCACACTGGCCGGGTTGAAACCTGCGGGCCTCACCCCCAAACGCCGCACCGCGCTGACGGTGGCCCCGCCTGCGGGCATGGTGCCGGACCGTTGGCCGATGGTGGTGGATATTGATGAACAGTTCTACCTCAAGGCCGATGCAGGCAAACTACTGATCTCTCCCGCCGATGCCACACCCTCACCCCCCTGCGACGCACAGCCCGAGGAACTGGATATCGCGATCTGCATCGACCGGATCGAAACCGCATTCGAGCTTGAGCGCCCCCGCATCGAAAGCCGTTGGGCCGGGTTGCGCAGCTTCCTGCCCGACGGCGATCCGGTGGCGGGCTATGATCCTGAGGGTGAGGGGTTCTTCTGGCTTGCTGGCCAAGGCGGCTATGGCATCCAGACCGCCCCGGCGCTCGCCCGCGCCGCGGCGGCATTGGTGCGGGGCGCGGAAATCCCCGGCGACATCGCCGCCGAGGGTGTCACTGCAGAGGCACTGGCGCGCGGCCGTGCGGGGCTGGCTTAACCGCCCATCCCCGCCTCGGCCTCGATCTGGCGGCGCGATTTGCGCGCCCGCTCGGTTGCCGATTTCAACTGACCACAGGCGGCCATGATGTCTTCGCCGCGCGGGGTGCGGATCGGCGAGGCATAGCCGGCCTGATAGATGATGTTGGCAAAAGCCCGGATGCGGTTGTTCGACGACCGCTCATAGGGCGAGCCGGGCCATTCGTTGAAGGGGATGAGGTTGATCTTGGCCGGAATGCCCTCGATCAGCTTGACCAAACGATGCGCGTCCTCGTCGCTGTCGTTCACGTCCTTCAGCATCACGTATTCAAAAGTGATCCGCTCGGAATTGCTGACCTTGGGATAGGCTTTGAGCGCCTCCAGCAGCGCCTCAATGTTCCAACGCTTGTTGATCGGCACCAGCTTGTTGCGCACCTCGTCGGTGGTGGCGTGGAAGGACACGGCCAACTGGCAGCCGATCTCGGCGGCGGTGCGGTGAATCTCGGGCACGACGCCGGAGGTCGACAGCGTGATGCGGCGGCGCGAGAGCTGGATACCTTCGGGGTCCATCGCGATCTTCATCGCATCGCGCACGTTCTCGAAATTATACAGCGGCTCGCCCATGCCCATAAGCACGATATTGCTCAAAAGCCGGGTTTCATCCTTTGGCGCGCCGATTTCAGGCCATTCGCCCAGATCGTCACGCGCCACCATGACCTGACCGATGATTTCCCCCGCTGTGAGGTTGCGGACCAGCTTCTGCGTGCCGGTGTGGCAGAAGGAGCAGGTGAGCGTGCAGCCCACTTGGCTGGAGACACAAAGCGTGCCGCGCCCCTCTTCGGGGATGTAAACCACCTCGACCTCATGACCGCCCGCGATCCGCACGAGGTATTTGCGGGTGCCATCCTCGCTGACCGCACGGGTCACCACCTCGGGCACTTCGATCACAAATTTCTCAGCCAATTGAGCGCGGTAGCCTTTGGCGAGGTTGGTCATCGCGTCGAAATCCCGAACGCCCCACTGGTAGATCCACTGCCAAATCTGCCCCACACGCATCTTCGCTTGTTTCTCGGGCGTGCCATGGGCGATCAGCGCGTCGCGCATGGCGTCGCGGGTCAGGCCGACAAGGTTGATCGGCCCGTCGGGCAGCTTACGGGGAAGGGTCATCACGTCTTGGGTGATGGGCGCGGAAGCGGACATTTCAAAGACTCACTGGCTAGGGATGGGTCTCTATATAAGAAAAGGCGCGATTTGCAAAAGGGTTTGGCCGCCGAGGTCTGGGACCGCCCTCAATAGGTCTTCTTGCTTGTGCGCAACTCCCCCGTCGCGAGAACCGGCGCGGCATCCAGACTGTCCACGTTCAGCATCGCCGCCACACGCTCCAACGACGACACCAGCTGCGCCTGCTCCCAATCGGCGAGATCCGCAAAGGCCCGGACGTAGCGCTGTTGCAGCGCATCGGGGGCTTCCTCCAACACATCTTCGCCTTGAGTGGTCAAGGTGATGTTGGTCTGCCGACGGTCCTGCGCCGAGGGCTGGCGCGAGACCAAGCTGCGCGCCACCAGCTTGTCGACCAAGGCGGTCACGGTGGCTTGGCTCACCCCCATCTGATTGGCGAGGGTCTTGGCCGTCGGGTCTTTCTTCTCTCCCACGATCTGCAAAACGCGCAGCTGCGCAGGGGTCACCCCCGCGGCCTGCGCCAGATCGCGCGCATAGAGTTCGGTGGCCCGCAAAATGCGGCGCAAAGCGATCAGACTTTCGTCGACCCGGTCGGGATGTTTCTGCGTCATGGTGCATCATTGCACATTGGCGGCATTCTCAGCAATCGCTCAAAACCCGCCTGATCGCTTAGTATAGCTAAGCGAAGCCGCCTAATTTCATTCGGAAAACGAAACAAATATGCACAGTTCTATGGCGCTTAAAGCACGCTATAAGCGCATTTTGAAGTAATTTGCTTTGATTGTTGAAGTATTACCGTGCATGACTTATTTAGCCTATCGAAACAATCAGGGAGCCACGAACGGATGCAGAATAAACTCGACATGAAAAAAGCCCGCACACCCAAGCTGCGCAAGCCCAATGCCGAGGACGGAGCCGCCATCTGGCGGTTGATTCGCGACTGTAAGCCGCTCGACGAAAATTCGCTCTATGCGAACCTGATCCAAGCCGACCACTTCCGCGACACCTGCGTAGTGGCCGAGTTGGACGGTGATATCGTGGGCTGGATCTCCGGCCATATGATCCCTGCCCAAGATGCTTTCTTTGTCTGGCAGGTCGCCGTCAGCCCCAAAGCCCGTGGCCTTGGGCTGGGTAAAACCATGCTGATGGAACTGGTGAACCGGGATGAGACCGAGGACGCCAAGACCCTCAAAACCACGATCACCCGCGACAACGACGCCTCTTGGGGGCTGTTCCGCAGCTTTGCGAACCACATCGGCGGCGATCTTTCCGATGCGCCCCACTTTACCAAAGACGCCCACTTCGAGGGCGCGCATGACACCGAACATATGGTGACGATCACGCTGCCCGAGGCCGCCGCGCTGAAACGCGCCGCGTAAACCGCAGCTGACAATTCACACGACAGACTCTCTAGAAGAGAAAGGAATTCCTATGCCTAAGGACATGGCACAGAACACGACCATCTTTACCCGCCGCGAGAGCGAAGCCCGCTCCTACTGCCGCGGTATGAACGCCGTTTTCACCCGCGCCAGCGGCTCGGAAATGTTCGATGGCGAGGGCAACCGCTACATCGACTTTCTCGCCGGCTGCTCCTCGCTGAACTACGGGCACAATGACCCGGACATGAAGCAGGCGCTGGTGGAGCATATCACCGCTGATGGCATCGCCCACGGCCTCGACTTTCATAGCGAGACTAAGGCGGCCTTCCTCGAAGCCTATGAGGAGAAAATCCTCAAGCCGCGCGGCATGGACTATAAGGTCATGATGACCGGCCCGACCGGCACCAACGCCGTTGAAGCCGCGATCAAGCTGGCCCGTAAGGTGACGGGGCGCACGAACGTGATCTCCTTCACCAACGGCTTCCACGGCATGACCATGGGCGCGCTGGCGCTGACCGGCAACAAAGGCAAGCGCGGCGGCGCGGGCGGAGGCTCGCTGGCCGATGTCACCCACATGCCCTTCGAAGGCGCATTGGGCGAAAACGTGAACACGCTTGAGATGATCGACGCGATGCTGTCGAACCCGTCGTCGGGCATCGACGCGCCCGCGGCCTTTATCTTTGAGCCGATCCAAGGCGAAGGCGGGTTGAACGCGGCCTCCGACGCATGGATGCAGGGCATCGAGAAGATCGCCCGCAAACATGGTGCGCTGCTGATCGTTGACGACATTCAGGCGGGCTGTGGCCGTTCGGGGAGCTTCTTTTCGTTTGAGGCATCCGGCATCAAGCCTGACATGATCACCCAAGCGAAATCGCTTTCCGGCTTTGGCCTGCCCTTCGCAGCCCTGCTGATCGCGCCGGAGCATGACATCTGGAAGCCCGCCGAGCACAACGGCACCTTCCGCGGCAACACCCATGCCTTCGTCACCGCCCGCGTCGCGATTGAGAAGTTCTGGTCCGATGACACCTTCGAAAAGGCGCTGGCCGAGAAAGCCGTGCTGCTGACCACCGCGCTCAAGGATGTGGCCGATCTGGTCGACGGTGCCACGCTGAAAGGCCGCGGTCTGATGCAGGGCGTCGACGTCGGCTCAGGCGAGTTGGCCGGTGCGATCTGCGCGCGCGCCTATGAATTGGGCCTTGTGATCGAAACATCGGGCGCGAACGACGAGATCGTAAAATATCTTGCCCCGCTCACCACGCCGGAGAAGGTTATGCGCGAAGGCTTTGATATCCTTCTTCAAGCGACCCGCGATGTGACGGGCAACATGAAACTGGCAGCGGAGTAATACCGATGATTGTACGCGATTTTAACAAACTTCAGGGCACAGACCGTCACGTGGCGGATGCGAAATGGACCTCCACACGGATGCTTCTGGCCGATGACGGGATGGGGTTTTCCTTCCACATCACCGTGCTTGAGGCCGGGTCGGAACACACGTTCCACTACAAGCACCACTTCGAAAGCGTCTATTGCATGAAGGGCAAAGGCTCGATCACCGATCTCGCCACCGGCGAGACGCATGAGATCACCCCCGGCGTGATGTACGCCCTGAACCTGAACGACAAACACACCCTGCGCGCAGAGGAAGAACTGCACATGGCGTGCTGCTTCAACCCGCCGGTCACCGGCAACGAAGTGCACCGCGAAGATGGTTCCTATGCGCCTGCCGAGGAGGTCGCTTAAGTTTTATGACTCAACCGTCCCACACTGTCGAAAAAATCGGCGGGACGTCCATGTCCCGCGTGAACCAACTCAAAGATACGCTCTTTGTCGGTGACCGTAAGGGCGCGGACATCTATGGGCGCGTCTTCGTGGTTTCCGCCTTTGGCGGGATCACGAACCTGTTGCTGGAGCACAAGAAATCCGGCGAGCCGGGCGTTTACGCCCATTTGGCCAATGCCAGCAACGATCACGGCTGGCACGAGGCGCTGACCCGCGTCTCGGCTGAGATGCAGCGCGTGCACCGCGAGGTGCTGGAGCATCCCGGCGACATCGAACAGGCCGACGCCTTTGTGTCCGAGCGCACCCATGGTGCCCGCAACTGCCTGATCGACCTACAGCGCCTCTGCGCCTACGGCCACTTCCGCCTGTCGGAACACATGTTGCAAATCCGCGAGTTGCTGTCCGGTCTGGGCGAGGCGCATTCCGCCTTCGTCACCACAATCCTGCTGCAGCGCGCCGGCGTGAGCGCCCGTTTCGTCGACCTCTCGGGGTGGCGTGACGAGGGCAACGTGACGCTCGATGAGCGCGTCGCGCAGGCGATGGAGGGCATCGACCCTCATACGGAAATGCCCATCGTGACAGGCTATGCGCAATGCGCCGAAGGTCTGATGCGCGAATTCGACCGCGGCTATTCCGAGGTGACCTTCTCCAAGCTTGCCGCTCTCACCGGCGCGCGGGAGGCGATCATTCACAAGGAATTCCACCTGTCGTCCTGTGACCCGAAACTGGTGGGTGAGCATGCCGTCAAGAAGATCGGCCGCACGAACTACGACGTGGCGGATCAGCTGTCGAACATGGGGATGGAGGCGATCCACCCCAAGGCGGCCAAGACCCTGCGCCAAGCCGACGTGCCGCTGCGCGTGACCAATGCTTTCGAGCCCGAAGACCCCGGCACGCTGATCGACGACCGTCAGGCCGAAGCGCCCGCGGTGGAAATCGTGACCGGTCTCGACATCGTTACGCTGGAGTTGTTCGAGCAGGACATGGTCGGCGTCAAAGGCTATGACACCGCGATCCTCGACGTACTGACACGCCACAACGTGCGGATCGTCTCGAAGGTCTCGAACGCCAATACGATCACCCATTATCTGGACGCTTCGCTGAAGACGATGCGCCGGGTGGAGAAGGATCTGGCCGAGATTTACCCCACCGCCGAGATCACCACCCGCACGCTGTCCATGGCCTCGGTCATCGGGCGCGATCTGAATGGCTTGTCGGTGTTGCAGCGTGGCCTCGTGGCCATCGCAGAGGCTGGCGAGACGGCCATTGGCGCGAGCCAAGGGCCGCGCAACGTGGACGTGCAGTTCATCGTCGAGCGGGAAAGCCTGCAACCGGTGATCAAGGCGCTGCACGGTGCGTTTATCGAGGAAGAGGTGGCGGCGCCGCTCTCGCGGGCGGCCTGACGCCGGAATATACGACGTATTCTTAGCCGCGGCTCCCGAAAGGAGGCCGCGGCTTTTTCGTGCAAGGGCCATCGCCTGCGGCTTGTCCCGGGCCCGGGTGGCAATCTCGACCCAAACAAAAACGGCCCCGCAATCGCGAGGCCGTCCCAAACTCTCAAATCTCAGAGGCTCACCCCCCGCAGCGCTTCTCCGCATCTTCCACCGCAGCGGTGAAGCCCAGAAGCGAGAATGTGTCCTTGGTCTGCGTCCCGCGCGAAGACTTGCCGACCAGCGTCGCATCCGCACCGCGTTTCATCGCGGCGATGATCTTGGCGTCATCCGCAGTTGTCGCGGGCCACGCCCATTCGCCTTCGGTGAACAGCTCATAGGTATTGCCCGAAATGCTCATCGTCACGGTCGAGCCCGAGGCGAAAGGATAGCCGCCGGTGAAAGCAACCTGACCCTTGGCCTCTGCCGATGGACGATAGAATACCATCAGCAATGTCTGGCCCCGGTTCACCGCCACCACACGCCCATCGCGCGTGTTGACCACTTCCTTGGGGGTCGAGACGCCCCAGCATTCCGTCGGGTTATCTTCTACAAAGACGCTCCAGTCGGTCTTGGCCGCCACCCGGTTGGTGCTCTGCTCTTGCGCCACTGCGCCGCTCGCCACAAGGGCGAGCGCCCCAAGTGCAAGACCACATGTCTTCATCATTCCCATCTGTCCAGCCTCCAGCCGTCCTTGACCTCAACACGTCCACAGACCCCAACCGGGCAACCTCGGGCGGGTTGCTCTCTCGCGGGTGTCTGTTATCTGTTCGACACCAACCACAATAACGGCAAACGCGCGACCGACGAAACCCTGATTGGCAGGTTTTCGCCCAGAAACAGGATGAACCTCATGACCAAAGCAGCCCCCTTTGCGGAAATCTGGCGCGGACCCTTTCTGGAAAGCGTGCATTCCGGTCACGCCGTGATCTGCGATGCCAGCGGCCAGATCGTCGAGGCTTGGGGCGACCCGGAAAAGGTCATTCTGCCGCGCTCTTCTTCCAAGATGATCCAAGCGCTGCCGCTGATCAATTCCGGCGCGGCGGACAAGGCGGGGCTAAGCACCGAGCAACTGGCGCTGGCCTGCGCCTCGCACCAAGGAGCCGCCATCCACACCGACCGGGTGGGCGTCTGGCTCGACACGCTGGGTCTGGACGACGACGCCTTTCGCTGCGGCCCGCAGGAGCCCGCCGACCGCGACGCGATGGAGGGGCTGATCCGCGCCCATGAGAAACCCTGCCAGATCCACAACAACTGCTCGGGCAAACACGCAGGCTTCCTGACGCTGAACCAACATCTGGGCGGCGGCGCAGATTACGAAAAGCCAGAGCATGCGGTGCAAAAAGCCTGCCTTGAGGCTTTCGAGACGGTCACCCAAGAAACCTCCCCCGGCTATGGGATCGACGGCTGCTCGGCCCCGAACTACGCTTGCACCCTGCATGGCATGGCCCGCGCCATGGCCCATTTCGCCGCCGCCCCCGAAGGCTCTGCCGAGGCGCGCCTGCACGAAGCCATGCGCCTGCACCCCGAACTCGTCGCGGGCGAAGGCCGTGCCTGCACGGAACTAATGCGGGCGATGGATGGCAAGGTCGCGTTGAAAACCGGAGCCGAAGGCTTCTTCATCGCCATCTGGCCCGAGCGCAAACTGGGCATCGCATTGAAAGCCGCCTGCGGCACCACCCGCGCCGCCGAATGCGCGATCACCGCGTTGATGGTCAAACTGGGGGCGCTGGACGCCAACCACCCCGCCGCGCTCAAGCGGATGAACGCGCCGATCAAGAACTGGCGCGGGCTTGAAACCGGGATGCTGAAACCAGCGGCGGGGCTGCTTTAAGCCACTCGCGCTGCCGCCTTGCTCTAAGGAAGCGGCAGCGCCCCGCGGGCAGGCTCAGCCTGCAAATTCGCTACGCGCATAGCCCTGCACGAACAGCAGCGCGGTCAGATCGCCAAAGTTGATGCGGATGTCACATTCCGCCGCGACAGAAGGCTTTGCATGTAGCGCCACGCCCATGCCCGCGCGCCCCAACATGCCCAGATCATTGGCCCCATCACCCACGGCGATGACCTGATCCTCGGTGATCCCCAGCTTTGCCGTGATCTCTTCCAGCGCGGTGACCTTGGCCTCGCGCCCAAGGATCGGAAGCCCCACATCGCCCGTCAGCGCGGCCTGTTCAACCAGCAGCGTATTGGCGCGATTCTCATCAAAGCCCAGCATCTCGGCCACTTTGGCTGTGAAGGCGGTGAACCCGCCCGAGACCAGCGCGGCATAGCCGCCATTGGCCTTCATCGTGCCCACCAGCGCCCCGCCGCCGGGCATCAGGGTAATCCGCTCGGCCAAAACCTTGTCGACCACGCTGGCCTTTAGCCCTTTCAACAGGCCGACTCGCTCGCGCAGAGCGCCGTCGAAGTCCAACTCACCGTTCATGGCGCGGGCGGTGATCTCTTTCACGCGTTCTCCGACGCCTGCCTCATCGGCCAATTCGTCGATACATTCTTGCTGGATCATCGTGCTGTCCATATCGGCGAGCAGCATCTGCTTGCGGCGGCCTTCGGTCGGCACGATCACCAGATCGGCCCCCATGGACTGGCAATCTTCCCAGACATTCCAACGGTTTTCCGGCATCTGGGCCAGCGCAAACTCCGCCGCCTCATCCGGGGCCAGCCAAAGCGCGTCACCCCCGCCCCAAGCATTGCGCAGGCTTTCCACCAGCGCGGGGTCGAGGCTGGGGTTGGTGGGGGAGGTCAACAAGATTGCCGTGAACATAAGTTTCCGATCCGCATCATTCGCGCCGCGCAAAGCGACATGACCGGCGTCCTAGCGTCATTTTGCGACTTGCGCCAGCCCGGCCTCCCCGCGTATCCCGGCAAGTGGGACACCCTTCCCCAACGAAGGGCGATTATCTGAGAGGGTAGCATCAATGGCTATTGAACAACCGGCACCGCGCCCGGAAGCGAAACCTGTTGCCGTACCGGCAAACCCACGTTTCTCCTCCGGCCCCTGCGCCAAAATCCCCACATTCGATCTGACCAAGCTTGGCGATGCCCCGCTGGGACGCAGCCACCGTGCCGCGCCCGGCAAGGCCAAGCTCGCCGAGGCGATCGAGACCACCCGCGAAGTGCTTGGCGTGCCCGCCGACTACCGCATCGGCATCGTGCCCGCCTCCGACACTGGCGCTTTCGAGATGGCCATGTGGTCGCTCCTGGGCGAACGCCCGGCCGAGATGGTCGCTTGGGAAAGCTTCGGCGCAGGCTGGGTCACCGACGTGGTCAAACAGCTGAAAATCGAGGCGCAGGTCCACACCGCCGAGTATGGCGAGATCGTCGACATGGCCGCGCTGAACTATGACAACGACGTCTGCTTTACTTGGAACGGCACGACCTCTGGCGTGCGCGTACCCACGGGCGACGTGATCCCGGCGGACCGCGCGGGGCTCACGCTCTGCGACGCGACCTCCGCCGCCTTCGCGCAGGACCTGCCGTGGGACAAGCTCGATGTGACAACCTTCTCTTGGCAGAAGGTGCTGGGCGGCGAAGCGGCGCATGGCATGCTGATCCTCTCCCCCCGCGCCGTGGAACGGCTGGAGAGCTACACCCCCGCGTGGCCGCTGCCCAAGATCTTCCGCCTGACCAAGGGCGGCAAGCTGAACGAGGGCATCTTCCGCGGCGAGACGATCAACACGCCATCGATGCTCTGCGTCGAGGATTACCTGCTGGCGCTCGACTGGGCCAAATCCGTGGGCGGCCTGAAAGGCCTAATCGCGCGTGCAGACGCAAACACAAAGGCCGTGGCCGATTTCGTCGAAGCGCATGACTGGATCGACTTCCTCGCCACCGATCCCGCGACACGCTCCAACACCTCGGTCTGCCTCAAGTTCACCGACGACCGCATCAAAGACGGCGCCGCCTTTGCCAAGGCCGTGGCCAAGCGGCTGGCGGACGAGGGCGCAGCGCTCGACATCGGCGCCTACCGCGATGCCCCTCCGGGCCTGCGCATCTGGTGCGGCGGCACGGTCGAGACGGCGGACATCGAAGCGATGCTGCCTTGGCTCGCATGGGCTTTCGAAGCCGAAATCAACGCGTGATGCGATGGTGCGCGAGGATCGCGCACCCTACTCCCCCCTCTCGTCGGCTGCGCGTCTCTGCGCACCGCTGACCCCGTTTATGAAGGACCAGAGAAATGGCCCCCAAAGTACTCATTTCCGACAAACTCTCCGAAGCTGCCGTTCAGATCTTCCGCGACCGCGGCATCGACGTGGATTTCCAGCCCGATCTGGGCAAGGACAAAGACAAACTGGCCGAGATCATCGGCAATTATGACGGCCTCGCCATCCGCTCGGCCACCAAGGTGACGGAAAAGATCCTCGCCAATGCGCCGAACCTCAAAGTGATCGGCCGCGCAGGCATCGGCACCGACAACATCGACAAGGAAGCCGCCTCGAAACAGGGTGTGATCGTGATGAACACGCCCTTCGGCAACATGATCACCACCGCGGAGCACGCCATCGCGATGATGTTCGCCGTGGCGCGGCAGATCCCCGAGGCGAGCGCCTCCACCCATGCGGGCAAATGGGAGAAGTCCAAGTTCATGGGGGTCGAGCTGACTGGCAAAACGCTGGGCGTGGTCGGTGCGGGCAACATCGGCGGCATCGTCTGCGACCGCGCGCGCGGGCTGAAGATGAAGGTCGTGGCCTATGACCCCTTCCTGGGCGAGGAAAAGGCTGAGAAGATGGGCGTGGAGAAGGTCGAGCTTGATGAGCTGCTGACCCGTGCCGACTTCATCACCCTGCACGTCCCCTTCACCGAGCAGACGGCGAACATCCTGAGCCGTGAGAACCTCGAAAAAACCAAGCCCGGCGTGCGCATCATCAACTGCGCCCGCGGCGGTCTGGTGGACGAGGAAGCGCTGGCCGACCTACTGAAGTCGGGCCATGTGGCGGGCGCGGGCTTCGACGTCTTCGCCGAAGAACCGGCCAAGGAAAACCCGCTCTTCAACCTGCCCAACGTGGTCTGCACCCCGCACCTCGGCGCCGCGACCACCGAGGCGCAGGAGAACGTGGCCCTGCAAGTGGCCGAACAGATGTCCGACTACCTGCTGACCGGCGCCGTGACCAATGCGCTCAACATGCCCTCGGTCACCGCCGAAGAGGCCAAGGTCATGGGGCCGTGGGTCAAGCTCGCTGGCCACCTCGGGGCCTTCATCGGCCAGATGACGGACGAGCCGATCAAGGCGATCAACATCCTCTACGACGGCTCGGTCGCCAAGATGAACCTCAAGGCGCTGAACTGCGGCGTCGTGGCGGGCATCATGAAACGCGCCAACCCGGACGTGAACATGGTCTCCGCCCCCGTGGTCGCGCGTGAGAAAGGCATCCAGATCTCCACCACCAACCAGGACAAGTCCGGCGTTTTCGACGGCTACGTCAAGGTGACCGTGGTGACCGAGAAGCGC
This sequence comes from Sulfitobacter sp. 1A13679, assembly GCF_043557115.1. Classification (NCBI taxonomy): domain Bacteria; kingdom Pseudomonadati; phylum Pseudomonadota; class Alphaproteobacteria; order Rhodobacterales; family Roseobacteraceae; genus Sulfitobacter; species Sulfitobacter sp. 1A13679. The sequence continues at coordinate 287,659 of NZ_JBIFFO010000001.1, forward strand.
GAGCGCTCCATCGCGGGCACCGTCTTCTCGGACGGCAAGCCGCGCTTCATCCAGATCAAGGGCATCACCATCGACGCCGAGATCGGGGAGCACATGCTCTACACCACCAACGAAGACGTGCCCGGCATCATCGGCACGCTGGGCCAGACCATGGGCGAGAACGGCGTGAACATCGCCAACTTCACTCTCGGCCGCCACACCGCCAAGGGCGAGGCGATTGCCCTGCTCTATGTCGACGATCAGGTGCCCGAGACAGTGATCGGCAAGCTGCGCGACACCGGCATGTTCCGGCAGATCAAGCCGCTGCAATTCGACGTGGCCTAAGGCCCGCACGACCTGCACAATCTGGAAGCGCCCCCTCGCGGGGCCCTTTTGCTTTTGGGGCATTGTCGGGCCTAAGCCTTCCCTTCCCCGCCGCTTTGCGGCATCACGAGGGGGTGCAGAAGGACAGGAACGATCATGCCCAGCCCCATCTATGCCATCGGAGACATCCACGGTTACGCCGCCGAGCTTGAGCGCGTTTTAACCCTGATCGAAAAAGACGGCGGGCCGGAGGCGCAGATCGTCTTTCTGGGCGACTACACCGACCGCGGCCCCGACAGCAAAGCGGTGATCGAACGGCTGGCCGAAGGGAAAGCCGAGGGCCGCAATTGGACCTTTCTGATGGGCAATCACGACCGCATGTTCAGCTGGTTCATGGAGGATTTCCCCCGCCACGATCCGCTGCTGCTGGTTGAACTTAACTGGCTGAACCCGCGTTTGGGCGGCGACACGACACTGGGGTCCTACGGCGTGTCGGTCAGCGGGCGCGACCGGATGTCAGAGGTGCATGAGAAAGCCCGCGCAGCGGTGCCGCAGAGCCATGTGGATTTCCTCAAGACCCTCGCCCTGTCACATCAAACGCCCGGCCTGTTCTTTGCCCATGCGGGCATCCGCCCCGAGGTGCCGCTGGACGATCAGCGCGAGAATGATCTGCTGTGGATCCGCAAGGAGTTTCACCAATACACCGCGCCGCATCCCAAGCTGATCGTCCATGGCCACACGCCGGTCGACAGTGCCATGCACTATGGCAACCGGGTGAACCTCGACACCGGGGCGGGCTATGGCAAACCGCTCTGCGCAGCGCTGTTCGAAGGGGAGGACGTTTGGGTCCTCACGCAACAGGGGCGCAATCGCCTGCGCCCCTGAGCGGTTCAGGTCCAGTCCAGCACCACCTTGCCCGACCGCCCCGATTTCATCGCGGCGAACCCCTGCTCGAAGTCATCCACCTCGAAGCGGTGGGTGATGATGGCGGAGACATCCAGCCCGTTCTCCAACATGGCGATCATCTTGTACCAGGTCTCGAAAATCTCGCGGCCATAGACGCCCTTGATGGTGATCGCCTTGAAAACAATCTGGCTCCAGTCCACCGGCGACTTGCCCGGCGGGATGCCGAGCATGGCAATGCGCCCGCCCATGGTCATGGCCTCCACCATCTGGTCCAGCGCTTGCTGGTTGCCCGACATCTCAAGCCCGACGTCAAAACCCTGCTTCATCTTCAGCCGCGGGATCACATCGGCCAAATCCTCCTTGGCGACGTTTACCGGCACCACATCGGCGACTTTCTCGGCCAGCGCCAGCCGGTCGGGGTTCACATCCGTGATCACCACATGCCGCGCGCCGACGTGACGCGCCACCGCGGCGGCCATGATGCCGATGGGGCCTGCGCCGGTGATCAGCACGTCCTCGCCCACCAGATCGAAGCTGAGCGCGGTATGCACCGCGTTGCCCAAGGGATCGAGGATCGCGCCGATGTCGTCGGAAATCTCGTCCGGCAGCGGCACCACGTTGAAGGCGGGCAGCTTGAGGTATTGCGCAAAGGCCCCCTGTTCATTGACGCCGATGCCCCGCGTCGCGGGATCGAGGTGGAACTTGCCCGCCCGGCTTTGCCGCGACTGCTTGCCGATCAGATGCCCCTCGCCCGAGCAGCGCTGGCCGATCTCCAGCCCCTCGACATTACGGCCCAGCTCCACGATCTCGCCGGCGAATTCATGGCCGGTGATCAGTCCCACCGGCACGGTCCCGGCGGCCCAGTCGTCCCAGTTCCAGATATGGATGTCGGTGCCGCAGATGCCGGTCTTGTTGATCTTGATCAGCACGTCCTCGGGGCCGATCTCGGGCACCGGCGCATGGGTCATCCACAACCCCTCGCGGGGGTGCAGTTTGGCCAGCGCCTTCATTTCGTTCGTCGCCATCAGATCACCCCGCAGGCCTTGCCGGCCGTCTCAAAGGCTTTCAGCGCGCGGTCGAGCTGTTCGCGGGTCAGCGCCGCGTTCATCTGGGTGCGGATGCGCGCCTGACCGCGCGGCACCACCGGGAAGAAGAAGCCCGAGACATAGACGCCTTCGTCGAAAAGCTTCGCCGCCATGTCCTGCGCCAGTTGCGCCTCGCCCAGCATGACCGGCACGATCGGATGTTCGCCGGGCAGCAGGTCGAAACCCAGCTTCTCCAGCCCCGCGCGCCAGTATTCGGTGTTCTCGAAAAGACGCGCGCGCAGATCGTCGCCCTCTTCCACCAATTCCAGCGCGCGGATACCGGCGCGCACGATCGACGAGGGCAGCGAGTTCGAGAACAGATAGGGCCGCGCGCGCTGGCGCAGCAGGTCGATCACCGGCTGCGGCCCTGCGATATAGCCGCCGATGGCGCCGCCGAGCGCCTTGCCCAGCGTGCCGGTCACGATGTCCACCTTGACCCCGTGATGCGCCGGGGTGCCCGCGCCCTTTGGCCCCATGAAGCCGGTGGAATGGCAATCGTCGACCATCACCAGCGCCTCGTATTTTTCGGCCAGCGCCACGATCTCGGGCAGCTTCGCCAGATAGCCGTCCATCGAGAAGACCCCATCGGTGGCGATCATAATGAAGCGCGCGCCGTCCTCGCGGGCCTGTTTCAGCTTGGCCTCCAGATCCGCCATGTCGCTGTTGGCATAGCGGTAGCGCTTGGCCTTGCAGAGCCGGATGCCGTCGATGATCGACGCATGGTTCAGCGCGTCTGAAATGACCGCATCCTCCGGCCCCAGCAGCGGCTCGAACAGCCCGCCGTTGGCGTCGAAACAGGCGGCGAAGAGGATCGAATCGTCGTGCCCGAGGAAGCTCGCCAGTTTCTGCTCCAACTCGCGGTGAATGTCCTGTGTGCCGCAGATAAAGCGGACCGAGGCCATGCCGAAACCCTTCTCGTCCATCGCTTCCTTGGCCGCTGCGATCAGCTCGGGGTGATCGGCGAGGCCAAGGTAGTTGTTGGCGCAAAGGTTGATGACTTCGCGGTCGCCCACCGCGATCTCGCCGCCCTGCGGGGTAGTGATGAGCCGCTCGCTCTTCATCATGCCCTCGGCGTCGATCTCGGACAGGGTGTCATTGACATGGGACAGAAATGCTTGGGTCATGAGGCTCTCCTTTACAGGGGACTTCTACCATAGCGGAGGCGTTTCCGAAATAGAGGATTTCCGGAATGGCGGATTTTTTCCGGTATCGCGGAAACTAGGCGTCTTGAACCACCAGAAAGGCGCGCACCGGCCCCTCGGTTGCGCGGATCGCATGGGGCACGTCGGCGGCATAGCGCGCGGTGTCGCCGGCCTGCAGCCGCTCGGTCCCGGTGCCGCTGGTGACCTCCACCGCGCCCCCGAAAACACTGAGATGCTCGCGCGCGCCGCGGGTGTGGGGCGCACTGTCGAGCACACCGCCCTCGGCGATGAGCAGCTCGTAGACTTCGTGATGCCCGGCTTCCTCAGGCGGCGACAGGATGCGAATGCGGCAACCGTCGCCCAGATTGCTGATCGTCGGCACAGCGGCACTGCGCAGCACCTCAATCTGCGGCTCGCCGGGGGCGGCGTCGAGAAGACCGGCGAAGTCCACCTGAAGCGCGCGGGTGAGATTCCACAGCGTCGCGATGGTGGGGCTCGATTCGCCGCGCTCAATCTGGCTGACCATGGAGCGCGACACGCCCGAGAGCTTCGCCACGGCGTCGAGCGACAACCCCTGCCCCTGCCGCGCCTCTTTCAGGCGGGCGGGCAGCTGTGTCAGGATCTTGTCGGTGTTGTCCGTCATGGCGGATATGTCGCGCGGCGCCCCCTCCCTGTCAAGCTGTCGCATGACGGGACGTTTCTCCTGACTTTGCCGCGCCCGCCCCCCATAGTGCCGCCAACGATTAGAGGAGAGTTTCATGTCAGACGATATCGTCATCCTGAGCGGCGCACGCACCGCCATCGGCACTTTCGGCGGCAGCCTTGCCGCCACACCGCCCACCAAGCTGGGCAGCACCGTCGCGGCGGCGGCGATGGCGCGCGGGGGCGTCGATCCGGCGCAGATCGGCCATGTCGTCTTCGGCACCGTCATCAACACCGAGCCGCGCGACATGTACCTCAGCCGCGTCGCCGCGCGCGACGCGGGCGTGCCCGACGAGGTGCCAGCGATGAACGTGAACCGGCTCTGCGGCTCGGGCGTTCAGGCACTGGTCTCGGCCACCCAGAGCCTGATGCTGGGCGATGCAGACTTCGCGCTCGCCGGTGGCGCCGAAAGCATGTCGCGCGCGCCCTATGTGCTGCCCGACGCCCGCTGGGGCCAGAAGATGGGCGATGCACGCAGCCTCGACATGCTGCTGGGCACGCTGAACTGCCCCTTCGGCACCGGACATATGGGCGTGACGGCAGAGAACGTGGCGGATGAACACACGATCACCCGCGAGGAAATGGACGCCTTCGCCCTGCAAAGCCAGGAACGCGCGGCGGCGGCCATCGCGGCAGGGCATTTCAAGGACCAGATCGTGCCGGTCGACGTAAAGGTCAAGCGCGACATGGTGCCCTTTGACACCGATGAACACCCCAAGGCCACCACGGCCGAGGCGCTGGCCGGGCTGCGTCCCGTCTTCCAGAAAGATGGCCGCGTTACGGCGGGCAACGCCAGCGGCATCAACGACGGGGCCGCGGCGCTGGTGCTGGCCCGCGCGGAGGCCGCGAAATCTGCCGGGCTGACGCCCCGCGCCCGCATCCTCGGCTACGCCCACGCCGGCGTGCGCCCCGAGGTCATGGGCATCGGCCCGGTCCCTGCCGTGCGCCGTTTGCTGGAGCGCACGGGCCTGAAGGCCGATGACTTCGACGTGATCGAAAGCAACGAGGCTTTCGCGAGCCAAGCGCTGGCCGTGAGCAAGGAACTGGGCTTCGATCCTGCAAAGGTAAACCCCAACGGCGGGGCCATCGCGCTTGGCCACCCGGTCGGCGCGACGGGGGCGATCATCACCGTGAAGGCGCTGTATGAGTTGGAGCGGATCGGCGGCAAACGCGCGTTGATCACCATGTGCATCGGCGGCGGGCAAGGCATCGCCATGGCGATCGAACGTATCGCCTAAGCGCGGGGGGCTTTGCGGCCCCCTGCCCTAAAGCAGTGCGTTGATCAGGGCGATTGTGGTGGCACCGGCAACACCGGACATCACCGCAGTCGCCGCGATATAGCGCCAGAACCGCGGGCGCCGCTCAGGCTGCTCTTCGGCCTGACGGTTCAGCGCCTGTTCGACCAGCCCCGGCAGACGCGGGCCAAAGCGGGCCATGACCATCGCCGTGTCGCGCAGATCAGAGACGATGGCCCGGGGACCGAGCGACTTGGTGATATAGTCGGTCACGATGGGGCTGGCGACTTCCCAGATGTTGATATGCGGGTTGAGCGAGCGGGCCACGCCCTCGACCACGACCATGGTGCGTTGCAGCAAGATCAACTCAGTCCGGGTTTCCATGCCGAAACGCTCGGTCACCTCGAACAGATAGGTCAGCAGCCGCGCCATGGAGATGCGGGTGGCATCCATGCCGAAAATCGGCTCGCCCACCGCGCGCAGGGCGCGGGCGAATTCATCGACATCCTTATCGGCGGGGACATATCCTGCCTCGAAATGCACCTTGGCGACGCGCTGGTAATCGCGGCGGATGAAGCCATAGAGAATCTCGGCATAGACCCGGCGGGTGTAGCTGTCGATATGGCCCATGATGCCGAAGTCATAGGCTATGATATCGCCATTGGCCGCGACCTTGAGGTTACCCTGGTGCATGTCGGCGTGGAAATAACCGTCGCGCAGAGCGTGCTGAAGAAAGAGTTGCAACACCCGCTCCGACAGCGCCACCCGGTCGTGCCCCGCCGCATCCAGCGCGGCATTGTCGCCCAGCGGCAGCCCGTCAGCCCAGCCCAGCGTCATCACGCGGCGGCCGGAATAATTCCATTTGATCTCGGGCAGTTGAAACCCGGCGTCATCCTTGGTGTTGGCGGCGAACTCCGACGCGGCAGAGCTTTCGAGCCGCAGGTCCAACTCCCCCCGCACGACGCCGTCGAAATGCTCGATCACCTCCATCGGGCGCAGGCGGCGCGACCCGGGCGAGAAAATCTCGGCCATGCGGGCGGCGAGGTAGAAGGCGTCAATGTCCTTGCGGAAGGCTTTTTCGATGCCGGGGCGCAGGACTTTGACGGCGACCTCTTCGCCGCTCTCGGCCAGCCGCGCGTGATGCACCTGCGCGATGGAGGCCGCGGCGACGGGTTCGCTGAACTCGGAAAAGATCGCGCTGACCGGCTCGCCCAACTCCTGCTCGACCGCGCTGCGGGCCAGCGCCATGTCAAAGGGGGGCAACTTGTCTTGCAGCACGCGCAATTGCACCGCCAGATCGTCGCCCACCACATCGGGGCGGGTCGACAGCACCTGACCGAATTTGATGTAGGCCGGGCCAAGCGCCGTGAGCGCGCGGGTGGCGGGCGGCATCGTCGGGTCGCCCTTGTAGCCCAGCCATTTGAACGGAAGGCCAAGCGCGCGGGCCACGAAACGCAGCGGCGGGGAGGCATCGAAAGCATCCAGCACCACATTCATCGCCCCGGCGCGTTCCAAGGTCGCGCCCGTGCGGATCAACCGCCAGATATTGTGCGGACCGCGCATCAGAGCTTCCAACCCGAATGCAGCGCCGCGATCCCCATCGACAGGTTGCGATACTTGGCCTGCCCAAAGCCCGCCGCGCGCACCATCGACAGAAAAGTCTCTTGATCGGGGAAATTGCGGATCGATTCGACCAGATATTGATAGCTGTCGCGGTCGCCCGCGATGGCTTGGCCCATGCGCGGGATCACGTTGAAACTGTAGAGGTCATAGGCCTTCTGCATTGCCGGGTTCGGCAGCTGGCTGAACTCCAGCACCATCAGACGGCCACCGGGGCGGAGCACGCGGTACGCCTCGTTCAGCGCCTCTTGCGGGCGGGTCACGTTTCGGATGCCGAAGCTGATTGTGTAAACGTCAAAGGTGTTGTCGGGGAACGGCAGCGCCATCGCGTCACCCACGACCCAATCGAGGCTGCCGGTCAGCCTGTCCGCCTCGGCCCGCTGGCGGCCTTCGACCAGCATCGGCTCGGTCAGGTCGAGCACCGTGGCATGGCCGTGTCCGGCACGTTTGAGGAATTTGAAAGACACATCGCCAGTGCCCCCCGCCACATCGAGCAGTTTCTGACCGGGGCGCGGGGCGAGCCAGTCCATCATCGCTTCTTTCCAGACGCGGTGGATCCCCATACTCATCACATCGTTCATGATGTCGTATTTGCTGGCGACGGAGTTGAACACACCCTGCACGCGCCCGGCCTTTTCATGTTCGGGCACGGTCTCGAAACCGAAATGGGTTGTTTTGTCAGCGTCCTGGGTCATCTGCTCTTGCGATCCTCTGGTTCTGTCCCTTGTTATAGGGTGCCGGGGGGCAGGGACAATGCGTGCCTTTTGTCACAGGCAAGCCAGAGGGGAAACCGAGATGCCGGAACTGCCAGAGGTCGAAACCGTCCGCCGGGGGCTGGCCCCCGCGATGGAGGGCCAAGTGATCGCCCGCGCCGAGGTGAACCGCCCCGATCTGCGCTGGCCCTTCCCCGAGCGGATGGCGGAGCGGCTGACAGGGCAGCGCGTCGGCCTGCTGCGGCGGCGGTCGAAATACATCCTCGCCGATCTGGCCAGCGGGGAATCGCTCTTGGTGCATCTGGGCATGTCCGGGCGGATGCTGGTTTCGGGGGACCCTCTGGGGCAGTTTCAGCACAACCACCCCGCGCCCGAAAAACATGACCACGTCGTGTTGCATATGGGTAACGGTGCGCGGATCACCTTTAACGACCCGCGCCGTTTCGGCGCGATGGATTTGATGCCCACTGCCGGGGCCGAAACGCACAAGCTGCTGGCCTCGCTCGGGCCGGAACCCTTGGGCAACGACTTTCACGAAGCGCATCTGGTCGCCGCGCTGAAAGGCCGCAACACGCCGATCAAATCGGCGCTGCTGGATCAGCGGATCGTGGCGGGCTTGGGCAATATCTATGTCTGCGAAGCGCTTTACCGCGCGGGGATTCACCCGGCCCGCAAGGCCGGGCGCATCTCGGCCACGCGGGTCGCCGGGCTGGTGCCGATCATCCGCCAAGTGCTGGCCGACGCGATCACGGCGGGGGGATCGTCGCTCAAGGATTTTCGGCAGGCGGATGGCGAATTGGGCTATTTCCAGCACAGTTTCGACGTCTATGGCCGCGAGGGCCAAGCCTGCCGCAGACCGGGTTGCGACGGGGCAATCGCGCGCATCGTGCAAAGCGGACGCTCTTCCTTCTATTGTCCGCGTTGCCAAAGATAACTTGAAACATGGGGGTGCCGTGGTATGCACATTCCCCTGAGCGCAACAACAAAGAGCATTCTTGATGGCTTACGAAACGATCACCGTGGACGTGGACAACCATGTGGCCCTGATCACCCTGAACCGCCCGGATGCGCTGAACGCGCTCAACGAGGCGCTGCTGGGTGAACTCGCCAAGGCGCTGAAAAGCGCGCAGGAAAACGACAAGGTCCGCTGCATCGTCATCACCGGCTCGGAGAAGGCATTCGCCGCCGGGGCCGATATCGCGATGATGCGCGAGAAAAGCTTTGTCGACGTCTTCATGGGGGATCTTTTCACGCCCGAAACCGATCAGATTCTGCGCGTGCGCAAGCCGATCATCGCCGCTGTGTCGGGCTATGCCCTCGGCGGGGGCTGCGAGCTGGCGATGATGTGCGACTTCATCATCTGTTCGGAAAGCGCCAAGTTCGGCCAGCCCGAGATCAACCTTGGCGTCGTGGCGGGCATCGGCGGCACCCAGCGTCTGACCCGTTTGGTGGGCAAGTCCAAAGCGATGGACATGAACCTCACGGGCCGCTTCATGGATGCCGAAGAAGCCGAACGCTCGGGCCTCGTGTCGCGCGTGGTGCCGGTGAAAAAGCTGATGGAAGAGGCGATGGGCGCCGCAGCCAAGATCGCCGAGAAATCCATGATCTCGGCCACCGTGGTCAAGGAATGCGTGAACCGCGCCTATGAGGTGCCGCTGAGCGAGGGGTTGCTGTTCGAACGCCGCATGTTCCATTCGCTGTTCAACACCGAAGACCAGAAAGAAGGCATGTCCGCCTTCCTCGAAAAGCGCGAAGCGCAATTCCGCGACAAATAAGCGTCGCCCCCGGCGCGGCTTGCATTGCCGCGCCCGCTGCCTTATAGGCGGCACCAATACATGCGCGTGCAGCCCGCTCTGGCTAGAATCACCTACCCCAAAGGGGGATCCGGATTTTCGGTCGGGTTGGCGTCACGCATTGCTACGCAACATATGAACCCGAAGGCTGATACTCATGGCAAACACCCGTCAATCCGCAAAGCGCGCCCGTCAAAACGAAAAGCGTTTTGCGATCAACAAAGCACGCCGTTCGCGCATCCGCACCTACCTGCGCAAGGTCGAAGAGGCGATCACCTCCGGTGATAAAGAAGCCGCAACCGCCGCTCTGAAAGCCGCCCAGCCCGAGCTGATGCGCGGCGTCACCAAAGGCGTTTTCCACAAGAATACCGCGTCGCGCAAAATGTCGCGCCTGTCCGCGCGGGTCAAAGCACTGGGCTAATTTGGCTTCATAGCCAAGCCCTTAGAAACACAAGAGGCGCCGCATTGCGGCGCCTTTTTTCGTGCGGGTGCAGCGAAAAAAACACGCCAGAGATTCTTTTCCGGCAATCTCTGAGTCAAGATGGAAGATATGTTGAAGCGAACCGGAAACACTTGCTACCAAAGGTCCAGCGATTCATTTCGCTTGGGGGGACAGGCCCTGAACACGGCGTCAGCCAACTGGCAGAATGCCAAATTCAGGGGGGTGCAAGTGACCGTTCACAGACGGTTCCGCGCGCCATCGTGAATGCTGCTGCCAGCACGTTTACCCTGTCGATGAGAACACGAACGGTTCGTTCAGCGCCTCTTGCGCCGGTTTACGGCACAGAAGGCTCATGGGCAGGCCATTCTTTAAAAGTCCGAAGGACACAGGTCGGTCATCCGCGTGGGACCGGGTGGATGACCTGTTGCCGGGTGAAACAATATTAAGGGCCGGGATCCACTCGGCCTCTGTGCGAAGAGCAAAGCGGGACGTAAGGCACGATGACATTAGATCACTGGGGCGAGATCAAAGAGCGGCTTCTAAAGACCGTGGGGCAGAACAACTACACTACCTGGATTGAACCGCTTGTGCCCGGCGCCGTCGAAGACGGAATCGTGACACTCAAGGTGCCGACGAATTTCTTCGGCAACTACGTCAGCCAGAACTTCTCGGACCTGATTCTGCATGAGATCAACGCGACCGGCACCGATGCCACGCGCCTGAACTTTGCCCTGAATCAGCAGCCCACCCCTGCCGCCGAAAAGCCCGCCCCGGCTGCGCGTCAGACCTCGGCTGCCGCGAAACCTGCCGCCAATTCGCAGCTCAGCACCGCCCCGCTCGACCCGCGCTTCAGCTTTGACAATTTCGTCGTCGGCAAGCCCAACGAACTGGCCCATGCCGCCGCCCGCCGTGTCGCTGAAGGCGGCCCCGTGACCTTTAACCCGCTGTTCCTTTATGGGGGCGTCGGCCTTGGTAAGACCCACCTGATGCACGCGATCGCCCGCGAATTGCATGAGCGCAAGCCCGAGATGAACGTGCTCTACCTCTCGGCTGAGCAGTTCATGTACCGTTTCGTGCAGGCCCTGCGCGACCGCAAGATGATGGATTTCAAGGAAATCTTCCGCTCCGTCGACGTGCTGATGGTCGATGACGTGCAGTTCATCGCGGGCAAGGATTCAACGCAAGAAGAGTTCTTCCACACGTTCAACGCGCTCGTGGACCAGCACAAGCAAATCATCATCTCCGCCGACCGCGCCCCGGGTGAGATCAAGGATCTCGAAGACCGCGTGAAATCGCGACTGCAATGCGGCTTGATCGTCGATCTGCACCCCACTGACTACGAGTTGCGCCTCGGCATTCTGCAAAGCAAGGTCGACGTGCAGCGCAAGACCTATCCCGACCTTGAAGTCGCCGACGGCGTGTTGGAATTCCTCGCGCATCGCATCACCTCGAACGTCCGTGTGCTCGAAGGTGCGCTGACCCGTCTCTTCGCCTTCGCCTCGCTGGTGGGCCGTGAGATCGACATGGGGCTGACCCAAGATTGTCTGGCCGACGTGCTGCGCGCCTCCGAGCGCAAGATCTCGGTCGAGGAAATCCAGCGCAAGGTTTCCGACCATTACAACATCCGCCTGAGCGACATGATCGGCCCCAAGCGTCTGCGCAGCTACGCGCGCCCGCGGCAGGTGGCGATGTATCTGTGCAAGCAGATGACCAGCCGCTCCCTGCCCGAGATCGGCCGCCGCTTTGGCGGGCGCGACCACACCACCGTCATGCACGGGGTGCGCCGGATCGAAGAACTCAAGGTCTCGGACGGGCAGATCGCCGAGGATCTGGAACTGCTGCGCCGGGCGCTCGAATCCTAATCATAGCGGCCTGAGGGTTGTCCTCAGGACACGGTCAAACAGCGATCGGGGGCGCAGCTTGCGCCCCTCTTGCATTCACTTCAACAAATCCACAAAAGTTCTTGTGTAAGCGTGGGAACCGGGTAGTTTGCCTCTCCCGGCAGTCGGTATGGGAGAAGGCATATGAAATTCAGCATCGAACGCGCGGCACTGCTCAAAGCCGTTTCGCAAGCCCAATCCGTGGTCGAGCGCCGCAACACCATTCCGATCCTCGCCAACGTGCTGATCGAGGCCGAGGGCAGCGATGTCTCCTTCCGCGCCACCGATCTGGATATCGAGGTGGTCGACAAGGTCGCCGCCCAAGTGGAACGCGCGGGCGCCACCACCGTTTCGGCCACGCTGCTGCACGAAATCGTGCGCAAACTGCCCGACGGCGCGCTGATCAGCCTCACCGCCGACACCGCCGCTGGCCGCCTGACGGTCGAAGCGGGCCGCTCCAACTTCTCGCTGGCCACCCTGCCGCGCGAGGATTTCCCCGTCATGGCGTCTTCGGAATATGCCTCGAACTTCTCGGCCCCGGCCCCGGTGCTGCGCCGCCTGTTTGACAAGTCGAAATTCGCCATCTCCACCGAAGAGACGCGCTATTACCTCAACGGGGTCTACCTGCATGTGGCGGATGCCGAGGGCGGCAAGGCGCTGCGCTGCGTGGCCACCGACGGTCACCGTCTGGCCCGGATCGACGCCGAGATGCCCGAGGGTGCGTCGGAGATGCCCGGCGTGATCGTGCCGCGCAAGACCGTGGGCGAGCTGCGCAAACTGCTCGACGATGACGAGATGGAAATTGCCGTCTCGGTCTCGGAAACCAAGATCCGTTTCGCGACCCCCGCCATCACCCTGACCTCCAAGGTCATCGACGGTACCTTCCCCGACTACACCCGCGTGATTCCGCAGGGGAACACCCGCAAGATGGAAGTTGACGCTGCCGATTTTGCCCGCGCGGTGGACCGTGTGGCGACCGTCTCGTCCGAGCGCTCCCGCGCCGTGAAACTGCAACTCGACGAAGACCGCCTAGTGCTGTCGGTCAACGCGCCGGACAGCGGTGCGGCGGAAGAAGAGCTGGCCGTGGCCTATGGCGACGAGCGGCTCGAGATCGGCTTCAACGCGAAATACCTGCTGGAGATCGCAAGCCAAGTGGACCGCGAAAACGCCGTCTTCCTGTTCAACTCCTCGGGCGATCCGACCCTGATGCGCGAGGGCACCGATACCTCGGCGGTCTATGTCGTCATGCCGATGCGCGTGTGACGCTGGCGAAAATTTTCACAATTTCCGCGCCGTTTTCTTTCAAAGAAAACGGGGTCTGAATGGCGCAGCTGTATCTCTCCGGTCTCGGCCTCTCGCATTTTCGCTCGCACAAACGGGCGGTGATCGATGTCGACGCGCGTCCTGTGGCGCTCTACGGCCCCAACGGCGCTGGCAAGACCAATGTGATCGAGGCGATCTCGCTCCTGTCGCCCGGACGCGGGCTGCGGCGCAGCAGCGCGCAAGACATGACCCGCCGTCCCGAGGCTTTGGGCTGGAAAATCACCGGGGTCTTGCACGGCCCAAGCGTTCTCCACGAGGTCGAAATCTGGTCCGAGGGCGGTGCCGCCCGGCAGACCAAGATCGACGGCAAGGCTGCGGCCCAGACAGCGCTTGGCCGCATTGCCCGCGTGCTCTGGCTCATCCCTGCGATGGATCGGCTCTGGATCGAAGGCGCCGAGGGGCGGCGGCGCTTTCTCGACCGGGTGACCCTGTCGATGCTGCCCGATCACGCCGAACTGTCGCTCAGCTACGAGAAGGCCATGCGCGAGCGCAACCGTCTGCTGAAGGACATGGTGCGCGAGCCCGCGTGGTACGCCGCCCTCGAAGACCGCATGGCCGAGACCGGGGCGCAGATCCATGCCAACCGGCAACAGGCCCTCACGGCCCTCGCGAGCGCGCAGGAGGAGGCGCAGACCGCCTTCCCCATCGCCACGCTGATGCTCCAAAACGACATGCCCGACAGTGCCGAGGGGCTGCGCCGGGCGCTGTCGGACAACCGGATGCGCGATGTCGCCGCCGGGCGCACGCTGATCGGCCCACACCGCGCCGATCTGGAGGGCACCTATGCCGCCAAGGGCATCGCCGCGCGGGATTGCTCCACCGGGGAACAGAAGGCGCTGCTGGTCTCGCTCATCCTCGCCAATGCCCGCGCCATCGCCGCCGATTTCGGCGCGCCGCCGATCCTGCTACTGGACGAGGTGGCCGCGCATCTCGACGCGGGCCGCCGAGCGGCGCTTTACGACGAGATCACGGCGCTCGGCGCGCAGGCCTGGATGACGGGCACGGGGCCGGAGCTTTTCGACAGCCTTGGGGACCGCGCGCAATACGTAGAAGTCACCGAGGATGACGGCCTGTCGCAGGTGGCGCGGCAGTCATGACCCTCTCGCCCACCGACCTGCTGCTCTACTGCGGCGCTCTGCTGATCCTCTTCCTCACTCCCGGCCCGGTCTGGCTGGCGATGATGGCCCGGGCGCTTTCGGGCGGGTTTCAGGCGGCGTGGCCGCTAGCGCTCGGCGTCGCGATCGGCGACATGCTCTGGCCGTTGGTGGCGATCTTGGGGATCACTTGGATCGTCTCGGCCTTCGACACGCTTATGGAGGTGCTGCGCTGGACCGCTGCACTGGTGTTCATCGCCATGGGGCTGGGCCTGATCCGGCAGGCGGGTGCGAAGATCGACACCGACAGCCGCCTCACCCGCCCCGGCATGTGGCCCGGTTTCATCGCGGGGCTCATTGCGATCCTCGGCAATCCCAAGGCGGTGCTCTTCTACATGGGCGTGCTGCCAGGCTTCTTCGATCTGCGCGCGGTCACCGCCCCCGACATCGGGCTGATCCTCGCCGCCTCGGTCATCGTGCCGCTCGTCGGCAACCTCGTGATCGCCCTCCTAGTGGGCCATCTGCGCGGCTTTCTGACCGCTCCGCGCACCCTGCGACGGATCAATCTGATCTCCGGCGCGATGCTGGTTTTCGTGGGCCTGATCATCCCCTTCGCCTGACACAAAATCTTGTGTCATTCGCGTGACAATGCCGGTCGAAAACACTATAAATCGGGCAAACGATAAGGGTTTTTTCCGCATGTCCGACACTGATCTGACACCACAGGAATACGGTGCCGATTCCATCAAGGTTCTCAAAGGGTTGGAGGCCGTTCGCAAACGCCCCGGCATGTATATCGGGGACACCGATGACGGCTCGGGCCTGCACCACATGGTCTATGAGGTCGTGGACAACGGCATTGACGAGGCGCTAGCCGGTCATGCCGATGCGGTGACCGTCACGATCCACGCGGATTCCAGCGTATCGGTGAGCGACAACGGCCGCGGCATTCCGGTGGGCATCCACGAAGAAGAGGGCGTCTCGGCCGCCGAAGTCATCATGACCCAGCTTCACGCGGGCGGAAAGTTCGACAGTAACTCCTACAAGGTCTCGGGCGGTCTGCACGGGGTCGGCGTCTCGGTCGTGAACGCGCTTTCGGACTGGCTGGAACTGCGCATTTGGCGCGAGGGCAAGGAACATATCGCGCGGTTCGAGGGGGGCTTCACCACCAAGCACCTCGAAGTCGTGGGCGAGACCGACCGCACCGGCACGGAAGTCCGCTTCATGGCCTCGACCGAGACATTCTCGAACATCGACTACAGCTTCGAGACGCTGGAAAAGCGCCTGCGCGAACTGGCCTTTCTGAACTCCGGCGTGCGCATCATCCTGAAGGACGAACGCCCCGTCGAGCCGCTGCAGACCGAGCTTTACTACGAAGGCGGCGTGAAGGAATTCGTCAAATACCTCGACCGGCACAAACACGCGGTCATGGACGAGCCGATCTTCATCACCGGGGAGCGGGACGACATCGGCATCGAGGTCGCCATGTGGTGGAACGACAGCTACCACGAGACGGTGCTGCCCTTCACCAACAACATCCCGCAGCGCGACGGCGGCACCCATATGGCGGGCTTCCGCGGCGCGCTGACGCGCACGATTAACGCCTATGCCCAGACCAGCGGCATCGCCAAGAAGGAGAAGATCAGCTTTACCGGCGACGACGCCCGCGAGGGTCTGACCTGCGTGCTGTCGGTGAAAGTGCCCGATCCGAAGTTCTCATCACAGACCAAGGACAAGCTGGTCTCCTCCGAAGTGCGCCCGGCGGTCGAAGGGCTAATGAACGAGCGCCTTGCCGAATGGTTCGAAGAGAACCCCAACGAGGCCAAGCAGATCGTCGGCAAAATCGTGGAGGCCGCACAGGCCCGCGAGGCGGCCCGCAAGGCGCGCGAGTTGACCCGCCGCAAAACGGCGATGGACGTCAACTTCCTCGCCGGGAAGCTCAAGGATTGCTCGGAAAAAGACCCGGCCAAGACCGAAGTCTTCCTCGTCGAGGGGGACAGCGCGGGCGGCTCGGCCCAGACGGGCCGTGACCGGCAAACGCAGGCGATCCTGCCGCTGAAGGGTAAGATCCTCAACGTTGAGCGCGCGCGTTTCGACCGGATGCTTGGCTCTCAGGAAATCGGCAACCTCGTCATGGCGCTCGGCACCGGGATCGGGCGGGATGAGTTCAACCTTGACAAGCTGCGCTACCACAAGATCGTCATCATGACCGACGCTGACGTCGACGGCGCGCATATCCGCACACTCTTGCTGACCTTCTTCTACCGCCAGATGCCCGAACTTATCGAGAACGGCCACCTCTACATCGCGCAGCCGCCGCTCTACAAAGTCTCGCGCGGCAAGTCCGAGGTCTACCTCAAGGATGAGGCCGCGATGGAGGACTACCTGATCCAGCAGGGTGTCGACGGCGCCATGCTGCGCCAAGGCAATGGCGAGGAGATCACCGGTCAAGACCTCACCCGCGTGGTCGACATGGCCCGCCAGCTGAAACGCGTGCTGGAAGCCTTCCCGACCCATTACCCCCGCCATATCCTCGAACAGGCCGCAATCGCCGGGGCCTTTGTCGAGGGCGCGGTGGACAGCGACCTGCAGGGCGTGGCCGACAAGGTCGCCGACCGTTTGAACCTGATCGCGCTGGAATACGAGCGCGGCTGGCAGGGCCGGATCACCCAAGACCACGGCATCCGCCTCGCCCGCATCCTGCGCGGCGTGGAAGAGGTGCGCACCCTCGACGGCCGCATGCTGCGCTCGGGCGAGGCGAAGAAATCCGGGAGCTTCACGCAGCACCTGCAGGAGGTCTACGACCAGCCCGCTAAGCTCATCCGCAAGGACCGCAGCCAGATGATCTATGGCCCCATGGACCTGCTCAACGCGATCCTTGCCGAGGGCGAGAAAGGCCTGTCGCTGCAACGCTACAAAGGTCTGGGCGAGATGAACCCCGACCAGCTGTGGGAAACCACTCTCGACCCCGACGCGCGCACGCTCCTGCAGGTCCGCGTGGAGGACATGGCCGAGGCGGACGATCTCTTCACCAAGCTGATGGGCGACGTGGTCGAGCCGCGCCGCGAGTTCATCCAGCAGAACGCGCTGAGCGTGGAGAATTTGGATTTTTGAGGCGGTGTAGAGGTGCGTGTAATCCTGCCCGCCCCCCATAGTATTGCACAAATTGCGCATAGATCTGCACGACCTTAGGTTTGCTTGGCCTGCGACGACATGGGTGAAGCAACAATTGCTCTTCAGGTTGCTTTTTTAAGCTAGGAGCGGCTTTCGGGCTCTAGGATCGCAAGAACTTAGGCCACGATGAGGTCTGCTGGGCGCCAAGGGCGGATAGTGTGCATTCACTGAAACTACGAGGTTGCCACGCGTCGATGGCGATAGCTGACATTCAAGCAACTGCGGAACAGATGTTTGTGCTGCGGTGCGAAAGGCGGCTTTGAGCCCAAACCGGACACTCACATCCCCTTTCGACGCCACAGCACGGCTTCACCAGATCGGCCATTCGTTAATTCCGCGACGCCGCGCGAGAAAAACCGATCGCCAAGGATTACGCTGCGTTCCCGCAAACACCCATACATTGCATGGATAGTTAAGCCGAAAGACGTGCGCATGCGGGCACCTGCCCTCCGAGTTGCGCCTCGCTAAACCGTGGCTTTTCCATCTGCGCACAGAGGTTGTGTGAAAACAACGGAATGTGCTGGCGGCGAAGTCTTGATATCGGAAACCCAGTCAAGACATGCGAGGGTC
Organism: Sulfitobacter sp. 1A13679; assembly: GCF_043557115.1. Classification (NCBI taxonomy): domain Bacteria; kingdom Pseudomonadati; phylum Pseudomonadota; class Alphaproteobacteria; order Rhodobacterales; family Roseobacteraceae; genus Sulfitobacter; species Sulfitobacter sp. 1A13679. Next base: position 305,641 of record NZ_JBIFFO010000001.1, read on the forward strand.
CGATGATATCAAACACAACCGCCAGCTACGGGCGCGTCGCCCGTTTTTTCCATTGGAGCATCGCGCTCCTGGTGCTGTCAGACATAGCACTTGGATTGATCGGGAAGTTCACGCCGCGTAGTGGCGATACCGTGGTCTTCCTTCGGCTGTTATATTCGTCTCATAAGACGATCGGCGTGACGATCTTGGCTTTGGCAGTATTGCGGGTCGGCTGGGCAATCTCGCAACCGCGTCCCGTGCCTCTCCATCCCGACCGGCGCCTCGAAACCTTCGCCGCGGACACGGCGCATTGGGTGCTCTACGCCGCCATTTTCGTGCTCCCGCTTTCCGGCTGGGTGATCCATTCGGCCGAAGTGGGATTTGCGCCAATCTGGTGGCCCTTCCCCCAAAGCTTGCCGTTTATTCCGGAATCGGAGCGCCTTGCCGGTGCGGCAGCCAATGTTCACTGGATTGCGGGGATCGTTTTGGCAACGATGGTCGCGGCGCATATCGGGGGCGCAATTAAACACGCGCTGATTGACCGCGATGGCACCTTGGCCCGCATGTGGAACGGACGGGCTGCCGGCAAGGCGGCCACTCACCCCGGCAAGACGGCCTCCGTTCTCGCCGCAATAGGGATCTGGACCTTTGCAATCGGCGGCGCCCTGACCGTGTTTGGCCCCGCTCACAACGTGGAAGCCGCGTCACAATTCCCTGCTAAACAGACCGAAGGATGGGTCGTGCAGGACGGCAGCCTGTCGATCACAATCAAGCAAATGAGGGCCGAGGTCACCGGCGGATTTGCCAATTGGCAGGCTGAGATCGAGTATGATGAAGTAACCCGAATAGGCGCCGTTAAGACGGTGATCGATATGACCTCCCTTACACTTGGGTCCGTGACGGACCAGGCGAAAGGCCCCGAGTTCTTCGATGTCGCCGCCCATGATACCGCCGTGTTTCAGGGCAACATCGTGCTAATCGGCGGACCGAAGCACCAAGCCTCCGGCTCCCTGACACTGGTCGGGCAGAGTGTTCCCGTCACGCTCGACTTCGATCTCGAGGTGACAGGACGCACGGCCAAAGCCTCGGGCGGCACGGTTCTGGACCGCCGTGACTTCGGCATGGGAATGGCCTATCCGGACGAAAGCTCTGTCGGGTTTGCTGTGGAGGTCCGGATAGAACTGGTGGCAACTAAGCCAGAATAGACCCTGCACCATCGAGACGAAAAAAGGGCCGCGCGAGGAATCGCGCGACCCTTGTGGTAAAGTATGAGGCTTCGATTATTTAGCGGGCACCATTGCTTCGATCGAGATATCGATCGCAACCTCATCCCCGACAAACGGGGCGAACTGGCCCATGTCGAAATCCGAGCGCAGCAGCTTCGTCGTCGCGTCAAACCCGGCCCAGGGCCGGTTTTCCATCGGATGATCGCCCAACTGGTTCAGTGTTGCGTCCAAGACGACGGACTTCGTGATGCCATTCATGGTCAGATCGCCGGTGATCTTGCCGGTCTCTTCGTCGGTTACTTCGATTGACGTCGAGGTGAATGTCACCAAGGGGTTCGCTTCGGCGCCGAAGAAATCTTCACTCAGAAAATGCGCTTCGCGGGCGGGCCAGCCGGTGATGAGGCTCTTGGCGGGAAATGAAACAGAGACGCTCGATGCTGCCGGGTCTTCTTGGTCCAGCTCTATACTGCCCTCGAACCCAGAGAACATGCCTGTGGTGGTCGAGAAACCCAAGTGATTATAGCTGAACACGATCTGACTATGGGAAGGATCGAGCACATAGGTCATCGTTTCAGCCTGCGCCGCAGTCGCGAGTGTTGCGCCCATTGCCGTCGTAAGAAGGAAGTTTTTCATCTGAATCTATTTCTCCGTTTGAGATGCATACGTTACGTCAGGTGCACCTAATTTAGACGCAAAAATACGCAACTCTCTACCTTCAAACACACTCTGTGCGTTATCGAACAGCGTGCGGAGTTTCTACCAGAAAGCGCGAAGATATCTGCCCAAAGAAGCCCTAAGTTCCATCTCGAAGACTTCGAATGGCGCCTCAAGCCGTAATCTCTCAGGTCTTTAATAGATTAAGCAATTACCCCTGGATGGTTGCACATTATCCCGATCCCGACGTTGTTCCGCGGTCGGGTTGAAAGGCTGTTTGTGATAGAGTGGCGATGAAGCGCATAGAGCAGCTCGCTTTGCCGCAAAGGCTATCGGGAATGTATAGCCATCTCTTCTTTGCCGCGCTCAACAACATGCTAAAATGGAACCACCTTTTCAGGGTTCAACCAAAAGCGCATTGCGTATTCGGTGCCAAAGACATTGATCGATCCCACGCCCTGGACCGCGACTGGTCTGAAGCCGGGCAGCGACGTGCCCGTCTCGAGGGGCGACCCTCTGGTGTGCCGGACATTTCGAACCCCTCCAAGCATTCGTCACGGTGACCGACGAAAACGTGCTCAGGGTCGCTGAGTTAACGAACCCCAGTTGGACAGTGGTTTGGCAATCATCAGATCAAGATGCGCACCGCCACTAATAATCGTTAAACAATGATAGTCTTGCACAGAATGCTTAAGGCCCCCCTGGAGAGAGACGAGCAGCCCCCACTGCCCGTCTTTCTCTTTTCTCACGTGCCCTTATTCAGGATCGCGGATGGTAATCGCCGGGTTCATCGGGAAGAAGTTATGCGGCATGATATGCACCGTCTTCCACTCCGTCGACATGACAGGCCAATCTTCCATGCGCGGCACATGGTGAAACCCTGCTGTGAACCACGTTACGATGTCCTGATCCTGTAGCGGCGCGTCTTCCTTGACCCACTGCGCCAGCGTGTCGGACCCATCGCTTTGCAACGCGAACTTGCCGCCTGCATAGCGTTCCTCAGGGTCATGCACCGTGTTCCATACCGAATTCTCGATATAGGCGTTGCGGATCATCGGGGGGTCGTTCTTAAAGTCGAATGGCCCGTAAGCCACGCTGCCGTGGTGGATCATATAGCCCGGTTTATGCCCCAACGGCCCTTTGCGGTCGGGGTTCTGCAGCATGAAGTAACGCGGCTTGAACGAGGATACCTGATAGGCCGCCTCAGCCTCGGACTTGGGCATGTTATGCTCGACCTTCCATAATGACCGACGCGGGCTATCTTCGGCTACTTCGGCGGGCACGATGTCCATCGTCATGAATCGGTTTTTGGGCTGGTCAATGTCGAAGTCGAGGCGGAAGTTGAAGTAGTGGTCATGGTTCGCCGCCACCAAGTTGGGCGCAATAAGCGTGCCGTACTCCGTCTCTCGCGCCGCCGAAGGATCATCCATTGATGTCGCATCGGCGCCTTTCACACCATCCAGTCCTGTGGCACCAATCTTGATCTCCATTTGGCCGTTCTGCTTGAAACGGTAGTCGATCAGATAGTCGTAGTTCCCCACTTCTGAAGCAGTACGCACCACCAACTCGGTCTCGGGCCGACCCTCGGCGGGGGTGTATTGATCTGGACCTTGGGCAAAGACCTCGAAATGTCGCCACGCCGGATCACCGATGTTGCGCTCAAAGATGCAGACCGCGTCGGGGATTTCCAGCGGCTGACCGTCATCGCCCGCGATCATTGCCGGCAGGAAGGTCGCATAAGACGGGCAGTCGATCCCGGCCACCAGCGGGGTCAGGAACAGCCCGAAGCCATATTCCCCACTGTCCATATAGGTCCGCCAATAGAGCCCGGCGCTCGGGTCCATATAGGGAACAAAAACCTCGGACAGATGCGCTTGATAAAGCAGCGTGCGCCATTCCTCGCCATCCTTCACATCGATGTTCGACAGCACCGGACCGGGGCGTTTGTCGACCCGCAGGCGCATGCGCCACATGTCCCATTCCAGTGCGCCATCGGCATAGGTGAAATTCGGTCCGCCCTCTTGGGTCAGCACGGCGGGATTCGTCGCGGCGCGTTGTGGGGTCCGGGCCTCGATCTCCTCGCCCGTGTAGCCCCAGCCGTCTTCGGGGACCGCCACATTGCCCTCGTCAATCACACGCAGCGCCTTGCCGCTTTGCAGATCGACCACGGCATAGATGTTCTCAATCGGTTTGGCATAGAAATTCGACCCTTCGGGCGAGACATAGCAAGGCACTTTCATTAACCGCGTGCCGTCGTCTTCGTCCGAAAAGAAATTGCCCGCAGTGAGCGGCAGGCAGAACACCTGATCCGGCGTCAGCCCCCGTTTTTCCAGCCCCGCGATCATGTCGGGATGCTCTAGCGCGGCGGTCATAGCGTTGGCGAACTCGTTGAAGAGGATCATCGGCTGACCCTCAGTGGGCGCGCTGCTCTCGATCTCTCCGGTCGTCAGGTTCACGATGGTCTCGACAAAGCCGCTGTTATCGGCGTTGGACATATGCACCATCGCGCGACGGTCGAGCATGTCACCCTCGCTCCACGCCAGCACATCGGCCTTGGGCGGCTCGATCAATTCGATCAGCGGATAGAGCGTGTCATCCCCCGCCAGATCGCCTGCGCGCAGGATTTCGTTGATCTTTTGGTATTCCTCACCGGAAAAACCATCGAGCGGATGCGCGAATGACGCCCCACCGGTCAGCGCAAGGGCCGCGGCCCCGCCGAGTAGAGTTTTACGTAACATGCTTTCTCCCTTCATGTTTTTCTTGAAGGTGCCCGCCATGGCGGACACCGAATGATCGCCCTCGCCTCCCAGCGTCAGGCGAAAATCACCTGAATGTCGGTGTATTCCTTCAGCCCCTCTTCGCCGAACTCGACGCCGAAGCCTGACTTCTTGACGCCCCCGAAGGGCGCGTTGGGTTGGATCATGCCATGGCTGTTGATCCAGACCGAGCCGCATTCCATCCGTTTTGCCACCTCCTTGGCCGCCGCCCTATCAGACGACCAGACAGAGCCACCAAGGCCCACGTCCAGCGCATTGGCCTGCGCCAGCGCATCGTCGAGGTCACTATAACGAATGATCGGCAGCGCGGGGCCGAATTGCTCTTCGTAGACCAACGGGTCATCGGCGCTCATCCCGGTGATGATCGTCGGTGGGAAGAAGAGCCCCTCGCCCGGTTCACCGCCCAGCAGAACTTGCCCGCGTTCCTTGGCCTGCGCCACCAGCTTCGCCACCTTGTCGAACTGCATCTGGTTCTGCACGGGACCGAGGACGCTGTCCTCCTGCGTGCCCTCGCCCACTTTGATGTTGCGTGCATAGGCGACCAGTGCGTCACAGACCGCGTCGTGGATATCGTCATGCAAATAGAGCCGTTTCATCGCGGCGCAGGTTTGGCCGTTGTTGATGAAGGCGCCCCAGAACAACCCTTCGGCAATCGCTTGCGGATCGGCATCGGGCAACACGATGCCCGCGTCATTGCCGCCCATCTCAAGGGTCAGACGCTTCATCGTCTCAGCGCTGGATTGCATGACCTTCTGACCCGTCCCGCAGGAACCGGTAAAGACGATCTTGGCTATGTCCGGGTGCGCGGACATCGCCGCGCCCATGTTGAATGCGCCATCAGCGGCGCTGACCGAATTGACCACGCCTGCGGGCAGCACGTCGTTCATCAGTTCAATCATGCGCAGCGAAGCAAGCGGCGTCATGGGTGACGGTTTGCTGACCACCGTATTGCCGCTACGCAGCGCGGGCAGAATGTGCCAGACCGCGATCAGCACGGGGAAGTTCCACGGGGTGATCGACCCCACCACCCCAAGCGGCTTGCGGTACATCTCGACCCGCCCCTCCGGCGTGTCTTGCAGAACTTCCATCGGCAGCGAGAGCCCCGCGGTATAGCGCGCCCAAGCGACCGCGCCGCCCAGTTCCCATTGCGATCCGATGCCGCCCAACGGTTTGCCTTGCTCGGCGGTGACAAGCTGGGCCAACTCCTCCGCATGGGCTTCGATCTTATCGGCCACGGCTGTGCAAGCGGCGGCGCGTTCTTCGTCGGATGTGGCTGACCACGCGGGGAAAGCCGCCTTTGCCGCGGCGACTGCGCGGTCCAATTCTGCCTGTCCGACATCCGGTGCCGTGCCTGCTTGGCCCCCCGTGCCGGGATTGGCCACGGGGAAACGCGCGCCCGTCTCAACCCGTGTACCGGCCGCGATCAGGCCGATGCTATCGATGGTGTCTTTCATGATGTCCTCCGTCATCCCATTCCGGCACCGCGCCGAAACGCCTCCTCTGGTCAGAGGTTAGGCGCGGATTCGACGGGCATCTTGGGATAACGCGACAGCCCTATTGGACGATCGCGCCACCGTCGCGGACTTCTGCGACAACGGCGCCGGGCGTCATTCCATAGCGCTGCCGGAAGGCGCGGTAGAAATGCGAAAGATCGTTAAAGCCGCAGCGATAGGCGCAGTCGGTGACAGAGACCTCTTTGCCCCCGCGGCGAGAGAGTTCTGCATGCGCTTGGGTCAAACGCAGTTGCAGCAGACGTTGACCCGGCGTTTCGCCCAAGGGTTCGAAATAGCGTTGCAGGCTGCGCAGAGATACGCCCAAATGCAGCGCCAAAGCGCTCGGCCCGAACTGAGGGTCGCGGTAGTGGCGGGTCATGAGTTGTAGGGCTCGTTCGATGATCTGCCCACGGGCATCCAAGGTCTGGCTGCGCCGCTCGTGGAAATAGGCACCCATCAGTCCATAGAACGCTTCGGTCAACTGCAGTCCTGCCTCGGGCGGGCAGTGCATCATCTTGTAGAGCACTGCGCGCAGCGCCAGCCACAGCGGATCATTGCGGTCGATCGCCACTCCGCCATCGCAGACGCCACCGAACCTGCCGATCATCTCATCCCGCGGGAGATGCACTGAAATCTGATGCGCCAATTGCCCGTCATAAACAAATTTCGAGGGACGCGTCGCGTCGACGATAAACATGTCGCCGGGCCGCAAGAGGGTAGATGCACCGCTTTGATGCACCACACACTCGCCAACATCCTGTACCAGCATAAAGAAATATTCGGCCGGATCGCGCCGAATGCAGGTCTGCGTGCGGGCCGCTTCCTGAGCATCGAGCGAAACCAGCGCGGCTTCAAACCCACCCATCCCCCGCTTTCGCGCCAGACCGTGAGACGGCCCCTCGCGGCGCGCAGGTTCCACCTCAAAAGCGCCGCAAATCTGCAGAATATCGTTGCGCAGGACTTCGATGGGAATGGCCTTTGTGGCGATCCGGCTCAATGCCTTCATGATCCCATTCTCCTCAAAAACCGGCGCAGTGACGCCTCTGGGAAAAGGTTATCGCATTCATTTGCATGCATCAAGCGAGGCAAAACTGGGAAATACCGAGCTTTGAGAGCGTTTCTAAAATCTCCATGACAGCTTGAGTGAGTGTTGCGAGCCGAGCAGAGCTTTTGGTCATTGGCGCAAAGGAAGTCATCGAAAAGCCTTGTGATCCTATGTCAATGGGCACGCAAATTTGTACGGCAATGGATGCGCGCTCCTTCTTCCGAGTGCTGAGAATATAAAGGCGACAGACTTCGTGATTAGAACTGCACACTGCCTACGCACTGGCTCTTGATCCACGAGTGATCAGCTTTCGGCCTCAACCATGCACTTTTGATCTCAACACAGGAAGAGCGTACGAGAGGAAAGCTGCCCTTTTGGAGCGCTTTAAGGGAACTCATTACAAGCCCAAGCCCTACACTCCCGACTTTCTAGTAGAGCTTCAGACTGAGAAGCGTTGCTTCTTAGAAATCAGGCACTCGCGGTGGATTCAGAACCCCCCCCAGTGCTTAGAGCTTCCTGACCTATTCTTCGACTTCGGTGAGCGACTGATCGTCATCTCTGAGAACGGGCTACGGTCGGCGCTCGACTACAACCTAAGACTGCTGCGGCCGCATATCGGAGAGCAGTCGTCTGACAAGACTATCAGAACTTTATGCCAGCTACCGCCGGGCGAGCGAATGTTAGGGCAGTTCTTGTCCAAATATCAGCTTTCCCAAGCGGATGCGCTACGGGCTATTCTCGAAGGCTGGTTGTCTGTCGAATTAAGCCGCAAACGGCTTGGCCCGAGATCGCTAGCCGCTCCGACAAATCAGTCACTTAGCCATCTGGAGGTTCTTCCGCTATGACTCCTACGCCTCAGAGGTATCAAGGTTGCCTCCTCAGACTCGACGAGAAGACCTACGAGGTTGAAGACATCCAAGTGGAGGAAGGGAAAGTTCGGCTTATCGATGCCGAAGGGCTTATTCTAAAAGTCTCTATTGATGAATTCCGGACGTACATCTCGACAGGACTGGTGGATGACCCGCAAGAGACCGCTTGGCAACAGCACTCCCTGGCCACCCGTGACGAGCAAGAGGAACTGCAGTTTAGAGTTCGCCTTTTAGAAGAATCTGACCGACTAAAACAGTTAGGACTTTCTTGGAAGGCGCGCCTTCCGATCCTGAAGCGCAAGATGTCGCAAGACCCGAGATATCAAAAACGGCAGAAGCCTTTCCCTTCCCTTAGAACCGTCAAGGGGTGGCAAGCAATCATGAGGTCGAAAGGCATCAGTGTTGATTGTCACTGAGAACTGACCCGGTAGCCCCATAAATTGTCACTGAGAATTGACCCATGTGAACACACTTCCC